>NZ_SORO01000003.1 GCF_004368965.1 Leptospira meyeri | reverse complement strand
CGGAAAGATAGGACCTTTGTCGTATATAGTTGAAACAGAGTAAAAGAAAAGAGAAGCCTTACGTCGAAAGATGTGAGGCTTTTTTTATGTTTGGAAACAATTCGTGTATTCAATAGGTAACCCAAGTCAGAATGCGTTTCTGACGGAGGCGGAGCGAGACCTGCGGAGCTCGCGAGTCTGGGCAAGGACACCCAGTCGAGCAGGAGTCAGGAAGGCATTCTACGCCGAACAGCGGTCAGGTGAATCTACGAATTGGTATTCAAAACCTTCAATTTCTAGCCTATCTTTGTTCCAACGAGCTTGCCTTTTTTTGGTTTGGTTTGGAAACGACGAGGGAAGATTTTGAAATTCTAGTTGGATCTTGTCTTCAGAGATCCATTGGTATTTGCCTTTAAACTTTGGTATTTCAAGTGATCCATCACTTTCGCGAAATGACACCAAAGAAAATTCAAATGATCCATTTTTATCAAACTTAAGATTCGAGATGGGCCCGTAAGCACCTGGACTTGGGCCATACCAAATAATATTTGCAAAGATCTCTTTTGGGCTGAGCCCTGCAATTTCATTAAATCTGTATGTATTACGAAGTAACGAAAGATCTTTGTCTTTCAGCATCAAACTTTTGTAAGACTTTTTGTTTTTGACTGCATGATTTAATAACTGAAAAACGTCTTGTTCTTCTGTCAAATACTCGCATTGACTTAATAGGATAGTGTAAACGCATGCCAAGTTATAGTTTGCATATGGGTCACTTGGATTTTTCTTTAAACTTTCTTTGAACCAAATTTCTGCCTGAGACCAGTTTTTCTGGTAAAAGGCATCAATCGCTTTTTGGTTAGTCTCCGACAATGGTTCTGAATTTAATGAAATTCCAAATCCAATGAAAATAAAAAGGATGAGTAAATAAATTCTCAATGGGTTCATTTTTCTTCGCCTTATCATATAAACGATTTAGACAAAATCTTATTTTCGCAAGTGTAAATCTAGTTTGAAATTTGGTAAAATTACGTTGCTCCGTTTTTCGGAAGGCAGATAATTCTTATTCAGTAACTTCTCTCCCAGGCAATCAATTCCCAGTCAAAAAAACAATACAATCATCCCTTAAAATTCTAATTGCCTTTTTTATTTTCTCTTTTAATAAAAGAAAAGGAGAAAAAGATGAAAAAGGGAAAAAATATTGGTATCACTATTGTTGTCTTGGTTCTACTTGGAATCGCCTTTTATAGTTATATGGGTGGGTTTCAGCAGGTAACGGTGAATCGTGAATCATTTGGTCCAACTGAAATTTTTTATACTACTCATAAAGGACCTTATAATGAGATTGGAAATAGTTGGGATCGTTTTCAAAAAGAATGGGAGTCGGTAGGAATTACCAGTTGCGATAGCCTAGCAATTTATTTGGACGGACCTGATACGGAACCGACAAAATTGCGATCAGTTCTTGGGTGCCGATGGGAAGAGCTTTCTGCAGAACAAAAGAAACAAGTAACTTCTAAGTTCAAAACTTTTTCTATTCCTCAAATGAATGGGCTTAGTGCTTCTTTTCCTTTCAGGAATTTTCTATCATATTTTTTAGCACCAACCAAAGTGTATCCTAAATTCCAAGAGATCTTAACTACAGAATCATCCCAAACTTCGGTAGCGATTGAAATTTACGGCGGGTCCTCTTTGTCAGTGAATTCCATTGGTTTTTTTATGCCGATAGGTGTTAGTCGAGAGGTGTTTAAATCACTGGAAGAAGCTTTTCATTGAAAAAAAATGAACATAACCCTTACCCTCGGAGTATGTAGTGTTTGTTCTGAGGGTCGCTTTCCTATCCCTTGGAAAATAAGAATCCGAACCGCCTAGTCAATTCGATCCTAAATTTTTTCAATTTTGAAATTCTAAAGATTTGGGATCGTTCAAAGAAGTTTGTTTAGAATTCTTCTAAACAAACACCTGCTAAATCCTCCATATGTTTATAAGAGTCCTTGACTTTCATTGACTAGTCAGTCATAATGAAAACAGGTTTTCTAAAATTTAGAATCAGAAATCTAAATCGGTAGGGGTATTGGTTTTATGTGGACTTTTAATACAGAGGCCGGCACGACAACAGTGGAAGGGATTGCCATTTGGCTCCTTGTTTTTCTTGCCCTTTTTGTTTTTAATGAATTTGCGAGAAGATGGAAGTGGGCTGGCTTTTTTAGCTTCATAGTCCTCCCCACTTTTCTTTCCATTCTTTGGTTTTTCTTTATGAAAGAACAAACCTATACAGATTGGTTTCATTTGGCCAAAGTGTATTCTGCGATTGCAGGTTGCCTTATCTTTTGGGCGATCCGCCATATTCAGAAACATGACGCTAAAGGAAATATACGCTGGCGATTAGCGAATGTTAAAACTGCATTATTTTTTCCTGCTTTCATTTTAGCAGTGAATATCATTGAGGCAGTCACAAGAGATTTTCAAGTTGGAAGGGTTTATTGGAATTTATTTTCAGGGCCAATTGAAGGTGAAGTGACTGGAGTTCTTGGTGGGCCTTGGAATTATATGAATGCTGTTGCGGGTATTCTGAATACGGTTACAATTACTGGTTGGTTTGGAATTGTGATTCGAAAAGAAACCGAAACTGATAAGAGTCGGGATATGTTATGGCCTGATATGCTTTGGTTCTGGATAGTCGCTTATGATTTGTGGAACTTTTCTTATACATATAATTGTATTCCATCACATTCTTGGTATGCTGGTTTAGCACTTCTTTTGGCACCAACTGTCTGCGCATTTACGATTGGAAAAGGTGCTTGGTTGCAACATAGAGCACAAACGCTTGCTATCTGGTGTATGTTTGCTCAAACCTTCCCAATGTTTTTAGATTCAGGAGCCTATGTAGTTCGCTCAACATACCAACCTTGGATTTATAATTCTATTGCTGCACTTGCATTAGTTAGTAATGTGGCTGTGTTCTGTTATATGATCTATAAGTGGGTTAAAACAAAACGGAATCCATATACTAAAGAGATTTACATCGATCTCGGTGAATATAAAGCCATAAAGGCTTTGGCTGAATCTTAGTTCAGAATTTTACTTTTATTGAAAGGGTCATGTTTCTTGTGACTCTTTTAATAACATCAAATAAGCATTGATATAAATCAATGAGCTTTGAGATGACGAATTTTTTTTATGGTCAAATCATTTGCTTTTCTTTTGATTATATAGATTAAAATGATTTCTAAGTTTTCTCTATATGTTTCTCTTGTCTTGTGAAGAGTCTGTTTTATTTGGGATTCGTTACTTTTGTCTTTTTTGTTTTGAATTGTTCAAAGGTAGATTCTAGAATCATTCAAGAGACATCTGAATTTGAAGTAGTGGAACCTCCTTCAGATTTTTTTCTATCTTCTCTTTGTCCATCTGGATGGAAAGCAGAGAAAAATTACTGCATCATCAATTATCAGTATGTAAATTCTTTAGAAAAAAATGGTGGCTTAGGCCAATCTCTTCCAAACATCAAACTAGATCCAAAAGTTATTGATTTGGGTAGGTATTTGTTTTTTGATCCTATTCTCTCTGGAGATAAACAACTGTCATGTGCACATTGTCATCACCCAGCTTATAGTTTATCGGATGGTCTGAAACAAAGTATTGGGAAAAGTGGGACGGGTTATGGACCTGAACGCAAAAATGGAGTGGTATTAAAGAGATCAGCGCCGAGTTTATGGAATGTTCTCTACATGAAACACTTATTCTGGGAAGGGAGAGCCTCAAATTTGGAAGACCAAGCGGAAGGCCCACTCTATTCTCCTGATGAAATGGACAGTTCACCTACGATCATCGAATTACGATTAAATGAAAATCCTTTCTATCAAAAAATGTTTCGGCAAGCGTTTGGCCTGGGGGTGAAAAAAATATCGGCTCAATTGGTGGTTGAAGCGATAACATCTTTTGAAAGATCACTCGTTTCTTTTAGTAGTAGGTTTGATAAATGGTCGACTGGAGATAAAGACGCACTTAGCAAAGAAGAGTTGTTAGGTTATAATGTCTTTCGATCTTTTGTTGCCAGATGTGCTGAATGCCATCCTCCACCGATGTTCACAAATAATGTTTTTGCAACCATTGGAGTTCTCGATTCGGGAGAAAGGGATTATGGCCGAGAAACCATTACAGGTCAAGATTTGCTTCGTGGTTCTTTTCGTGTTCCTAGTTTGAGAAATATAGCAAAAACAGCACCTTATATGCATGCTGGAAATTTGGAAACTCTCGAGGAAGTTGTAAATTTTTATAACGAAGGTGGCGGTAGGGGGAATGGTGCACCCAGTGATCTTCGAATTCATTGGCACGTAAGAAAAATGGGCCTCAGTCAAAATGAAATTACTTCCTTAATTTCTTTTCTAATGACATTGACTGATGAAACAAGTATGCCCAAATTTCCTATGTCTGTACCATCAGGTTTACCAGTAGCACTAGATTTAGAATCATATCATCGGAGATCCAAACAATAATGAGTTTTAAAAAACTTTTTCAATCCATTCTTTTTTTAAAAAATTCAAAAACCCATTTTCATCTATGGTTAGTTATCTTTTTATCTTTTTTCTTCACATCCCACGTTTTTGCACGCACAGTCGAAGTTCATGAAGGTGAGTCGATTCAAAAGGCGATTGATTCGTTAGAAAAAGGAGATACTGTAAAAGTGTTTCCTGGTATTTATCATGAATTTTTGTTTGTCGATAAAACACATTTCACTCTGTCTGGTGTTATCGTCAATGGCAAGTGGCCAGTGTTAGATGGAGAAGCCAAACTCAATGATGGTGTGATTGGGTCTGGGGCAAATTTTCTCATCGAAAATTTTCATATAAAAAATTACAAAGCGAATGGAGTGATGACCCAAGGTGCCGGTAACATCATTATGCGTAAGCTCATTGTGGAGAACACAGGAATTTACGGAATTTATCCAACGATGGGGACTAACGTAGTAGTTGAAGATACAGTTAGTTTAGGAATTGCTGATGCTGCAATTTACATCGGGATGTGTCACAATGTTGATGTTAGACGAAATGAAGTTTATGGTAGTGTTATCGGGATTGAAATTGAAAACTCAACAAATGTTTTAATCGAAGGAAATACTGTGTATGATAATTCAGCAGGTATCGTTGCTTTTGCTTTACCAGGGTTGCCGCTAAAAAAAGTTGAGAATGTAATCATTCGAAAGAACTTCATATTTGATAATAATCATCGAAATTTTGCAGAACCGGGAGCCCTGGTAGCCGGTGTTCCACCAGGGATTGGGATTGGTGTCATGGCGGGAGATGCAGTAACGATTGAAGGAAATATCATTCGTAGAAATAGTTTTGCCGGAATTGGAATTGGAGATAATAATTTGCTCCCTAATTCTAAATCACCTGATCCGGATGTGGAACCAAATCCTGACCGCAACAAAGTCCTTGAAAATGTTTTTATAGATAATGGATCTCGAAAGTGGAATGATTTTATCTCTTGGATATTTTATGTGATCCGAGTTGTTTTTTCCGGTAATCCAATTCCTGAATCTCCTAACGGCGGGAAAGTGGGAATTTTCCCAGATGGATATGATATTGTCGCTTCAGGGAAAGGAAAAGACAATTGTTTGCTTTCTCCTGATTCAGTTACAAAAATTGGAACAAATGAATATGGCGTTTGTTCACCAAAAGAATCCACAGAACAAATCAAAACGATGATTGGAGATCCAAAGTTGGGAGAGGCTAAATCGGATGCACGAGAACTAGGAAAACAAGTGTTTGGTGCCGTTTGTTCTGGCTGTCATTCGATGACTCTTCGTACAGTAGGTCCTCCAATTAAGGAAATACAGGATAAATACAAAAAAGATGTTTATGGTGTTGTCTCCTTTGCATCTATGCCCAAAAAAGTTCGAGAAGGTTTTATAGAAATGCCTTCGCAAAAGTATTTAGGAAATGAAAAGTTAACAGCTGTTGCTAACTATATTTTAAATTTGAAAGATGAAAACTCAAAAGGGGTGGTAAAATAGTATGAATGCAGAAAAAAACCTTCCTCAAATGAATCCATTCCGCGGCGGATTAATATCGATCATTCGATTGCTGACACCTCCCATATTAGCTTTCCTCTTAATTGTATTGGTACGCTACGTTTCCAATGATATTTCTTGGAAACGTAACCTTTTGGCGGTTTCCTTCCTTTGTTATTACGCTGCCGTTTCGGTTTTCGGAACATTACGTGCTGCATCTGCAGTAGAGGATATCCTTGGCGAAGAAGATGTTGTAGAAGATAAAACATCACGAATGAGACGAGCGAGACATTCTGTTCGAGTATTTTTTTCTCTGTGGTTTGTGGGTGGAGTTGCAATTCTTGCCGGTTTATATGTAGGGATGAATAAAAATCGCTGGGATATGCCCATTCCCCTTCCTTCAATACAGATATTAAGTTCGATTGTTTGGGCTATCCTCTCTTCGTTATTATTGCAACTAATGAGTTTCCATCGTGGAATTTTGCTTACAAAAGGTGGATCAACAAAAGGTTATATTGCGCAAAGTATATCCATCTATGGATTTCTCATTACACTGTTTCCAATTTATTTTCTATTATATGCAGGGAATGGTAAAATTCTTAATATTCCCTACTTAATTGCTTTTACGTTACCTACAAATATTTTATTAGTTTATCTGATTATTAAAAAATATAAGTCAGTCTTAGGCATTCTTGGGGAAAATTCTGAATTATTTTTTCATCCTGACTTTAAATATGCAGCCAAAAAAGCATTTGGTGTTTTTTTTATACTCTTTTTACTCATAAGTTTATTCTTTTTGGATTATTCGAGAAGGAGAAAATTACTTTGGATTTATTCCGCTAGAGAAAATCATATTTACCTTTTCCATTTTTTACGTTTAACGGGCGTAAGTGTAGATGAAGTGGATGAACATAAATACACTCCACTTTTTTGGGCGATTCAAGGTGGGTCGCTTCCATTTGTAAAGTCGATCGTTGGGGAAGGCGCAAATTTGGAGGCAACCAATGAATTCGGTCAGACTCCATTGATTCTTGCTGTTTTACTTCAAAATGAGCCCATCGTGAAGGAATTGGTTTATTTGGGATCTGATCCTAACCGAGCCGATACATTAGAGGGTCAGACTCCTTTAATTTTGGCTGCAAGAGATGGGAATTTTGAAATCGCCTCGTTCCTCTTGGAAAAAAATGCAAATCCTGCGGTTAAAAATAAAAAAGGTAAATCAGCATTAGACTTAGCATTAGAGAATGGACATCTTAAAATAGTTGATTTACTAAAAAATCTAAAACAAACCAAATAAGTCTGAAATTTATTTAATTTCTTTTTATTCTTATGTACCTTTTGTCCTCTGTACATATGGGTATGTTAAAAGATAAAATGATTTCAGATATGATAGTTCATGGCTATGCAAAAAAAACAATTCGAAGTTATACGATGTGTATGTCTCGTTTGGTTAGATACTTTCAAAAATCACCTCTGGTTTTACAACCCATTGATATCTATAATTTTTTCCTTAATTTAAGACTGTCGAATAAGTCAGATTCCACTTTAGTCATTTTTTATAGTGCAATATTGTTTTTTTATTCTCTATTGGATCGTAAGGAAATGTTAGATCTAGTTCCGTTCCCAAAACGGAAGCGGAAAGTTGTGGCTGTCTTTAGTCAATCTGAGGTTACAAACTTTCTTGGGAATTGTACTTCTGTCTGTGAAAAATCAATTTTTACATTATTGTATTCTTCTGGGATTCGTATTGGAGAAGTGTTGAACTTGCAAGTGGTTGACATTGATTTTGAAAGAAAAGCTATCTTCATTGCTTCAGGCAAAGGTGGTCACGGAAGATACGCGATATTAGGAGATAAGACGGCGATGCTTCTCAAACAATATATGGAGATTTATAATCCAAAAACATTTTTGTTCTTTTCTCAAAAAGGTAAGAATGTTCCCATTAGCCCTCGGACGATCCAAGCAGCTTTTCAAAAAATTCGTAGTTTATCAGGAATTCAAAAGTATGGAACGGTACACACTTTGAGGCATTCCTTTGCAACTCATCTTTTGGAGGATGGATACAGTTTAGTGTACATTCAAAGGTTATTGGGTCATGCAGATATCAAAAGTACTTTAATCTATTTGCATGTAAGTCCCAATTCTCTTTTACAAATCACAAGTCCCCTCGATAAAATAGGGAATATCAAGTTGGGAGTTTTTGAAAGTCAGAACCAGTATGGATTTCAATTCCAAAAAAGTCTCGCTTAGGTTTGGATTCCTTTTTTATATGATCCTGATCGGGTTATGAAAAGTATCAAAACAATCTTATTTGGTCTACTGTTCCTTACAACAACGATGTTTGCAGAGAAAAATCAAGATCAGGATTTTGAAAATATAAAATACCAAACGGAAATCGTTGTTGCAGTGGCGGCAAATTTTAAAAATCCAATGGAAGAGATTCGTTTAGCCTTTCTAAAGGAGAATCCAAAATCAAAAATAACTCTTCTATTTGGGGCTTCAGGCCAACTCTCAAGCCAAATTCGGGTTGGTGCTCCTGTTGATTTATTTCTTTCGGCTGATATGGATTTTCCGGAGGCTCTTTACAGGGAAGGTTTTACTAAGAACAAACCAAAGGTCTATGCCACTGGAAAATTGGTGATCATGTCACAAATGCAGAAATCCAAATCAATTTCAATGCAGGAACATTTACTTAGTGAAAATACAAAATATATTGCCATTGCTAATCCCAAAACTGCCCCTTATGGAAGAGCCGCTATTGAATCATTGAAGTATTATGGAATTTATGAAAAAGTAAAAGATAAACTTGTGTTTGGTGAAAGTATTACGCAAGTAAACCAATTTATTCTTACGGGTTCTGCCGATTTTGGTTTTACCTCCCTTTCTACTGCACTCACAAAAGAAAATACAAATCAATTTTGGGAAAATATTGATTCTTTGTCTTATACACCAATTCACCAAGGAGCCGTTATCATAGAAACAGGTAAAAATCGATCGAAAGAAGAAATTATACAGATTCAGATTTTTTTTGATTATTTATTTTCGAAAGATACCAAGCTCATTCTTTCTAAATATGGGTATACGTTGTCTACAAAATGAATATTTTATTTTCTGTCATAGTGATTTGATAAAGCAAGGAAGAATTTATGATTTTAGATTTTGATCCTCTTTGGTTAACTTTAAAACTTGCTTTTTGTACAACAATACTTTTGAGTTTGATAACCATACCTATTGCGTATTGGCTTACTTTTTCATCCTTTAGATTTCGTTTTGTATTAGAAACAGTTCTAAACTTACCCTTGGTTCTACCACCTACAGTTCTTGGTTTTTATCTTCTAATATTTTTTAGTCCCAACCACTGGTTAGGAAGGTGGATTGAGGAGATTTTTCATTTCCGAATTGCTTTTAGTTTTTTGGGAATTTTAATTGGTTCAATTTTCTTTAGTTTGCCTTTTATGTTGCAAGCATACCAAGTGGGCTTTTCATCTATTTCAAAAATCTATATTGAGACCGCGATGGTTTTGGGAAAATCAAAGTGGACTATTTTATTTCGAGTGATTCTTCCAAATTGTAAAGCGGCAATTTTGGCTGGTATGGTTTTGACATTTGCGCATACTATTGGTGAGTTTGGCGTCGTACTTCTGATTGGTGGGAGTATTCCTGGTAAAACGAAAGTCGCATCCATTGCAATCTTTGAAGAAGTAGAGGCAATGAATTATGTTTCAGCTCATATTTATGCGGCAATACTTGTATGTATTTCGATGTTTTTTTTGTTATTGCTCTTTCGTTACAAGAGAAATTTAACAATGGTTTTGTCTTCGAAAAATTAAATCCAGAGTTCAGAATGATCATTGTAAATATCCAAAAAAAATTTTATTCAGGAAATTCAAAACCTGTGGAGCTTCAGTTTCAATGTGAGATTCCACTACACCAAACCAACGCTCTTTTTGGTCCATCTGGAGCAGGTAAAACAACTTTTTTGAAAATGCTTACTGGTTTAATAACTCCTGACTGCGGATATATTTCTGTTGATGGACAATTTTGGTTTGATTCAGATAACAAAATCAATTTACCAATTCTATCTCGATCAATTGGTTTTTTATTCCAAGAATCATCTTTGTTTCCCAATATGAATGTTAGAGAGAACTTAGAGTTTGCATTTCAGAAAGGGATGGAAGATATGTCTCTTTTGCAAGAATTAATATCGTTTGCTGAAGTAGAGGATCTCCTAAATCAAAAAGTGGAAAGATTATCAGGTGGTCAAAAGCAAAGGGTGGCTCTCGTTCGGGCCCTCATTCAGAAACCAAAGTTTCTTTTTTTAGATGAACCTTTTGTTTCATTGGACCAAAGAATTCGAAACCAATTACTTGCGCTTGTCCATTCGTTTCAGAATCAATTTCGAATGACAGTCATATTCATCAGTCATGAAATCCCAGAGGTCGTTAAACTTGCAAAAAAAGTTTATATGGTATCCAAGGGACAAATTCTATCTAGTGGTGATCCGATTGATTGTTTTCGGCAAAATCATAATGACTTACTGGAAGCAGAAATAATCGGTATGAACCCATCTAAGAATGAGGTGGCACTTTGGTATCCTAACCCCCTTATCGTTTTAAAGAGAGAACCGAGCGATCCAATATTGAAGATCAACGGTTTTTGCCTTACACAAATAAAAATCAAAAGAGATGGTGATTGAATTTTAGTCTCATCGCTTTGTCGTTATTCATAGAAGACTCAAGTTGTTAATTGAAAACCCCCTAAACAGGGGGGATGTTCTCCTAAAATATTTATTTCCAAACTTATGAATTGAAAGAAAGTC
Source organism: Leptospira meyeri (assembly GCF_004368965.1). NCBI lineage: Bacteria > Pseudomonadati > Spirochaetota > Leptospiria > Leptospirales > Leptospiraceae > Leptospira > Leptospira meyeri. The sequence continues at coordinate 342,206 of NZ_SORO01000003.1, read as the reverse complement.
ATCTGAATTCTTTGCAATCGTTTTAAGTTTTTGTAGAGAAATAAGTAATTCAAACTGAGGATTTCATGATTCCTATCCCTGAACTATTGGTAAATCCGACCACAATTGAATATTTTTGGCACAAACTCCCTTGGGCGATACCAAACTTTTTTACAACATTTGTTGGACTGACACTCACTTCACTTGCGATACTCGCCCTCAAAAGATCTGATAATCGTAAACTTCTGATCAGTTTTATTTGTTTTTCCTTTGCATTTGCTTCACTTGGTTTCGTTCTATCACTACGCACCTTGCTTCAGGACCAACCGACACTATTGTTTTGGAATCGCATTGGATACTTTGGAGTTGTTTTATTATCTCCATCGGCTGCTTTTTTAACATACTATTTAACGAACCAGTATTATAGATATTTAATCATCTCTGGATTTTTGTCCTTTTGCACCGTTTGTTTCAGTTATTACGGGCTTTTAACTCAATATGATTTTACAGGTGGCTGGTTTCTTTATTCTTTTGGCAAATATCCAATTGCTGAACTTCCTCTTAAAATTTGGGGAGTCGTTTTAGTTATTAATTATACATTTGTATACACTCCTACTTCCGTTCATTATTGGATGAAGCATAGAGTAGAATTTGAATCAAAAAAGTTTTTGTTTTTAGGTCTCCATATCTGTAGTTTTCTTTTGATTACCAATTTACTAAGTTTAGTTGGATATCCAGTTTTTCCATTGAGTAGTTTTGCATTTCTTCCCTTATCTATTCTCGGTTACGGAATTTTTCGTTCAGATTTTTTAAATTTGAACGATTTGTTATTCAAACAGAGAGGATTGTTTTACTTTTTATCTGGATTTATTACCACGATTTTAATTGTAATCGCATATTTAATTTCCTTTTACCTTCATCCGAATGACCAGTTAACAGCATACATTCGACCTTATTTTTTGATTCCACTTCTTTCTAGCGTTGTCGTATTTGCTCTGGCTATTTATATCGCCGGAAGTAATCCTGATATCAAATTAAACATGTTGGCTTCCATATCGTTTTTTTTAGCAGGTGCTTTTACAATTGTTATGGTCATTTTTAAGTTTGACTTGCCATTAATTGTACATCGGAGGTTAGAACAAATTTTCTATACATTGTTTGTATTCACCCCAGGGATCCACTTGCGATTCTGTTATGCGTTATTTGGTAAAAAGTCCCCCAAACAGATTTGGCTTTTAGATTTCGCTTCTCTCCTTTTATCGTTTGTCCTTTGGACTCCTTATTTTTTTGGAGGATTCTATGAGTATTCTTTTGGTCGGATGTCTGCAGGTGGTATTGGACTAAATGTTTTTGGCCTTCTTGGGATGATTGGTATGACATTTTTTTTAAAAGAATGGATTCATATTTGGAAAGAGACTCAAAATAAAATGGCCAATCTTATTGTGCTTTCCTTGTTTTTCGGTGACTTCCTTATTTTACTTAATTTACCGGCTACAATGGGAATTCCTTTGTATTCAATTGGTGAATTACAATTTGTCCCAGCACTTTTGATTTCAATTTTTATCGTCAAACTAGGAGCCATTCCTACTTCGGGGCAAGCCACATTAATTGGAAATCGGGTTTCATTAATGATTCTGTTCTTTGTCCCAATTTCTATGTCCTTTTATGTTTTGAATTTAACGGAAGTTTTTCCTGTGAATGTTGCCATATACCACGCATTATTTGTTGCATCGCCTATTGCACTCGCCTTTTACCTTGTGTCCTTTGTGTTTTTGCGATCAACTGCAGTAAAGTTAGACCAAACTATATTTGAGTTAGCAGAAGAAAAAATAAAAACTGACAATGCTCTTACACAGTCGGAAGAGGCAAAAAAAGAAATTGAAGCAATCAATCATTTAACTAGTATAATCAACTCTGAATTGGAAATTTCAAAAATCATTCATGCAATCGCAAGCTATCTAAATCAAAAATATGGAATTCTTGCTTCATGGTTATTTTTATTGGATGAAAATCAAAAGGAAATCAGAAGTGTGCACGCAGAAGTCTTCGTTGAAATCACACCTGAGCAAAGAGCTTTCGCAAGTAGCTTACGAATCCCTTTTAGCGAAGAAGGTGGTATGGCTTACTTGGTGTGGAAGAGAAAGAAAAGTCTGCTAATTCCTCAAATCAAACAATACGCATTCGAAATTGATAAAAAAATTTGCGAAGGCGTAATCGCTACTTCCTTTTTGCATGTACCTTTGGTTTTAAATAATGAAACCATCGGATTTTTTATGTTCTCTAATTTCCTGAACCGTTTAGATTTAACGAAAGCTCAAGTCAGATCCATTGAAAATCTTTGCGCTCAAGTTGCTGGAGTAATCAATCGAGTATATTTATTAAAGGAAACGGAAAAACAAAAACAAGAGACAAATTCTCTAAATAATTTACTGAAAAGTTTGAACGAAGATATTGATCTTCATGTGATCATGGAAAAAGTTCACCAATATGTGAATCATCATTTTGGAATTGAATATTACTCATTATTGTTAGCTGAAGAAGGGCGAGAGTATCTCAAATTTGTGGACATCAAAATTCCGGATTTTGTTCAGGAATTTGAACGAAAAAGACTTCTCGATATGAAGATACCTAAGTCAGGTAGAAGCGGTGCTCATTCCATGGTACTTCGTCGCAAAAAGGTTGTATTTTTCTCACAAGGAGTAGGTAATTTTGATCGGCTTTTTTCTGAAGATGATCGGTTTGGAATCAAAGCCCTTAGACTTAAACACATTATTTTTATACCTATGATACTCAGAGGAAAGGTTGTTGGCGTCCTGGACCTTTCTAATTCTGAGAAACCTCTGAGTCCATCGGAAGAAGATTTAACTCGTCTGTCCATATTAGGGGAGCAACTTGCTGGTATCTTATCTAACTCTGCTTTATTTCAAGAACTTGAAATTTCTAGAAATATTGCAGAGGAAGAAAGAAGGAAAAATGAAAAACTTTTGCTAAACATTTTGCCTTTTGATATTGCAGAGGAGTTGAAGGAAAAAGGTGCCACAGAACCAATCTTATACGAAAATGTTAGCGTTATGTTTACTGATTTTAAAGGATTCACCCAAATAGCAGAATTTTTATCACCACAAGAACTAATTCGAGATTTGGATGCTTGTTTTGTTCAGTTCGATAAAATTACAGAAAGATACAAACTGGAGAAACTGAAAACGATCGGCGATAGTTATATGTGTGCAGGTGGAATACCGAAGCGAAACCAAACACATGCGATTGATTCAGTTCTTGCGGCGTTGGAAATCCAATCCTTTATGAATTTAATGAAACAAATTAAAGCGGATCAAGGTTTGCCATTTTGGGAACTACGGTTAGGAATTCATTCAGGCCCGTTAGTTGCAGGAGTAATTGGAGAAAAAAAATTTGCATATGATGTTTGGGGGGATACAGTGAACACTGCCTCTAGAATGGAATCTTCGGGGACTCCTGGAAAAATCAATGTTAGTGGCGAAACCTATGGTATGATTAAAGATGTTTTTGAATGCGAATACAGGGGAAAAATTAACGCCAAAAACAAAGGAGAAGTGGAAATGTTCTACGTTCTGGGATTAAAGGCTGAATTTTCCTTATTTGAAGATCAAAGGACTCCGAATGAAAATTTTTGGAAATACTACGAAACATTAGCAGGAACCAGAGAACATGTCGCATAAATATGAAGCTAGTGCTGATTCCAATGTGATCAAAATTGGAATTTTGGAAAATGACGATTTCTTTTTGGAAGAACTAAAAAGCCGCATTTCAGAATTGGATAATGTATCAGAGATTTTCTCTTGGAAAACGGGAGAGATGCTTTTGCGTGATCCTCAACATAAAAATATCGATATTTTATTTTTGGATATCATGTTACCAGGTATAAACGGCATCGAAGTAGTTAAAATTTTATCGGAAAAGAACGAAAACATAAAAGTAATTATGTTAACGAATATGAACTCCGATGAGATGATCTTTAATTCGATTAAAAATGGGGCACTTGGCTACTTATTAAAATCAGAATTAGGACAAATCAAAAATATAGTTGATGTTTTGTTAGGTGGAGGTGCTTATATCACACCTACTATTGCACTGAGAGTGTTTTCGAATTTTAGACGTCCTATCGACAAACCCAAAGTATATTTAACAGATCGGGAAAAACAAATTCTTGAATTGTTGGTCAAAGGGAAAACTATTCCTTTGGTATCAAAGTTTTTGGACTTAAGTGAACATACAGTACAAGGCTATGTAAAATCAATCTATCGAAAATTACAGGTCCATAATCGGTCAGAATTAGCACTAAAAGTGCAAGAATATTCTATTTTATAATGAAATGCTTTGGGAAGTTTATTTTATTTTTCATTATCACTGCAATTCCATTGAATTGTTACCAAAAATTAAACGAAAAATATCATAATCTTTCCTATGTAGATTTATCAGATACCAATTGGGATATTTCCATTCCAATCAATTTATCGTCTGGTTGGGAAATTTATTGGAACCAATTATTGGATCCAATAAATTTCGAAGCTAATCATTCATTAGATGATGTTCCAATTGTTGAATTTCGGCCTTGGACGAATTTGAACATTGCTAAACAAAAGTTCCCTGCAAATGGATTTGCAACCTATCGTAAAAAGATAAAAGTTCAAAAGAATTTGGGGATTAAACAATTCTCTATATATTTCCATCATTTGTTTTCTGCTTCTAAAGTTTACGTCAATGGTGTGCTTATACAGGAGAATGGAAAAGTTTCGTCCTTACTTTCAGATATTGTTCCTGATAGAGCAAATTCAACTATTGAGTTTTTAACAGATAAGCAAGAATTAGAGATTGTTTTGCAAATTGCTAACCAAGATTTCTATCAAGGTGGGCCAAGAGGTGAGTTTTTGATTGCTTCTCCTTTGCAAATGCAATTGTATAAAAGTAAAAGTATTATTGTCGAAATTTTTGTTTTTGGTCTTATTTTTGGGTCAGCCTTATATCATTTGTCTTTTTACTTTATTAATCGTAACCAACGTGCTTTTTTCTATTTTGCAATTGTATGTATTACATTTTTAATTCGAATACCTTTTTTGAATTCTAAATTACACTCTTATTTTATTCCCATCCGAAGTTTTGAATTTCAGTCGATATGGTTACATTATGTAAATATACTTACTTTTGTGTTTTCTGTTTTATTCTTGAGTGAGTTATTTAAGTCGAAACAATACAAAAAAGTAAATAATTTCTTCTTTGTTGGTGCAGTTTTTGCTTTGTTTACTCCTTTTATTCCCAAAACGTATCAATACTATTTGAATTTTTTTTATCTCGTTCTTTATTTGATATTGTTCTTAGCATTCTCTTTTTTTCTTCTTTATAAACATAAAAAGGAGGCGCAAGGTTTATATTCGATGGCAATGGCTCTATTCTCACTTGCCTTATTCTGTATTTTAGCCATTTCTCTCAACTATTACGGCATTCAGGGTGGTTTATATCTAATTATTGGATATTTGTTTTATGTGATTTTCCAGACGGTATCTTTGAGTAAATTTTTTGCATATGCAATCGAATCTAGAGCCAATATTGAAATGGCTCTACATGAAGAATCATTATATGCGTTGTCAAAACAGAGAACTGAGATGCAGTTGATGGTACACGACCAATTGGGTGCAAATTTAACGGATTTAAAAGTATATTTGGAAAGAAAAATTGGCAGTATAAATGAATCGACTAAACGTAATTTTGATCTGGTCCATATTTACGATAGAGTCGTTTCCATCATCCAGTCACTTCGTAACCAACTACTTTACATCGAAGATCAAAACTTAATTTTTGAAAACTTTGTCACTGGTTTACATTTGACTTTCTTAAGAAGGTATTCCGATGTTGGACGTGAGTTTGAATTTTTGCCATCTAATGACTTTTTAAATTATTTCAGCGAAGTAAAAGTCATTGGTAAAAACCAAAGTTATTTTTTGAATATATTTTATATGTTGTATGAAGTTTGTACAAATGATATCAAATATGGAAGTGGCGAATCTGTATGGACACTGGATTATGTAGACGGTTCTTTTTTTATTATTCAAAGAAATTCGTTGAACCTACCAATACAAAATCAAAAAAGTCATCTTGAATTAAAAAGTATCAAACAAAGATTATCGCAATTAAATGGGAATTTGGAAGTTCAGATTTTAGATGAAAGTTACCAATTAAAAATTCAATTTCCTACTGGAGCAAAGTTTTTTTCTTAAAAGCATTTGCCTCGTTTTATCATTTATTTTTCCAGAGACTCCCAACCACTAAATCCTCCATCAAAACGAAAAACATTCACTTCACGGGATTGCAAAAGTTTCATTGCGTTAACGGATAAGAGGCAAAGTGGTCCTCGGCAATATACGATAACCTCTTTTGTTTTAGGAAATTTGTGAGTTAAAAGATCGTTATAGGGAACATTAATTGCATCTTGGATATGGCCTTTTTTATATTCTTCTTTAGAACGAACATCAATGAGGAGGGCTCCTCCTTTTTTCATTTTCTTTTGAAGTTCCGAGAAACTTATATTATTCTTTATGTTTGGTGCACTTCCACTGGATGGGCTTTGCCTTTCGGCAATACTAAACACAGCAAACTTTTCCAAAGCAAAGAACAAATCTTTCATTGGTCCTTGTTCCCAGCGGTAAAGAATCCTTTTTCCTTCTCGACGAGTAGTCACCACATTCGTTTTTTTTAAAGCTTGGAGGTGTTGTGAGGTATTCGCAACAGGAATACCGGATTCTTCTGACAAAAGCTCCACAGACTTTTCACCGTTAGACAATAGTTGGAGTAAAATCAGACGAGATTCGTTCCCAAGCATACTCGCAACTTCGCTCATACGTGGTATGATTTCCATACTTTTCATATACTATCTCATTCAAATGGGCATTCGATTTTCCCGCAAGAAATTTTGTATTGGTATCTAAAAAACTATAGACGTTCTATCATTCAATAAAATAATTGAATGATAGAACGTATGTTGGAGGATATTATGGATTTTCTTATAGAGAATGACTGGAAGATCGTTTTTGTTGGGATAGGGGCAACAATGGCCATGGATGTTTGGCGGCTCTTTTTGCAAAAAACGGTTGGGGTGAGTTCGCTTGACCTTGGGCTTTTGGGACGTTGGGTTGGTTATCTGTTTCGAGGAAAAATTTTCCATACTTCGATAGGAAAGACCGAGGCGATACCGAATGAAACTGAACTTGGTTGGGCCTCGCATTATGCCATAGGGATTTTGTTTTCGTTTCTATTGCCTATCATTTGGGGAGATGGTTGGTTAAAGAATCCGATGATAGTACCGGCACTTTTGGTTGGAGTTGGAACCGTTGTGGCTCCTTGGTTTCTCATGCAACCGGCTATGGGAATTGGAATTGCTGCTTCCAAAACGCCCAAACCTTATCAAGTGCGACTCAGAAACATTGCCATTCATACAGTTTATGGACTTGGACTTTATGGATCTGCACTTCTAACAAATGTTTTGTTCCGTTAAGAATAGGATTAGGATTATTTTATGAAATATATTACTGTGACTGCTCTCATTGTTCTTTTCGGATTTTTTTCCGTAGGCATTCCCATTGCAACACTTCCAGGATTGATTAAAGGGACCTTGGGTTTGAGTGATGTTTGGCTCGGAATCATACTGGGGACACAATCACTTGTAACACTAGTGAGTCGGCATCATTCCGGTTCGCTATCTGATTTAAAAGGACCAAAAGTTGCGGTCCTTCGAGGATTATTTTTCGGTGTGATATCTGGAATTGTTGGGTTGGGAATTGTATATTTTCAAGGCGTTTTGGGATTAGTATTTCTTCTTGTTGGAAGAATTATTTTGGGATATTCAGAAAGTTTACTCATCACTGGTGCCCTTTCTTGGGGTGTAGGTTTGGTTGGACCATCTAACGCTGGTCGTGTGATGGCTTGGAGTGGAATGGCCATGTATGCAGCGATTGCGATCTCAAGCCCCTTAGGTTATTTGATGGTACTTCAATTTGGATTTCAGGGAGGAGTGGTTCTTGCGATTCTATTCCCTATTTTTGCCGGGATCATTTCCTATTTTGTTCCTGCTGTTCCACCGGTTGGTAGTGCGAGGATTCCTTTCTATCAAGTGGTCCCTAAAGTGTGGAAACAGGGAATGGGTCTTTTTTTCGCAGCTGTTTGTTTTGCTGGGATTGCCGGTTTTAGTACATTACTTTTCAAAGAAAGAGGATGGGAAAATGCTCATTGGGTGATGGTCATTTTTGGATCCGCATATGTTTTAGCTCGTATCTTCTTTGCACAAACTGTAGATCAATATGGTGGTAAAAGAATTGCGCTGATCTTCTCTGCTGTTGCCATTTTAGGGCAAGGTTTATTATGGCAGGCAAATCATTCGTCTTTGGTATTTTTAGGGGCAGCACTGACTGGATTTGGTTACTCTCTTGTGTTTCCTGCTTTTGGTGTGGAAGCAGTTAAAAATATGGAGGCAAAATTTCGTGGTGTTGCTCTTGGAGCTTATGTAGCTTTTTTTGATCTCGCACTGGGGGTGACTGGACCGCTTGCTGGGTTTGTTGCCAAACAATTTGGTTATGCAGCAGTGTATGCATTTGGAATGATTGCTTGTACATTATCTTTCCTCATTGCCTTAAGTTTAAAAGAAATAAAAAAGATAACTGAAGCATAAAGATATTTGATCCCCTTAGCCAAAATAAAATCTTTTTGATTTGTTTCTATTGGCTAAGGTTTGTGTTTTTTTCGAAACTCAGAAGGTGTTAATTTTGTTAAATCTTTAAAGGCTCTGATAAAGGCATTTTTGGAATTGAATCCAACATCAAAACCAACCCGAAGGATGGGCGTATCAGATTCTATCAGAGCTTTTTTCGCAAATTCAATTCTTTTTTGTCTGATGATTTCAATTAGACTTTGGCCGAAGTATCGATTGCATACTTGCGATGTTATGTGAGAAGAAAGTCCCATGATATCTGAAATTTTGGGAAGAGTCAAATCACCTTCTAAAATCAATTCTTTTTCAGTTAGCAAACTTTCTAAATGTTTTCCCAGTTCATTTAATTTTTGATCCGATAAATAAGACTTTTGGTATTTGATTGTGTTTTGGTTAGGATACAAAATTTGGTCGGTATTCATCTCTTTTTGGTCAAGATAAATTCTGTGCCAAGCAAATCCAAGAACCCATACCGAAAAACCAATGTTAGATATACTTTCTGAAATTTTCCCAGGGAAAAAAATACAAAACAATATACACAGAGATAGCCATATGACCAAAACTAAAACATAACTAGAAAAAAGTTTCTCTTCTCTGAGAAAACCATTGGAAAACTCTCCCAATAACAATCGAAAACGGTAATATGCTCGCAAAAAAACAATTAGAGAAAAAAATAGAGTCATCATTTGAAACAAATTTACCTCACTCAATATTCCGTTTTGAGGATTGTTTTTGAGAGATAGAATTTTATCATCCCCACTCAATAAAAAAAATGGGATATGAATTAAAAAAAATAAAATTGGCACCAATAAAAACATTCCGGACCAAATTCGATTTTCTTTGGGAATCCCAAAATATCTTGTCACTGCAAAAGAAAAAAATGGGGCAATACAAAATCCAAAGAGATAACCTACTTTGATAAGATGCGGAAATTCATTGAGTTTTCCTAAAAAGTAAACGAGGTTACAAATCATAATCAAAGAGAGGAAGAAGAAGAAATATCCTAAATCACGACTGAATTTTCTTCCTACAATTTCTTGGCGATGAAAATATAAGCCAAGGAATACAGACTGCATAAAACCTGCACCGAGTAAGATGGACCCTATCATTTGAAAACCAATCCTAATGTGTAAGCTAATCCAGGGAATGAAATATTTTTTTTAGAAAAGATGAGTCCCATCCCATCGGGTGGGACGACAAAGTTTTCGATTTGTCTTATTCTATTTGATAGGATAGTTATGATAACCAAAGCGAAACTTCTCATCATCTTAATATTTTTCTTTTTTATAAGAAGTCCCATTTTCGGGAGTTCTACCTTTTCCAAAGAAGAGTTTTCAATAAATTTATTCCGTGCTCCCTCTATCGGAGGGGAATATCGTCAAGATCGATTTTCCATTCATGGTGGGTATTATGTGACTAACTTTGATCCGGGAACAACGAGTGAGTTTTATAAGATTGGCCTTGGCTATTGGTTTTTACCTATGACTTTAGGTTCGAAAACAGAACAACCTTCTTCTTTTTATACTTATATTTCTTACGGGAAAGGCATTAATTTGGAATATATAAATAAAGACACGATTATGTATGAATTAGGTTATCGGTTTATGATTTGGAAAGGTTTCAGTTTTCGGTTTGGACTCATCCTGCTTGCAGCCAATGGTGCACATACTGAACTTAATCCAACTCCGGGAATTAGTTATTCGGAATTTTTTTAAGAGGTATCATATGAAAAAAGAAACAACTCAATGGAATCGTTATGTGGGAATCATATTTATTACGATTCCCTTTCTCGTCCAAATACCTTATACGATCTTAATCGTGAACTTTCAATATCCTGATATTTTAAGGAAATCGACGGAAACAATTTTAACGGAATTTCACAAAGGTGGTTCTTCCGTTGTCTGGACTTGGTGGTTTTTTGGAATTTCGGGTCTTCCACTTATTTTTGGTTATCTTCATTTGTATCAAATCTCAAAAAGTAATCATCCGCTTTTTTCTTTAGCAGCTGTTATATTTGGAATTGTTTCTTTGTTTTTTCAACTAATCGGACTTTTACGATGGGTTTTTGTTGTACCAATCCTAACAAATTTATATTTTGATCCACTTAGTACTGATTTAGTGAAAGCAGCCGTTTTAGTAAATTTCCAAGCCATTCATCATTTGTTTGGAGTTTTGATTGGCGAACATCTAGGGCAACTCTTTACTATTTTTTGGATGTTGATGGTCTCAATTATGATTTGGAAAGATCATCTTCTCCCAAGTTGGCTTGCTGTTTTTGGAATGATTTCTTCCCTAGTTTATTTTTTGGCCCAATGGGAATTGTTTGCCATTGTGATTCCAAATTTAAAAGAAATTCCATTTGCTGGTCTTTTGGGAAGTTTATGTTGGTTGTTTTGGATGGTTTTTCTCGGTATCCAGATCTTAAAGAAAAGTTTTGTGAGCGATAAATATGGTATAAAAGAACATTAAAACATTCGCATGTATTTTTAAATCGAAAAACACCTTCCTTAGTGACAGGAATGACTTACTGGCAGGCTGTATTTATTGGAAAGATAACACTCTACTATTTCTCTATCGCTTGCAGTAAGGACTTGATCGAAATAGATCAAATCACCCATAAATCCATCTAAATAATCACCGTCTAACGGGGGAAAACCACTCCAATAATACCTACCGATATCAAGGTTTCCACTAAGACAGTTGTATGTAGGTGGGCCAGAGCTAGAAGAACTGGTTAAAGTTCCGCCATTGAATAGATTTCCTGATGTTCCATTGTAGTCAAGAGACACGAGAGTTGTTGTGTTGGGGGAATAAAAAGAAGAATTGGCAATTAACCTTGCCGTATTGGCTGGCGGATCAAACAAACTGACAAGTTTCCCTCCTCCACCATCAGGCAAATAGAATAACTTACCACCTAATCCGTTATGAAAAATTCCATCACTTCCTGAACCATTCATATCATTAAACACAGCAAAGATTGAGTTTGCGGTGGAGTTTAATTCAGGAGCACATGCTCTAGATAAAAATGTTCCTGTTGCATCAAAAAAACGTAGACCCTTCGATCCATTGATGCCAGTGGCATTAAAAACAGGCTGTTGGGTTCCAATGCCTTGGCTCACATGAAGACCATTTCCACTTCGGTCATCCACAATCCCTATACAATTGGATCCTCCACTACAAATTCCTGGTCCAAAGGAAGCCGCTTCAGGTATGAGAAATAACTTCAAGCTACTACTAGCAGGAGTTTGGTTCCAGCTACTCACTTGAGTCGGATAAGCACCAGAGAGAGTTCTGATTTCCGAAATACTGAGAACACGATCATAGATTCTAATTTCATCAATATCTCCGGTAAAGTTGGCAAGTCCATCGAGACGTCTTCCCACTTCCAGGCTAGGTCCAAGGATAGTAAACCAGGTTTTTGCTTCCGAAACTCGGATCACTCCATTCTCATAAACGTCAACATTTGGGGAATTATAAGTTCCGCAAAGGTGCATCCATTGGTTCCGAAAACCTTCGTGGAAGATTGTTACATCGTTTGAAACACCAAACATACCTGTAACGGTATCAGAAACAACAAGCCCGTTTCCTTGTGAATTTGTAAAGGAACCATATCCCACAATATATTCGCCGAGCGAACTCGATTTATTAAACCAGGCACAAATGGTTCTTGGGTTAGACCCTGCCGGTAAACCATTGGGGCTTAATTTTTGCATATAGGAAGCCCCATTAAATCTGTAAGCTCCGTTTGGGTTCCCATTGCGATCAGTGGTGGCAGTGGCACCACTGATTGTTAAATCATTTTGTCCTGTGCCATAGTCTTTTGCATTTCCGTTGAACGGGAAATAGGTGATAAGTCCTGCGGGCATTTGAACAGCCATTCGTCTTATTGACTCATCATCGATGGCTCCTTTAAAAAAACGAACATCAGATACTTTCCCTTTGAAATAAAAACCATTCCCTGCATCGCCCACTTTGAATGTGCCTGAGGGAGGATTTGGGTTTGTCGTAAAAACCAACGGATCTAGTAACCCATTGATGTAGATTTTCCAGTTTGGATAGGAACGCTGGAGTACCACATGGGACCATTGGTTTAGTGGTAATGCCGCCGTTGTATTACCACTTGGTCCAACAGCACCTAGTGAGACAGACAATCTTCTCGATGTACCCATCGTATCAATCAAGAGGCCAAATCCATCGGTTCCACCTTGTCCATTGTAAAAGATAAATTGAGAACCTCCTCCCCCAGCAGGAAAAACCCAGGCAGAGATAGTGAGGTTATCTGAAATCTGAGGTGTGATACTGGATGTGGATTGAATGAAGTCACCACCCCCATGCAGTTCGTATGCTCCAGAAACGAGAGCATTTTCATCCGGTGAAAGAGTGGGGGCACCCATCACTAAGCCATTGTTAATCCCAATCGAGTCGTTGGCGTTTCCATCGAATGTATATCGTAAAACTTCTGATGGTTCTATACTTCGGAGAGAATGGTTTCCAGTATCTGCAATATAAACTTTCAGGCCATCAGACAAAAGAAATCCAGGAAAATTCAAAAGTCCGTTTCCACCAGTATTATCAGAATAACCAGAGACACTGCCGACAAGGGTAGTGACTTTATTTGTAGTTAGGTTTAAATGTCTGATTTTATGTCCGGACCATTCTGAGATAAATAGATTGGTTCCATCTGTGGTGAGTCCATGAGGATCATTAAACTGGGCCGCGGTTCCAATTCCATCTGTGGAAGCTTGCACTCCATCTCCGGCAATTGTATCGACAGCGTTTGTTCCAGTAAGGGCGATCCTGCGAACTTTCTGTCCGCCTCCAACACCAATATCGGTAACATAGAGGTATCCTCCAAGTCCGATCACTGCAATTGGTGACACAAAGCGAGCATTGGTTCCTATGGGACTGTTTGTAAAATTGCATAACGTGGCACCACCTGCAAGAGTGCTAACGGACGTTGTGACTGGGTTGACTACCCGAATGGTACAATTGGAACGATCAACGATATATAGATTTCCATTATACAGCGAAATCCAAGAAGGATCATTGAAAGAGGCTAAAATTCCAGAGGTATGATCGGTCGAACCTACACTTCCTGATCCTGCGAAAGTGGAAACAACGCCAGTTGCTAAATTTACTTTTCGAATTCGGTTCCCACTTGCTTCTAAAACAAATAAATTGTTACCATCTGTTGTGAGACCTGTAATTGCATTAAACTGAGCTGCAGTTCCGACACCGTCTTGGCAATTAGTAGTGACAGTACCTGGACATACAGTTCCCCCTCCAGTATTGCCACCAGCAAGGATCGTTGTAGTTCCACTGGATTTATCAATCTTTCTAATGACAGCGTTCATTGTGTCCGCAACATAAATAAAATTTCCATCAGTGGTGATCATTTTGGGGCCATTAAAACGAGCAGCTGTTGGGCTAGCAGTGGCAACTGCTCCACCCGTGATGGCACCGCCTCCACCAGCATTCATTGGAAAAGAACCTGCTATTGTTTTAAGGAATGTTTGCCTTCCGATTAGGCTTGTCCCGAGATCCGAATTGGCTGCAGGGTGGATGTTTCCACCTACGATATATCCATTAACACATGTGATAAATATAGTAACATTTGCAGCTGCCATTGTCCCTACAGTAAGTGTGGGATCATCAAACGAACAAACTGTTCCCATAGGCACTGCTGTCAAGGTCACCGCATAATTGGATCCAGTGGCAATGAGGGTTGTAAATTTTGTAAGTCCGTTCGTTCCGATGTTTAAAGTTTCTGCTCCGTTATTTTGGACGGTAATAGAGCCACTGAGTCCTGAAACATTTACACCTACTTCATAAAAGTTGGCACCAAGTCCACAAGTGATACTAATGTTTGTTATATCGCTACTTTGAACTACACCCTGGGCATTGGCAATGGAACATGTGAGTCCGGCACCATTGGTAACAAAACTGACATTATAATTTTGGCCTGAACTGAGTTTTGTCGGAAATGTAAAATTTCCATCAGTGGCAACCGTAACCGATTCTTGGTTGTTTGTTACAGTTACTGATGTTCCGGGAAGGAGGCCTGAGACAACGCCACCAATGTTATGTCCCGTAAATTGTGGGCCTGAGAAAAACTTAAGGAAGGTTAGAAATTCTAGAGGATTTCTGACAAGCGAAGGCAAACCGCAGGAAGAGAGGAAAAAAAATACCAGAGGCAGTGTCAATCTCTTCATTGGGGAAACCCGTCGCTTTATGGAACTATGGAATGATTGCGATATTTATCAAGATATTTCGGTGATTGATTTTGAAAGTTGAGTATTTTGAAATATTCCGTAATTTGCAAAAGACCAAAATCAATTAAAACGGAAAAGAGGAGGCCTATCAAAAAGATTAATTATACCTTGCTATTTTAATGTATGTTTGTTTGATTGGTAACAGATTCAAATTATATACGTTTTTTTAACCTCAAGAGTAGTCCTCCACTTTTTTGCATACTGATCTCCTTTAAAAGTTTTCCCCTGCATTTTCGTTGTGTTTTTTACCTAATTTCCTCTTTGGAAAGTCGTTTCTAATTCATTACAATTTAAGAGTCAAAATCAAAATTTGAGGAAATCAAATGTCAGTTAATATATATGTAGGCAACCTTTCTTACGAAATGACGGAAAACAAGTTAAACGAACTTTTTTCAGCACACGGCGCAGTATCTTCTGCTAAAATCATTACCGACCAGTACACCGGTGGATCAAAAGGTTTCGGATTTATCGAAATGAAAGAACGTAGAGAAGCAGATAATGCAATCAACGACTTAAACGGTAAGAACATTCTGAACCGTGAAATGAAAGTGAATATTGCAAAACCAAAAACCAACAACTGGAACTAATTTTTCAAATTAGATAACGCCTAGAACAAACAAATAGAGATTTCGCTGAGAAGTGACACATTATTTGTTTGTTTTTTTTATCCATCCTACTTTTCTTTTCATCAAACCCGCCTCAAGTCCTTGCTGTAGTCAAAAACGATTCATTAGTTTCTGAATTTATTTTCTGAAATATATATCGGGGCGACCTATCCCTGTGTTCCTGCTATAATCCTCTGCCAAGATGAAAAGTAGAATCTGTTGCGATAACCATGCACTTGGCGAAATATATAAATTAATTTTTGTTTTGTTCTTTTTTTCGTTTTCTGCCTTTGATTGTAACCCTTCCGATTTGAGCAATGCTGGGGACGTATACAGTCGTGAATTTAAGGAAACTCAAATACTCGCATGTATTTTAAAAGGTAAGGATTGTATCCCCTGTACCGGGACTACTTCCTTGTCGTATCCGCAAAACACTTACCTTTTGGGACAAAATTTCCCAGTTTTCATTAAAACAAATCTATGCAGTCAAATTATCTCTTGTAAGGTTTCACCGGCATTACCGACAGGACTAACGATACAAAATGAAACTTGTGAAATCAGTGGTTCACCAACGACTATTTCAAGTTATACGGATTACTTGGTCACTGCGACAACAAGTAATGGAGAGACAAGTACAACCTTGCGAATTGGTGTTGAAATGGGATCACTTGTCCATTTAAAATTTACGAATGGATCCTTTGAGAATTCAGGCATCCAACCATTAACACTAACAGCAGGTTCATCTCTGACTTTCACTACTGGATATGAAGGTGATCCAAATGGGGCAATACATTTCAATACAACAGATATTAGTTCCCAAATAGGGGGAGATAGTATGCTGCCAAGTGTGATATCGCCTAGAACCATTTGTATATGGCTCAAGCCAGATGCACTTCTTGGGACTGGTGTTCAGGAATTAATTTTTTCTTATGGCACACTTTTTAATAATGCTTGTGGGTTTGGATTACAAAATACAGCGGGCGTAACAGGGTTACTTTTCTATAGCGCTAAGCAAACCTTTGCTCCGCCTGCAGGAATTTGGACGCATATTTGTATTTCTTTCGATGGAACGAATTCCTCTTACTACACAAATGGAAGCTTTTTAGGATCACAAACGAATGTTAGTCCGGCAAGCACTATATTACAAAGAATTACATTCGGAAGTTGGGGAGGTGGGTATTATTACCACGGTGGCATTGATGGATTTCGTGTCTTTGGCTCTGCCCTCAGTGCAACGGCAGTCAGTCAGGTTTACCAAGGTTTGCCCGTGTTAGGCCCATAAAAGTTAATTCAATTGTTAGTTTCACCTAATTGTCTGTATTGCAAAGGACTCATACCAGTTGATTTTTTAAATTCAACATTGAAAGCCGTTTTCGAACCAAATCCGGTAGTATAAGCGACTGAAAGTATAGAAGTTTCAGGGTTTTCTTTTAATATTTTTTTTGCTTCTGTAATTCGAAAAGAATTGAGGTAACTTCTGAAACTAACACCTAACTTGGAGTTGAGTAGTTCAGAAGTTTGTTGGACTGTTAGCCCAATGGCCATTGATGCAATTTCTAAGTCGAGTTTTTCATCTAGATATGGTTTTGATTCTCGCATCCAAAATTCTAGTTTTGCAAGTGTTTCTTCTGTATTGATGGAGTTTAACTTAGATTTCAAATAACGTTTGTTTTGATTTGAATCAATATTTAATGTAAGGATTCGATGGAGGATTTCATTTCGTTCCCCTTCTAGTGTTTCATATTTTTGTAAAAGATTGAATAATAGAAAAAATAAATCGATGGGAAAAATAAATACAGCAGAATAGAGAAGGGGAGTTGAATACGGCAGGATCCCCAAAAAGTAAAACATCGTATTGTAACTTACAATAAAATAAGATCCCCAACTGATCAGAAAGAAAAGGATTCGTTTTTCTCCTTTGAAATAATTTCGTAAGGCAGTTCCAAGTATTAGGGGTATGGAGATTAAATAAATATAGGTAGCGATCCTTGAAAAAATTTTTGTTGTATAAGAGGTTAGAATTGCTGGGATACAAAACATTGCAATGATTCCCATGAACAGTAAAATCTTATCAATCGTTGGATTGTTTACTTTTGTATTTAAAAACATTCTCACAAATTGAAAAGAAAAAGGGATGCCAAGAGTAGAAAATACTAGTATGGCTTTGTTTTGCCACCAGGGAGATTCTGGCCATAATACATCATAAGCATTTCCATATTGTCCATTGTACCAGAGTACAGTGCAGACTACATATCCTGCATAAAAGAAGAACTCGCTTAATCCAAAAGCAAAAAAATAGAATAAAGCAAATACGAACATTACTGCACAAATACCTAAGATCATCCAGATGATCGCTGTTTCTAAAATATTTCGTTTGTTAAATGCTCTCTCGTCCATCGATCGAATAGGAAAAGAAATTAATGACTTTGACTGGATTCGTATGTATAAATAATCTCCAAATTTTTTGTTTGGAATCTGAAAACTAGGGAAAAGTGCATCTGGAATTGTCCACTTTGACTTAGGAATCATATCTCCTGTTTCAAATGTTTGGTATTCCTTTTGATTTACTGGGTAATAAAGAATGGCAGAGTCTAGGGCTTTCCAATCTAAAGAAAGAATCCTTCCTTTTGCAAACTGAAGATCATTTGTTTTTCCTCGAAGCCAAATAACATCATTAGTAAAATTAAAGGAAAGTTGAGTATTAGATATTTGGAACCAAGTTTCAGTTTTTAGGATTTGGGTGAATGGAATTTCTTTACTTGAGTCTAGGTAGAATTCAAAATGATTGGTTACATTTTTGTTCTCAATGCTTTCGGTTACACAGGAAGTTATTGTGATCATCAAAAATAGAAAAAGCATTCGGGAGATTTTTTCCATTGAGCTAAATTGTTGTTTTAGTTTTTTAGCTATGACAAGTCTTTTTACCAATCTGTTATCAATTTGTCTTCTAACATCGATTCATATTGTTTACTATTTGTACAAATTGAATGAACGTAAGTTAGCAACTGGCCAAGAACTGCATTGGTTTCTTCGGATTTTTTTCATCTAATCTGTGTTTTTTTATATAGGTGGTCGGATGGTCTAAGGTTTTTTTGGAAACTCTAATGTAAATTTGCTTCCTTTTCCTTCCTCTGATTGGAAATGGATGCTCCCCCCATGAAGGCGCATTAATTCAAAACAAAGTTTAAGCCCAATCCCAAACCCTTTTTCTCCCATTGTACCAAGAGATGTCATGGGCTTTGAAAACAAATCTTTTTGTCGTTCGACTGGTATACCTTTGCCATTGTCTTCAATACAAATTTCTGTGAACATTTGCTGATGATTGATACTTACTTTGATCCATCCATTCGGATGACTAAATTTAATCGCATTCGCTATCAAATTACGAAGAATTTCAAGGAGAAGGGAAGTGTCAGCATAAACAGTCGTTGTTTCGGGAATCTCTATTTCTAACTCTAACGACTTCTTTTTCAATTCAAAAGCAAAGGAATCTGCCAAAGGTTTGATTATCTCGGTCAACTGAATCTCAGATAAATGCAAATGGATTTGGCCTTGGTCCAATCGAAATCTGTTCAGATTCAGAAGGTTTTCTACTGTCGCCATAGTATTTTCTAAAATAACAAAAACTTGTTTTGAAATATGGGTTTTTTCTTCTTCGGTTGAGTTTTTGTCTGTAACCATTGTTAGCGCAGAGTAAATTGTGCTTAATGGTGACCTAAGGTCGTGTGCAACAAGAGAGATCAATTTATCTTTCCACTGATTGGCTTCTTCGGCTATCTGTTTTGCTTCCTTATATTCCTTGGTGCGTAGAATGACTGTCTTTTCTAATGATTCATTGAGAGAGGCTAATTCTTTTCCCAATGTTTCATTTTTGATAAATGATTTTGTAAAGTAAGAAGCTAAAACCAAAGATTGGAGAAGGACAGTGGACAAGTATGAGTATTTAAGAATCAAGAAATAGTTGAAAATTCCATAGAGATATAGTGTGTCATTGATCGCACTTAAAAATAATATAACCTGGATGAGTAGAAATGGTATGGCCATTTCTTTTTTCTGGAAAACGGCATAAATGATACAAACGATGGAATAAAATAAACCAAGTATCGTAAGGAATAACCCATAAAATGTTGTTTGTGAACCTAATTCTGAAGGAGTGATTAAAACAAATAGATATAGAGCTGTACAAGATAAAACAAAGAAGTTCGTGATGAATTTTGAGAAATGATCGGGGAAACGTTTAGTTAAAAATAAAAGATAAAAAGGCATTGCTAAATAGAAAATCAACGAAAGTGCAAATGCGAGTCTGTAAGGAACTTCTGGGAATAAAAAATAGAGTGAATCACCATTCAAAGAAATGGAATGTAGGGCAATTATAAAACTATACAATCCAAAATGCAGAACTAAAGATCGATCTCTTCGAAATAAAAAAACTACGAAATGATAGAACGCCATAAATAACAAAGCACCGGTCAAAAGAGAGTCTCTAATGACTTCATGAAACATTTGTATGCTGGTGTTTTGGTAAAGTCCTAATGTTGGGGGATACCAAAATGCTCCATCATCATGGAAAAAATTTGAAACATGAACCAGTATTTCTGTTTCTGGGTTTGGATGGGTAAGGATTAGAATCCCGGAACTGCGCGTGGGGGACATCGTTTCTTTGGAGGTTCCAACTTTACCCAGTTCTAATCCTAATTCTCCATTGGTGTAAACGGACATTGCTGCCCCGCCAGTTTGGAAAAATCGTAATGCATAAATGTTTTTTTTTGCTATTTCTGGGAGTAAAACTTTTATTTGGTACGTGGCATAACCAGTTCCTTTGAATTTTTCCTTCCAACGTTCTCCAATCTGTTGGAAATTTTTTGTATTTGGTGTGGTTTGTTGATTCGCCTTTATATTTTTCTGTGTATTGAGTGTAAGATGGTTCGGGGTACTAAGTTGTCCCCAATCAAATTTCCATTCTCCAGAAAGAGGGATGGTCTTATGAAAATCCCAATACCGAAGGTCAATTTCACCTCGGATCGCTACCGGGTTATCCGCATTTTGTGAGAGAGGTGTACACGTAGAACAAAGAAAAAACAACCCAATCGAAAGTATCTTTTTCATTTTCGAAAAACCGATGCTTGGATTATACCCATCACTGCCATCGTGAAAACAAGGAAGATACTGTCACAGGTTATTTTCAATTTCCAAAAGAGAGGATTGCTACGGCACTACCTCATTTTTATAAGTGTAAACACTAGTTTGTTTCTACTTTTGCATCTCTACTGAAACTTAATCTTAGTTTTCGTTTGGTTCGTTGTTACGTTTGCTGTTTTCTTTTTGAAATCAACTGAGTCTATTGAATCATATAAAATGGGAATGATAACGTTCCCTTTTTTATTAATGGCACCATACTTCCCTCCGACGATTCTGCTATGTTCTCCATCTGATTTTGATTCGCAATTGTTACAGACAATGGAAAGTCCATTCTCGAAAGGGAAAACAAAATCATAGGTAGCAGGGATTTGTTTTTTACATTGAGGATTGAAAAAACCAAATTTTCTGTTTTCAACAAATCGAGCCAAATTTTCTGAATAATAGTCTGGACCATTATCATAAGGAAATACTTCTAGAAGGATTTTGTTTTGGGTATTGATACATAACCATCGGTTTTCGCTCACAACAAATCCGACCAATTCTTTGGTGAAATCCATTGCATGTTGGTATTGCGGTTTAATGATTACTTTGCCTGCTTTATTTTGATAACCGTAGAGTCCGTTTTCTTCAAATGCAACGGGACGATTGGACTTTGCCAAGAGTGGAAACACGAATAGGAGGAAAATAAAGATTTGTTTCATAAGACTTACCAGTTTCAATTTTTATAGTTACCTTAAGTTTGGATGTTGATTCTCTTCGTTTTACGCAAAAAATATACACAATCAGCGGAAAAAAAAGACAATCCAAAATGATTCTAAAAAATAGAACTACATCCGACTCTCAAGATCTTGTTAGAATGAAAGAAATGAAATCAATGTCAAGTGATTTGGATTCATTCTAAAATTTGCCATCTGATTGTGATAATACTGAACAGCATTATATTATTACTGTATGAATGATAACGTATATAGGATATATTTATATCCAATAAAGGTTATTTGTTTTACTTTCAATTTGTAAATTTTGTGGTTGGGATTTTTAAGGAAATTGCATCTTATAAACAATCAGGTAGGAATAAAATGGAACAAGTGGTTCACGATGATGAAAAAATGAAATTTTGGATGTCTCTTGTTGATAGAATTTCATGGAAAACAAAACCTTCAAAAGTTTATGATAAGAGTGATGATGGACTTTATCATTGGTTCCCTGATGGAATTTTAAATACTTCCTATTTGGCTTTAGATTTTCATGTAGAATCAGGCAAAGGGGAAGAGATTGCTATTATTTATGATTCACCTGTAACCAATTCAAAATCCAAATTATCATACCGTGAACTTTTAGAGTCTGTTGAGAAAATGGCTTTCACTTTGGATTCGTTAGGTGTTGAGAAAGGTGATACGGTTGTTATATACATGCCGATGATTCCGGAAGCTCTAGTTTCTATGTTGGCATGTGCAAGGATTGGGGCTGTTCACTCTGTTGTTTTTGGAGGATTTGCACCTCATGAATTGGCCGTTCGCCTTGATGATTGTCGCCCCAAAATAGTAATTACTGCATCTTATGGAGTAGAGATTTCGAAAATAATCCCTTACAAACCACTATTGGACGAAGCGATGCATCTTTCATCCCATAAACCAGATCATGTGATCCTCAAATCAAGACCAAATTTGGAAGTCATCATGCATACAGGTAGAGATTTCGATTGGGATGATTTGATGGAGACTGCTGGTAAAAAAAAGGCAGTCAATGTCTCTGCGGGAGACCCACTTTATATTCTTTATACTTCAGGGACCACTGGAAAACCAAAAGGTGTCGTGAGAGATAACGGAGGTCATGCGATCGCTATGCATTACTCCATGGAAGTTATTTATGATATGAAACCTGGCGAAGTATTTTTTGCGGCCTCCGATGTAGGTTGGGTTGTTGGACATTCTTATATTGTGTATGCACCGCTCATTTATGGATGCACCACTGTATTATACGAAGGAAAACCAGTCCGAACACCAGATGCGGGTGCTTTTTACCGAATCATCGAGGAATATAAAGTCAAAACTTTGTTTTGTGCACCGACTGCTTTCCGAGCCATTCGAAAAGAAGATCCAGACGGTAAGGAACTTTCTAAATATAATATTAGTTCTTTAAAATATTTGTTTTTAGCGGGAGAAAGAACAGACCCAGTGACTTATGATTGGGCTTGTGAACTTTTGAAAGTACCTGTGGTGGACCATTGGTGGCAAACGGAAACTGGTTGGGCCATAGCTGCCAATATGATGGGAGCATCTCCTGTTCCAACAAAGGCTGGTTCTGCGACAAAACCTGTCAAAGGTTTTGATGTTCGTATTTTGGATGAAGAAGGCCTTGAATTAGGCCAGGGAGAAAAAGGAAATATAGTAATCAAACTACCATTACCACCGGGATGTTTGCCAACATTATGGAATGATCATAAAAATTTTGAGGCTTCCTATTTATCTCATTACCCTGGATATTATCTAACAGGTGATGGTGGATATTTTGATGAAGATGGTTATCTTTTCATTCTTGGACGAATTGATGATGTGATTAATGTAGCAGGTCACAGACTTTCTACGGGCGAGATGGAAGAAATTGTCGCAGAAAATTCTTCGATTGCTGAATCGGCTGTGATCGGAATTGCGGATGAGATCAAAGGGCAAGTCCCATCGACCAAAAATCGATCGAATTTGACATCACACATCGGATCCGAGAAAAAATTGGAGCGATTGCATCTTTAAAGGCAGTTGTCTTTGTAAAAAGACTACCAAAAACTCGTTCTGGAAAAATTCTACGTAAAACAATGCGTAAGATGATTGACGGTGAAACATTTTCCGTTCCGTCCACCATTGACGATCCTTTCATTTTGGATGAGGTAATGGATGTTGTTCGGATAAAATTTCCAAAATCAAGTATTTGATATAAATAAATCAAATAATGTTTCATTAAACGTAAAACAAACCACGGCAGTGTCTATTTGAATCTTGATGAAGCAAAATCTATCTTTGGTATTTCTCAGTTTCGAGGAAACCAAGAACAAATCATCCAACACATTCTTTCTGGACAAGATGCGTTGGTTCTTATGCCAACAGGAATGGGTAAATCTTTATGTTATCAAATTCCAGCAATCACCCTACCAGGAATTTGTATCGTGATTTCTCCATTGATCGCCTTGATGAAGGATCAAGTCACCGCATTACAAAGAAAAGGTGTATCGGCAGAATACATCAATTCTAGTTTAGGAAAAGCGGAACGAATGGAACGTTATACCAAACTTAAGTCAGGCGATTATAAAATTTTATACGTTTCGCCGGAACGTTTTCAGAAAAAAGATTTTTTAGAAGCACTCAAAGGTCTAGTCATTTCCTTATTGGCCATTGACGAGGCGCATTGTATTAGTCAATGGGGACATGACTTTCGGCCTGATTATACTAAGATTGTTTGGTTTCGGGAGCTTTTAGCTTATCCTACCACAGTGGCACTGACTGCCACAGCTTCCAAACATGTCCAAGAAGACATTCTTTCCCAATTGGGAATTACAAAAGAAAAAATTAAAATTTTTGATGATGGGTTGTTTCGACCAAATCTTAAATTATCTGTAGTTGATTGTTTTGATTCAGAGGCAAAATACAAATCCATTTTAGATGATTTAAATCATACAAATGGAGCAACGATCATCTATTTTAGTTTGATCCAAGAGTTGGAAAAATTCAGCCATTGGCTCGATACAAAACATAAACGACATTTCGTTTATCATGGCAAACTTTCTCCAACACAAAGAAGTAAGATACAATCTTCTTTTCTCAAATCGGAAGAAGGAATTCTTCTGGCAACGAATGCATTTGGGATGGGGATTGATAAACCTAACATTCGTAATGTATATCATGCTCAGGTTCCAGGAAGTATCGAGTCTTATTACCAAGAAATAGGGCGTGCCGGTAGAGATGGCAATCCTTCTGATTGTAAACTTTATTATAGCCAGGAAGACCTTACAGTTCAGATGGAATTTATCGAATGGCAAAATCCAGACCGAATGTATCTAAAGAAACTCTTTGAAACCTTGTTAAAGAAACAAAATGAATTGTCTGGTTTAGATTATGAAACCCTACAAAGTTATATGAGTTTTAAAAACAAAGGGGATCATCGAATCCAAACAGCTCTCAGTTTAATCGCAAGTAAAGGTTTAATTTCTGGGGAATTGGAGAAAGGGACATTGCAGATTGAGTCTGAATGGTCAGATTCCATTTTTTCTGAATCAGAACTACTTGAAAAAAAGAAAGAGAGCCAGAAACGATTGTACCAAACTGTTTTATATACCAAAACAGAAACTTGCAGAAGAGAATTCATACATAATTATTTTGATTCTGTATTTAATGAATGTGGGAATTGTGATTTGTGTGATAAAAAAGTATTTAAGGCCGTCACTGACTGATAAGGATTCGATGACTTATCGATATTGAAATCAATTAATTCATTCGGCACCTCTTGTTTTCTTCTGAAAAATCAGTTACAATTTGTAATAGAAAGTGAGTATGTGTTTGATCTCCTTCCATTGGACTGGTCATTTTGTGATGAAACAAAAAGTGTATCTGAATATCGGTGAAGCATATTTTACTTCGGGGATATACGAAATTCGAACCATTTTGGGTTCTTGTGTTTCTGTATGTTTGTTTCATGAAAGAACAAAACATAGTGCCATCAATCACATTCTGTTGCCAGGAAGTTTGGGTAAACTAGAAGAAAAACAAAGTTTACGATATGGAATTACTTCCATGGAATTATTGATTAACGAATTTGTGAAATTAAATATCCCAAGGAATGAACTAAAAGCAAAAATTTTTGGAGGCTCTCAAACTCTGAAGTTAACAACAAACAATGCTGGTCCGAAGAATATAATGTTTGTTAAGGATTTTTTGCAGACTGAAAAAATTCCAATTATCAGCGAAGACACAGGTGGCGAATTATATCGAAAACTAGTTTTTCATACGGATAATTATGATGTTTTTATTACTAAACTTCAACCAAATGTATCAACCGAAATTCTAACACAAGAACGTCACTTCGAAACCAAGGTTCGTGAAAGAATGGTTAAAAAAACATCAGTATTTACTTTTTAATCCACTGACTCATTCATTAAAAATGGGCTTCGGATCGGTCTTTTTTACTATTTCAACTTAACCGATAATTTTCTTTAATACTTCAATTAAATCTTCATCATCAAATGGTTTGACAATCCATGCCTTTACTCCCGCATCCTTTCCTGCTTGGCGCAGGTGGTCACTCGATTCAGTTGATACGATCAAAATATTGGCACCATTTCCTTTTGGGTGAGCTAAAAAGTCTCGAGACAACTCAATTCCATTTTTTCCAGGCATATTGACATCAAAAACACAACCGTCGAAAGGTCCATTGAGTTCTAAACTTTTCATTGCTTGTTCTGCATTTTCAGCTTTGAAAATTTCATAACCTTCATCTCCAAGTACCATTTCCATTAATTTCAATGCAGTTGGTGCATCATCGCATAGTAATATTTTTTTTGACATTTTTTTAACTCTCCCTTATGATTCTAAAATTTGTAAAATAACGTTGGGTATATTAGAAAGACCGACTTGTTTTTCGACAGCACCTAATAAAAAAGCTTCTTTGGGCATTCCATAAACAACACTTGATTCTTCATCTTGTCCAACAGTTCTCCCACCAGCATCTTTTATACCTTTTAATCCGATGGCTCCATCTCTTCCCATTCCTGTTAATAAAATCGCCAAACAATTGTTACTCATTTTCCCTTGTGCAATGGAATTAAATAAAACATCGACAGAAGGGCGATGTCCACTCACTTTATCAAAGACTTCTAATTCTAAATAATACCGACCAGCCAGGCGTCGAACAAGTAGATGCTGATCCCCTGGAGCAAGATACACATGGCCAGTTTCAAGGATATCACCATGTGATGCTTCTTTGACAGGAAGTCCCGTAGTTTGATTCAGTCGTTGTGCAAACAAAGTTGTAAAATGTTCTGGCATATGTTGGACCACAACAATAGGCGGAAGATCATTCGGTAATTGGTGTAAGATAAAATCTAAGGCTTGTGTACCTCCGGTAGAAGCACCAATTGCGATCAATTTGATATTGGTTTGTTTCCCTTTGAGACCTGTCAGTTTTGAAGTGGATGTTGGTGTTATATATTGTTTCGGTTTTGTAAAGATGCCTAGTTTTTTGATTTTAAAAGTTAATTCTTCTAACATTCGCAAAAAATCAGACTCAGTACCATCTGGTTTTTTTACAAAATCCATAGCACCTCGTTGCAGAGCTTGGATGGTTGCATTGGCTCCAGTGACCGTGTATGTGCTTAACATTATCACCGGCGTGGGGAAATTGGGAATTAGCCAATCTAAAAATTCAAGGCCACTCATTCCAGGCATATCAACATCCAAACTAATCACATCTGGACGTAGCAGGGGGACCAACTTCTTTGCTTCTAAGGCATTTGCAGCCGTACCAACAACTTGTATGGTTTTGTTATTGGCAAACATTTCGGAAAGTACGTTTCTTACTACGTTTTGGTCGTCAACTATCAATAGTTTGATCATGATTCGCTTCGGTGCATTTTCTGAAAAATAGACTTAACATCTAAAATTAAACTTACGTTCCCACTACCGAGAATTGTAAAACCGTTCACTCCATTTGCTTCTTCTAAAATTCCTTGCAGTGGTTTGATGACTACATTTTGATTTCCAACAATTTCATCGACACGGATGCCTAATAATTTTTTTTCATATTCGAGAACAATCATCAAAGGATCTAAACCTTCATAAACAATCTCTTCTCTATGGTTTAAGATTTGGTTGATATCAAAAATGGGAATAAAAGTACCTCGAACATCAATTACTTTCTGATTGTCTTCCAGTGGGATTTCTTTTTTTTCTCTAAGGCTTACAAACTCTCTCAGTTCAATGGTTTGAATCGTAAAAAACTTTTTACCAATGCGAACCACGGTTCCTTCCATAATTCCAAGAGAAAGTGGAATCCTTAGAATAAAACTTGTTCCTTTCTGCAAACGGCTATGAATTTCAATTTTTCCGCCCATTTTTTCAATATTTTGACGGACAATGTCCATACCGACACCTCTACCAGAAATGTCTGTGATTGTCTCCGCTGTGGACAAACCTGGAACAAAAATTAAATTATATACTTCTTGGTCTGACAGGTGTTCGGTGTCTCCGCTAAGAATTCCTCTTTCAATTGATTTTTGGATGATTTTCTCTCGATTCAATCCGCGGCCATCATCACGGATCATGACCCATACTTCATTAACTGATTGTCTGGCACTTAGTTGGATGATACCGACTTCTGGTTTACCAGATAACATTCGTTCATCACTGGTTTCGATTCCATGATCGATCGAATTTCTAAGAATGTGAATAATGGGGTCGGCAATTAAATCAACAATGGATTTATCTATTTCGGTCTCCTCTCCACTGATGTATAATGCAACTTTTTTGTTTGCTTTTTTCTGAAGGTCACGAACCAAACGTGACATCTTTTGAAAAACACCGCTAATGGGTATCATTCTGGTGGATAAAGCAACCTCTTGCAAATCTAACACAATTTTGTGGAGGCGATTGATAGAAGAATTAAAATCTTCATTTCGAAGGGATTTGAGAAGTGGGTGTTGGGTTACATTCGATTCAGCAATCACTAATTCTCCTACTAAATCCATTAGCGCATCCAATTTTTCATTTGCTACTTTGATTTCTTTTTTCTGAATGGTTGTGGTTGTCGCAATAGGTTCCTTATCTAATTGTGTTTTTTCTGGTTTTACTATTTCTGTAGTTTTTTTCTCTGGGTTGTTTGTTTCCGCAAGATTGTGTTCGTTTGTTATTTTGGGTTCAGTTTGTGATGGATTTGGAGATTCACCGAAAATTTCAAATGCAGATTTTTTTTTCGTAACCGTTGTTTCTGTTTTTGGCTCTTCCTCAGCAAATATTTCAAAACTTTTTTTCTTTTTAGAAGTAGGAATTTCTGATTCAGTAATTTGATCTTCGGAATTCAGCTGTTTGATTTCTCGTTTTAAAACTTCAATAATCGCATCTGATTCATCGTCTAACTCTGGATTTGTTTTTGTTTCATCGACTTTATGCAGTAACCTTCGCAATTGATCACAGGTGTTGATGAGTATTTGACAAATGTCTTCATTAGGAAGTTTTTTTTCTTTGCGTAAAATATCCATCAGTGTCTCAGCTTCGTGAGATATCTTTACTAAACTTTCTAACTTTAGTAATCCCGTCGATCCTTTGAAGGTATGTACTGCACGGAACAGATTGTTGATCAGATCTTCATCATATTCACCGGATTGGTCGTTGATTTCCTCGATTGAGAGGATTGCTGATTCGCAAACTTCAATGAGTTCAAAACCTTCAGGAATGAAGTCGAGTAAGAGTTGTTCTCTTCCCATAACTTATCTCAAAATTTTTCAGTTAGGGAGTTATGTTCGATTCCCGAACCAAAACCGTTGGATGATTTATTGTTTTTCCCAAATTCGGCTGCTATGTTCTTGAGGTCACCTGGTTTGTTCGTATTATTTTTCTTTTGTTTCGCTAAAGCAATTTTTTCTTGATCAATTTTTACGAGTGTTCCCATAATTTCCATTAGGTGGCCAGATTGTTCTTTGAGCTCGTTGGATGTCGCGGCAAGTTCTTCAGAAGAGGATGCGGCAATCTGAGTGGTTTGATCCATTTGTGTCATCGCAAGTGAAATCTGATTGATACCTGAAGATTGTTCCCTTGATGCATCGGCAATAGAAGAAACAAGTTCTGCAGTTTTACTAATGCTTGGAACAATTTCTTCGATCACTTTTCCAGCTTCTTCGGCAAGCGATACACTGTTAAACGACAGTTGATTAATTTCTTGAGCGGCAACTTGGCTTCTTTCTGCGAGTTTTCTTACTTCATCTGCAACAACGGCAAATCCTTTTCCATGTTTGCCTGCACGAGCAGCTTCAATTGCTGCATTTAGTGCTAGTAAGTTGGTTTGGTAAGCAATTTCTTCGATGATTTTAATTTTAGAAGAAATATTCTTCATTGCATCTAATGTTTTGAAAACGGATTCTCTGCCTTTGGTAGTTTCCTTTGCTGATTTTGATGCAATTTCATTTGTTTCGATTGCGGCTTGTGAATTTTGAGTCACAGAAGAAGACATTTCTTCTATTGATGCAGTTGATTCTTCAATCGATGCCGCTTGTTCACTTGCCCCTTGGCTCAGCGAATAGGCCGTAGAGGAAACTTGTTCTGCGGCAGTTGAAACGGTGGTTGCAATTTCAACAGCAGAGTTCAGCGCTTTAGTGATGCTGACGATAATCCAGGCAGCGATCAAAATGGAAACAATTGCAGATACGATAAAGAGGCCTGCCATGAAAAAAAATATCGCCTGATAGTATTCATCTGTTAATTTGTTAGCTTCGTCCATATCGGCAGCAGCCATAGAAGCAATATCATCTGCAATGGCGTCAAATTTATCTGCAGCGGGACGTCCTTTCTCACTTGATATGTCTTGTGCTTGTTGGGTTAAATTTTTTAATGCTACAACTTTTACTTCTTCAAAAGCAGCTGCATAATCGTCATATGCAGCTCTTAATTCCTTAAGTTTTTCTTTATCCTTTTGATTTCCAAGTTTCTCTAAGTCTTCAATAAACCCGAAAAGTTCGCTTGAGTATTTTTTTCTTGCAGTTATCCTTTGGTTCATTAATTCCATTGTTTGGTCTAAGATTAGGTTTTTTTCGTTTCGAGCAAGCCATATGAATTTAGTTCTGATTTTCTCAGAAAGTTGTACTTTCGGTGAATAGATTAAAACTAAATCAGTCACTTTATTGTTAAATATGTTTACACTGTAAATACCTGATCCTGTACCAACACCGATAAAAAATATTAGCAAACTGAATCCGAGGATTAATTTTCCTTTGACTGTCATTGATTTTAAATTTAACATATTTTGTTCCTTCTTTTAAGATTGATTGCTAATGGCTGCATCTAAAGCGAGTTTGTCTTCGTCTTTAAGTAGTTTTTCGATATTGAGTAAAACTTTTACTTCATCACTCACCTTTGCTATTGATTTAATAAATTGGTTTCCTTGGTGTTCTCCAAATTTTGGTGCTTCTTCCATATTGTTGAGAGGAATTTTAATTACCTCTTTGACTGTATCAACAATAAGCCCAATCAACTGTTGGTTTACACTGAGAATGATCACACATGTTTTGTCATTATAACCTATTGATTGCATTCGAAAACGATCGCGAACATCAATCAGAGCAATTACCTTCCCTCGAAGGTTGATGACTCCTTTGATAAAGGTTGGCATGTCTGGAATTTCTGTAATGTTTTGCATCCCAACAATTTCTGTGATGAATTTGATTTCGATTCCATAACTTCGATCGGCAAGGGAGAAGATAAGGTAACGACCTTCTAAAGTGTCTTCATCATCATAGTCGTCGTTTTCATCCGATAGGGATTCAATTTCTAAGTTATTCATTTTCTCACCTATGTGTTAGCGAAGAATCTTATATTCAAATGTTTGTAAAGAATAAAAGTTGAATTATTCTAATTTATGGAATAATATCGAACTCTAAAGTAACAGAAACTTCGGATGATTGATCGTTATAGATATTGGAATCCAAAACATTGAAGTAAATTTTAGCATTCATATCTTCTAAAATCTTTTTCACAATTGGTAATCCAAGTCCCAATCCAAATTCTTCTTTGGAAAAACGTTCATCCACATATTTGTTTACTCGGTAGAAAGGTTGGAACAAAATGATTTCTTCTGATTTTTTGAAATCGATTTGTTGGATTGACTGATCCATCGGTGCATTTAAAATTTTAAGTGATAGTTTTTCACCAACTTTCATAAAAAGAATATAGATACTTGAACTTTCGGGGCCATATTTCATTGCGTTGATGAGGAGTTCCCTAATTGCAGTTCTTAATAATTTGAAATGCGATTGGAACTTACTATCTGCGCCAGATTGTAAATTTGAAATATGAAACTTTTGGTTTTTAATGGTAGTCATATCTGAAAGATAAGCTACCTCTTCCTGAATCATATTGCGAAAGTCTTTAAGAGTCGTTGTTTCTGTTTTTGAGGCACTGCCTTCAAATACAATTTGAGCTTCAGCCAATGTTTGTACTAATTTTTTTGTACTACTAAAGTTTTCTTCTAACAATTCATAAATGGTTGAAGGGATGATGTGATGATTCCCTTCTTTTTTTGCTTTCCTGAGTAAAGAGCCAACGGTAGTGACCAATGCACCGAGCCCTGAACCTTGCATTAAAGAAGTGTTTAGATTGGGGAGTGCTTTTTCCATCCAATCTCTGTGATTGCCCTTTCCTTCAATTTCATGTCTCCAATTGAAGATTTTAATGATTTCTTTATGTAGGTTTTCTTCATACTGGATGACGGAACGCTCTACTTCCGATAAATCTCTATCTGGTTCCTCTTCCATCTCCATTGCAGAGAATAAAACAAACTTTTCGGACTGTGTTGGAAACACACAGGGAGCTAGCTGAATGATTAATTGGAATTTAGGAAATGAATATCGCGAAACAAATGTAGTCCCTGATTCCATCACTTGGCTGAAGGATTCTTTGAGCGAAGCAAAAGATTCAGGAAGTAAGTCTTGAAATGATTTCCCAATACTTTCCTTATCAATACCCCATGGGTTTAATTTTGAAGGAATAGCCTCTAGTACATTCCCGTATTCTGAAAGAAGAACATAGTTCCCATTAGGAAGAGAGGAAAACAAGGCATTAGCAAAATCTTTAATTGTAATATATGTCGACATCCCTGCCATTTTCCCTTCTATCTCGAATTTTAAATCCGCTGCGAACGGATTGCAATTGTAACATAATTTAGAAAAAAAACAAGATATTATATGAAAAAAAGTTCCTCAATATTGAGGGAAGATACTGTGAAAACTATGTCGTATGTTCTTTGAATTTTTTAAAAAACTGTTTCTAGAGTAAAATTAATTTATTAGAATATTTATTTTTTTCTGTTTAAATGAAAGAGAGGGGACGATTGCCTTTTTAAAAATAGGTAAATAACTTTGAAGTATTAACGACGAAACTTAGGAAACATGTTAACGCAGAATACTTTTTTCGATTTGATAATTCCATTATCAATTTTTCTGTCGATTACCGATTATAAATAATTCCAGTATCAGTATCCATCGAATACCTTACTTTGTGAGGTAACACAAATATAATCATGACCGAGTGGGAATAGATTCGAAAAATTGAACTTATTCCTTCAAGTGAAAGAAGAATCAGTCGGCTGATGATAAATGTAATCAATAATTTGGTTTTAATAAATGACTATTGGTATTATTGGAATAGCGATAAATATCAATTAGAGTTAATGTAAGTAACTTTGTCGTATTTAAAACTGTTCCCTCTTGTTCAAATCTAATATTACATTCTAGAAGATAATCATTTCTGGCATTTTCGTTTTGAACCGGAACTTGAAAACTGATGTTATTGATAAGAGTTTGTCCAAACAACTCCACTTAGGAATTCTGAACCAGATGTGTTACTTAATGTGTTGGAAGTTCATTCGAAAGCTGTAATTTTAGGTTCTTCGTAGCTGCACTGTCATCATAGGAATTGATTTGTGAGCCAATTTAATACATATTTCATTCAAGTTTTTTCAATTATATAATGAGAAAGATGTATTCGTAGTAATCTTAGTCCATAAGTACAACCTCAAAGTAAAAAACTTAAATTCTGTAATATCTCTTAGGTGGATTTTTGTTTTTGACCCATTAAAAAATAAAATTCGTAACTATGAATTCACTAATTATCCTTCGTTTTCGATAAGGTATTTAACGCTTGAAATTCTCTTATAACCTGAAGTAAATTTGCGTAATTGTAGTTAGATGGTATATAAATCATGTTTGATGTCGATGCATTCGCTACAAGGAATGTTTTATTGTGAATTCAAAATAGTTTTTTTCTCCTGATTCCCGTCCTAGGACGACAATTTAGAATCAATGTAATAAGATTTCTTCATAGAAGATTATGTTCTTACTAATGGAGGATAACTTGAAGATAAATAGAATATGGAAACATAAAACAATTTCAAAACAGTTTTTGGCTTTGTTCACGTTGGTGTTTGCTGTCGTTTTGGTAAATTGTTCTGAGGGAAAAAAAGAGGATATGTCGAGTGCAATACTCGCACCACTTCTCCTCTCAACTTATGCAACAAACCTAGATTTACCGGAACCGGCATTAAACTCGGTGAATTTGACAGTTGGTGATGCTAAATTTACTAAGACAATTGGCGTTTGTAGAGGTAATTTTGGTGTAGATGATAATGTAATGATTCCTGGTAATGATTTAACTTTGCCTTCATTCTTTCTTCATAAGGTTGACTTTACTAAAACTAGCGATGTTTCAGTAACTGCTTCTGGTAACTTTTTGTTGAATGTAGATATGCCAGGTGGTGGTGGGTATGATCCCGTCACATCTTGCCCTGTTAAAATTATGGAAAACTCAAATACGATTTATGACATCCAGGTAAAGGATTGTCCTGTTGATAAAATTTTCGGCGCAGTAACACCACCGGTAAACATCATTTCGTTTCGAGTTCGATGTACGAAAGGTCTCTAAAAAATATCAGAAAGTATATCCATAAGAGAATTATGGTATAGTTGAAATTTAGTCCCGATACATCGATTCCGATGTATCGGTTATAGGGAAATATAAGGGTAGTATATTGAAAAAAAATCAAATTCTTAAGAAAAGTAGTTTTGTTTTACTTCTTGCTCTTTCAATATCCGTAAGTTGCAAAAACGAAAAGAGTTCTGACAAAGAAGGCATATTACAATATTATGCTTTGTTACTAGGTTCCAGTGCTCCGCTTACGGAAATTACTGATGCCGATTGTACAGACCCTGCACCAACATTCGCAACACTTGGCCAAGCAGGAACAACGGCTACATGTTCCAATTGTCATAACGCAGGCAACGCAAATGCTGGTTTTGATATCACTTCTTTTAATAGCACTAGAAATAGAATCACAGTTGGAAATCCGAGGGCAAGTTTATTATTTAATAAAATCAATTCAGGATCCATGCGAATTTATAATACGAATGCAATCAATAAAGCAATCTATTGTTGGACACTAAAAGGTGGGAACCCCTGAATCTCTTTCATAAGAAGATTTTTTTTCTTCTTCTTTTTTTTTGGATATTAACAACCAATTTATTTGCAGACACAAAAACCAAATCTCTGGTGGTGAAAGTTGCTAAGATTCACTTTTTAAGTGAGGCACCACAAGAAACGATTCGAGGAAACATAACAAATGTTTCCGGGTCTGCAAATATGGTTTCAAAGAAGGTATCCATTCAAATCGAGATGAAGAACATAAATGTTCCGAATCGATTGATGAATCGTCACATGCATGAGAATTATCTCGAAACGGAAAAATATCCAACTACAACCTTTATGGGAGTGATGAGACGGTGGGATAGGAAATCTAAAATTGTGGAAATTGAAGGGGATCTCACTCTACACGGAGTCACTAAAAAGAATTTTAAGATCCAAGGGAGTATCGAAGAAGGTGAAAAAGAATTTTTAATCCGGTCGAATTTCGATATTCATCTAACGGACTTTAAAATCGATGTTCCTAAGTTGGTCATCTTAAAACTAAACGAAACGATCCAAATCGAATCGGAAATTTTATGGACATACCAAGAATGAATCAACTTTTTTATCGTTTTATTCTCTCACTCATTATACTAATGTTAGTCTCCCCCATTGACTCCCAAGAATTTAGAAAAACTGCTTTTTTAGGTACTAGTTTGATTCATATGCCGAGTACGGAAGACGTTGGCAAAAACGGAATTGATTTCCGATTCAATCACCGCTTTGGTGACGCAAAATCCACTTCTTATGATTTTTTTGGTTTGGACCAAGGTGCCAATACGCAACTATCATTGGATTATGGAATCACTGATCGTATTTCAGTTGGCCTTGCAAGAACCTCATTTCAAAAAACATATGAAGCGAGATCTAAGGTTCGTTTGTTGACCCAAGATACCGATTTTCCTTTGACGATCAGTTTTTTTGGTGCGTTTGGCCAAGAAACTTCCAAACAAGAACAATTTTTTGGTCCCTACCTTCGGCCTTCGACAGGGATTCCCACTTTGGATTCCAATCTTGAAAAACGATTAAACACTTATGAGTTGAGTTTAACAGATCGACAGAGCACTCTTTCTTCTATTTTGATTTCTAGAAGATTCAATGACTTTCTTTCGATT
This sequence comes from Leptospira meyeri, assembly GCF_004368965.1. NCBI lineage: Bacteria > Pseudomonadati > Spirochaetota > Leptospiria > Leptospirales > Leptospiraceae > Leptospira > Leptospira meyeri. The sequence goes on along the minus strand of NZ_SORO01000003.1, from coordinate 306,158 downwards.
CAGGTATCTCCTATGTTTGTTCACAGAAATTACGTAAAAGAACATCTGTCTAACGATAGAACAGGTTTGGATGTATCTTTTCGCCTACATCTCTTTAAGAGAGTGGACTTTACATTTGCTGCAATCTTTACTCCCAAAAGAGATTACATTGGAGAATCATATGAAAGTGAAGATCTAAAAACAAAGATTGGTGGTGTGGAATATTCCGTATCAGAAGTGAATGATTTGATCGCAAGGGGAAGGGCCGTGGATGCTTTTGTAAACAACGTATTGTTATCGAAACCGGTAGAATATACATCTGTACCATTCAGTACGGGAATCGATTTTGAAACGGGTGGGCATGTCTTTCAGTTTTTTGTGACCAACAGTCGTTCCCTTGCTCACACCCAACTCCTGCGTGGTGCTGATTACAACTACGATAAAAAAGAATGGACAATCGGTTTTAACATTCACCGGTATTTTTCTTTGTAATACAAGTCAATGCAACATCGGAAAAAACACCATTGGAGATTTACTTCGATAGGTTCTTATTCCAATGATCTAATTGGTTATTCTAACCTAGCACGATCCGTAAAAAGAGTAGTATTTAAATTTCCGTTTTCGTCTTCTATCCAAATAATACTTTGTAATAAGACACAAGTATGTTCATTCACTTGAGGACTAAGCATTGATGAAACAGAAACAAATCCTTCGGGTAATGGAAGACCATTCCCTGGATCCCAAAGGTATTCAAAAGCATCAAAACCTAACATTGCTCCTGTAGTATGTGCATATCCTTCGATAGTTATATTAGCAAAAGTAATACCATCTCCATGTTTGTAATTTGCTTTAAAATTCCATTGTCCAGCTACATTCGTAACTTCGATACAATGTCCGTTACAATCTCCAAGGGTAGTAGGAGCAAGTGGAGCACCTAGGCAATCCCGATTGTGACTAAAATTGATTTCTTTCGAAGAGGAACCAAATTCATTCCTTGCTACAAGAATTAGTTTTTGTTTTTGATTGGAACGATGGATAAAACTAAACCAAACAGTTCCTCCCAGATTTGGATTGGCAGGAGTGAATGTTTTAAAATTTGTTGCATTCACAACGGTTCCATCAGGCTCCAATCTCAAATTTCGTTTTCCGATATAGGCAGTAATCGTTGTTTGGTCATGGACTGGTAGTTGGAAACTAATGTTATTAATTAAAATTTTACCATAAATTCCATATTGGTCTTCTGCTAACGGTGCATTGTTCACTTGCGTTTGAGGGTCATTCAATATCGGAGCATTCAGGGGTTGGCCAGGATTGGCAGGTGGACCCACAACTGGTGGGATGGGAGGTAACAATCCTCCCTCTGACTGACCATTGTCAGAGTTTGATGAGATTTGATTTCCAGATGCCAAACCCAATAAACCAAGGGTATTGGTTTTGTCTGGTTTTGTTTCTTCCTTTGCGCAATTGAGAAACAATAATGAAAGAAAAAGTATAAAGTAGAAAAATGTTAAATAAAACATTCGTTCTAACGATTTATTTTTTTGAAAGGGGAATGAACTGCTAACCAGATCTTTTGCCTTAAACATGGGCGAGTCTCCTGAACCAAATGAATGAGTTATATTAATAATTTATACAATTCTAATCTGTTTTGGAGTTTCTGTCTTCCTGGGACGGGAATCAGGAGAGGAATTTCAATTTTTTTAATAATTGAAATTTCATATAATTTTAAAAAGCAGGTTATGTTGTAAGAAAATAACCTACATCAAAGGTTTTGTAAGTTTAGCTCTTGTTATAAGGTTTCTGTTATAGACGTTTTTTGTCTGAATTCTGATGCAGTAATTTTTAGTTCTTTTTTGAATGCTTCGTAAAAACTGGAAAGTGATTTGTAACCCACTTCAAAACCAATTTCACTCACATTTTTCTCTGGATATTTGAGTAAAAGATCTTTCGCCTCTTTGATCCGATAACTGTGGAGAAAAGAGTTAAAAGTTGTTTGTTTTTTACCATTTAAAAATTCAGATAGTTGCCTTGGGTGTAACTCCAGTTCTTCGGCGAGAACTTCGAGAGATAAATCTTCATTCAGATAAATTTTTTCAATTTCCATTAAATGAGAAAGTCGATTTTCAACTTGTTCCAAATCCACTTGCAACAAACGGGACTTTGCATATTTTTGTTGGTCGCTTCCTCTTTGGTAGGTGCTTGCAAAAAGAGAATGTCTTTCTAGTGCCAAACGCAATCGATCTTCTGAAATGGGTTTGGGGATAAAGTCGATGACACCATATTCAAAAGCTCTAATTGCGTTGTCAGTATTGGCAGAGACTACAATGGTATTCGTAAAAAGAGTAGGAATCCTTTCCAGAATATCAAAGCCGTCGAAACCAAAGATATTGAGATCTAAAAATAGAAGATTGGTTGGCGATCGTTTTAATTCTTGGTCTGCTTCATCAATGGAAGTCACATGTTTGATTTCGATGGAAGAAGATTCCAGTATGATATGCAATAATTTGGTTAAAAATTTTGCGTGAACGGATTCGTCTTCTAATATCAATATTTTCATTTTAGTGAATCTGAATTTGGATGAGAACTCGATATCCTTTTTTAGACTTTCCATGTTGTAACGACCACTTGCCCGAATAGGATTCCTCCAATCGGAGCCGAACATATTCTAAACCAGTTCCAGATCCACTCTTTGAAACTTCTGGTTCATTGGACTTACAGTGGTTATACACAATAAAACAATAGACGGAAAAAAATTTCTCTTCTTTTTTGATGTTTTTTTTAAGGATAATAAAGCTCAATTTCGCCTTGATTGAATCTTCATGAGTAAATGCATTTTCAATGAGTGTGTGGAAAATAAGAGGAGGGAATTCTTCTTTTGGATCGATTCCGAAAGTTCTAAACCGATATTCTTTTTCTGTACGTAATTTCATGACACCAATATGGTACTTGCATAATTTGATTTCTTCACCAATGGGAATCAATTGTTTGGAAGCAACTTTTAAGATGATACGGAGCTCTCCCACAAGAGAATCTAAAATTTCGGCAGATTTTTCTGGACTTTCGGATACCCAATAGCGAATTGCAGACAGTGAATTCATTAGAAAATGAGGTTGGATCGTTTTTTTATACAACTCCAATTCCATTCGTTTTGAAAGGATATTAGCACGATAAATGTTTTCTTTTAATGAAACAGTTTGTTCCAATTCAAGTTTTTGTTTTTCAACTGTCGTATATAGCTTCGAATATTTTTTTGATAAGAAAAATGATTGAGAGAAAAATAAAACGAATGTTCCTAGCGGACCATAAACCTCGGTTTTAATGATGTTTTTTTCAAATAGGATATCATTTAAGGCAGTGATAAATAAAAAAAGGAACCCCAATAAAAAACCGGCTGCATTTTCTCTTTTGTTGATAACGGCCTTTGATAAAATCCAGATTACGTAAATACAACAAAATAACATCGTGATTTCAGCCGGAAATAAAGTTTCCTCAATCCACGTTGATTCGGAAAATAAAACAAATAAAGAGAATGAGAAAAATATAAACTGAAATATATAGTTCGGTTTATTCCCGATTTCGTTTGGGAAAACTTTGCCAATAAAACTTAAGAAAAATGGAAAAGTTAAATAAACTGAAAGAAAAAAAATCTTAATCAACCATCTCCATTCAAAATCGGGGAATAATATGAGTAAAAAAAATTCTCCACTCGTGAATTTATAAACCATACTTACAAATGAATATAATGAAAAATACAGTAGGCTTTGGTCATTTTTCTTCAAAAGGTAAAGCGTAAAATGGTAGAGAGAGATTACAAATAAACTTGCAATTAAAAAAATATCCAAGGCCAAACGAACTTGTTTTGTCCTTATCATTGATTCTTGAGTCCCAAATTCTATACTTTGTCTAAAACCAGCGTTTAATGATTTATAATTTGCAACCTGAAGAATAATTTCTATTTCCTCAGAAGTAGGTGTAAAAAAAACAATTTTGGGTAACCAATACTCCCTAGTTTCTATTTCAGAGGATCCTACAGTCCCATTTTCAGAAATTAGAACATCATTTAAATACATTCGATAGGTGGTGAATGCATGCGGGATATAAAACGAAAATTGACCATGGATAAATGATTTTGGTAAAGTTAGGTGGAGATGGAATGTACTGTAGGATTGTGGTGAATAAACTTTGCCTTCCCGTTTGATTTCATTCCAAAATCCGGGGAGAATTAAAGTATCCTTTTCTAATGTTAATTTGTTTTTTTTTATTTCTTCTGCGTTCAGAAGTTTTTGATAATAAAAATCCCATTCACCATCTAATTTAATGAAAGTATGGTTTTGAAAAATGCCTTCAGTTATGAGCATCTTTCCCGCTTTCGCTTTAGGTAAACTGTTGTCAGTTGCGTTACTTTGGCATGAAATAAGAAGAAAAATCACAAAAAGTTTTTGTGTGTGGTCAATCACTCTACGGGAAATCCTTGGGTTGAGATAGAAAATTTTCAATCGTGATTGAATTAAGAAATTTAACAAACCGAAAACACTCCTGATTCCCGTCCCCGGAAGACAGACTTCATCTTTTGGACTAAATTGTTAATTATGTTTATCTTTGTTAAGAAACAATCCAATATTGTAAATATATTATTTAGTTTCTTTTTTGTACTTTCTACTTTACGATGTACACCGACCAAATTAAACGGAGCTTGTGATCCAGAAAGTGAGAACTTTCTGTTTTCCGCATTATTAGAGTTTGGCTCTACGGATGGGGCTTTTTTATGCCCTTTATTTTCAGGTTTAAATCCTCTTCGATTGGATTATGGAACAGATTTCCTTGTGATTAAACAAGGTGAACCAATCGGAAACTTAAAACCGTTTGTATCTGAACCAATTGATCATTGTGAATCAACTCCTCCTTTACCTCCTGGAATCATTTTGAATGATATAAATTGTGAGATTTCGGGTACTTCTACTGTGGGATTGAATGCAACTAAATATTTGATCACAGCAAAAAATCAAAATAAACAAATCTCAACTTCTTTGGTGATTAAATCGTTGTTTGTACCAAAATTTGTTTTTGTTGCGAATGTTGGGTCGAATCTGATCAATTCATATACGATTGATACAACTACTGGAGCGCTTAATGCTTCTGGCTTTGTTGCTGCAGGAGGGGGACCTGAATCAATGGCGATCAGTCCCAATCAAAAATATCTAACAATCGCTAATCGAAATACAAACAACATCAGTCATTTTTCAATCAACCAAACTAATGGGAATTTGAATTTGATTGAAACAGTTTCAAGTGGAGGTAATACTCCTATTTCGGTAAATTACCATCCTACGAAAGACTTAATTTATATACGAAATTCAGATAATTTTTCAACTTTTTCTTTAAATCCACCTACCGGAAATTTAATTTTGATCAATACCGTTCCTACACCTTATGCTAGTTCATATATTCTAGTAGATCATTTCGGAAATTTTCTATACGAAACTTTTTATAATGGGAATTTGATAGGGGCTTATCGAATTGATATGGTTACGGGACTTCTTAGTCCAAACCCGATCCAGAATATCCCTACTGATATCCGTCCCAAAAAAATGGCATTTCATGCAAATGGAAAAACATTATACGTTTCTTATGACACTAGTAATAATATCTCTACCTTTCAAATTGATACGAATACTGGTTATATGAGCTCTGTTTTTCCTCAAATTCCTTCCACTGGAGTTGTTTCTGGCTCTATTGCTACAGATCCTTTGGGGCGTTTTTTATACATGACAAACAGAGATACGAATACTATTTCTATGTATGCAACGAGCCCCTTGACCGGAGAGTTGTTTCCTTTGTCTCCAAACACAGTTGCTACAGGAAATGAACCTTTGGGAATCACAGTAGATCCCTCTGGAAAATTTTTGTACAATACAAATATGGCAGTTGGTACGGCTGGGATATTTTTAATCAATCAATCTAATGGAATTTTAACTCCTAACGGAAACGTAGGAACCAGTACAAGTCCGGCTGTGATTTTAACCGCAGGGACCAATCCATAATGTAAACTTACATATCGATTCGACAAACTTCCGTCAGTTGTAGTACATAAGAATCTATCTCAGGATATTTTTTACAGTTTTGTATTGTATGTGGCTGATTGTGCTATGCGGAAATGCCTTACTTTGGGTTTATAACCAATCTCTGGTATAAACTAGGTTTAATCAGGACCTTCGACTCCTGATTCCCGTCCCCGGACGACAAACTCAATCATTTGGATTAGTATACACACTAAGGATTTTCGTAGTGAAGGATCAATTCAATATAATTCGTTTTTGTTTATTTTTAATATTTATAAATCTTCAGTGTAGCCAAACCAATTTAAATTCAACATGTGACCCTGAGAGTAAGAATTTTCTTTTGTCAGCCTTACTTGAGTTTGGTTCAGAAGATGGAAAGTTTCTTTGCTCCAGTTTCGGAGGTTTAAATCCATTTCGATTAAATTATGGTTCCGATTTTCTTATCTTCCGGCAAAACGAATCCATTGGCACCATCATCCCGTTTGCTTCCGAACCGGTGGAAAGATGTCAAGTTACTCCGAGTCTACCGACTGGTTTAACTTTAAATGAATCTACTTGTGCCATATCGGGTACCCCGCTTTTGGGAATGAACTCAACAAAATATTTGATTACTGCAAATAGTAGCAGTAAACAGACAACAATCTCACTGATTATTAAGTCTTTGTTTGTACCTAAGTTTGCCTATGTTGTTAATGCGACTTCTGGATTAGTAAATTCTTATTCAATAAATGCAACGACTGGTCTCTTGAACTCAACTGGGTTTGTTGCCGCTGGAGCTGGACCAGAATCTATGGGCATAAGTCCAAGTCAAAAGTACTTAACTGTGCCAAATAGAAGTGGAAATGATATTACTCAATTTTCAATCAATCAAACAAACGGAAGTTTGACGAATATTCAAACAATTGCAAGTGGAGGAAATATTCCACTTGCAATGACGTACCATCCGTATAAGGATATTGTTTATATTCGAAACTCTTTAAATGTAACAACTTTTTTAGTCAATCAAGCAACAGGTCAGTTAACATTGATTGGTACTGCTGCAGCCAGTACTGGTGCCTCTAGTATTGGCATAGATCCTTTTGGAAATTACTTATATGTCCCGAATTACAACGGAAGGATGATTGATTTGTACCAGATTGATCCGGTTTCCGGAGTCCCATATCCTTCTGTAATCCAAACCATTATGAGTGGAGCAAATCCGAGAAATGTAGAAATCTTAGCAAATGGGAAAAATTTATATATTGTCAATGATGTAGAGAATAATGTTTCGAATTACCAACTAGATTCAAATAGTGGGTTAATGAATTTTGTATCACTCACAGCTCCCTTTGGCCTAAATGCTAGATCGATTGTTTCTGATCCAACTGGTCGGTTTGTTTATTTGACATACCAGGGCTCTGATGTGATTTCAATCTTCGGGATAAATCCAATAAGCGGTAACTTGATTCCCACAGGAAACCAAGCCATCACTGGTGATGGTCCAACTGGGATTACTATTGATTCTTCTGGAAAATTTTTGTATGTAACAAATATAAATGCAAATACAGCAGATATGTTTTTGATCAATCAGGTAGATGGTAGTTTAACTTCCATTGGAAACGTTGGAACGAGTACTTTGCCAATTGCGATTGTTACAGCAGGAACCAATCCTTAGATTTTAAAAATGATTTTTTAACGTTATTTTGATTAAAAACACTAAATGTGATATTTTGATAAGTAATATGGTTTACTGTTTATTCGGAGAATATGTTTCGAGTTGTTCTAATATTTATAAAAGGAATTGATTGTAAATGGGGATTGGTATTTGTATAAAATCGGAATTACCAAAAGTTGGAATTTTTAAGAGAAAAATTTCGATAGATAAGTTGTTCAATCAAATAGCCGAAGAATTTAAGGAATTAATTCCTGAGCAAACTTGGAGAAAATTGGTTTCTTCTACGTACAAAGATGACCGAATGTTTTTACAACTTTATCCAATTGGAGAACCAATTGAATTTACTATCGCAAAGAATGTAATTACTTGTAGTGCCAAAACAAATATTCCAGGTCCAGGATATCATGCATTTGTGGTTGATTCACTGGATTTAATAGGTAATTCTTTGAGTTTAAAATGGAATTGGGTAGGGGATGTAGGTTTTGGTGATGAAACTAGTTATTATGAAACTAAAAACTTTGAAACTCTCAAGTTGGAAATGCTCCATTGGCTTAAGGAGGTTGCAAAAGTATTAATCGAAAATGTGTCAGATGGAAATAAAATGATCGCTATGCCGTTAGGTTATTCTGTATTGGGAGATTATTTTGCTTTAAATTCGCTTGGATATTGGGATAAAAAATGGTTTATTGAGGTAAATGAAAGCGATATAAATAAATTAGAACATAAAGGGGAACAATTTTTTCCTTGGTGGGTTCAAAAATTGGAAACCGTTTTTTATTTAAATACGGGGCTTGCTGTCTCATGGGTTGAATTGCCTTGGCATAGTATTCATACGGAACACGAATATTTGTTATACAAATTTGTTCAATTTTGTTTTGAAAGAGCTGGAAATTCAGAACTTAGAGAACTTGTTCCTCTAAATGAAAAAGAATTAATTGATTCTTATTTAAATGAAAAAGTTCCTAGTCTGCCCCCTCAACCTACGGGCATTGGATTCAAAAAAAGAAGTATGCAAAGGTCAATGACTGGATTTTGGACTTCTGATATTCCTGGCTATTTTTATGAAGACTATGAGAATGATGGTAAAACTTATGTTTATTGGTTTCAAGATAAAATAATTAGAGGCTCGTCTTTTAAAGTCGAGGGAAATAATGGAATACCCATTTCAGCTGAAAATCTATTGATGGAAACACCAAAAAATTTGGAAGTATTTAGATTTTCTAATAATCAACTTTTGGGTTGGGCGACAATAGAAATTATCAATGAAGATGGTAAGGAGTTTTGTTTTCTAACAGGCAATATTGCGACGACTAATAATCTATGTCATGTTACAATCAGTTTTGATAATGAAATTGATAAAGAGTGGGCAATCAAAGTCTGGGAGTCAACAAAATTCCATAAATAAAACTTAATCTCTAATAATTAATTCTTTAGAATACTTCCTAAATATTATATTTTGCAAATTTGATTTTATTGTCTAACCCTCCCTTTTAACGTTACAAGAGGGTTTTTATACTAAAAAATGTAAATATATATTCTTTTCCAATCCAATGTAATTTAGATTTTTATTCCAGTCTAATTAAACTATGAAAGAATTCGGTGCTAAAGGTTCCATTTTCATCTTCCATACTAATGTTACTTTGTAATAGGACGCAAACACTATCCTTACCTTCCTGATTTAGACCTGTTGCAACAGACTTAACCCCTGGCTGCAGCGGGGGATGCGCAGGGTCATCCCATATATAACTGAAATTATTTGGAACAAGAAGATGCCCTGCCGTTTTGGGAGAAAGTCCAGTAAAATCAAATTCAATGTAAGTGAGTTCGCCATGTTTGAATTTTGATTTAAATTCCATCTGCCCAGCTATGTTTGTGATTTCAAAACAATGTTGATTGCAGTCTCCAATGGTAATGGGTACAAGTGGGGCACCGATGCAGTTTCTGTTGTGCAGGAAATCAATTTCTTTCGAAGATACCCCAAACTCATTTCGGGCCACAAGAATTAGTTTCTGTTTTTGGTCGGAAGGAAACTTAAAATTAAACCAAAATGCGCCTCCATTGGGATTCGCAGGAATTAGTGTTTTGAAGTTTGTGGCATTCACCACAGTCCCATCTTGTTCCAGTTTCATATTGCGTTTCCCAATATAAGCAGTAATGGTTGTTTGATTATGGACTGGTAATTGAAAACTAATATGATCGATAAATATTTTGCCAAAAAATCCACTCGGATCTTCTGTCACCGTTGTATTGTCTACATGAGTCTGGGGAAGGTTTAGGATGGGTGCATTTAGAGGTTGTCCAGGAGTGGCAGGTAGTCCGACCACCGGAGGAATGGGAGGTAATACTCCTCCTTCATTATTAGCGTCAGAACTAGTTGGCGTTTGATTTCCTTCGGGTATCCCCAATAATCCTATGGCATTATTTTTGCCTGAATTTTCTTCTTTACAATTAACTAACGTTAGAGAAGAAAATAAACAAAAATATAAAATAACTATAAAGAAGACTCTCTTTGCTAATATACTTTTTTCTGCACTTAACGAATAGTTTAATAATTTTTCCTTCATAAACATCTATGCCTTCTAAACCAAATGAACGAATTATATAAATAACCTATACGATTCTAATTCATTTCGGTTTTTCTGTCGTCCGGGGACGGGAATCAAGAGTGGAATTTTATTGTTTTTGATGATTCTTATTATTTAATTTTAAAACTAATTTAGTTTGGTAAGAATATTTTCTACTAATTTAGTCTTAAATATGTTTGATTATTTTATTAAGTCACTAACTCCTTTTGTCTAAATTCAGAAGCAGTAATTTTCTCTTCTTTTTTGAATGCATCATAAAAACTAGAAAGTGATTTGTAACCTACTTCAAAACCAATTTCACTTACATTTTTGTTAGGATATTTGGTCAAAAGGTTTTTTGCCTCTTTGATCCTATGACTATGAAGAAAGGAACTGAAGGTAATTTGTTTTTTATCATTTAGAAATTCAGAAAGTTGTCTTGGATGTAACTCTAGTTCTTTGGCGAGAACTTCGAGCGATAAATCCTCGTTTTGATAAATTTTTTCTACTTCCATAAGTTGGGATAGACGATTTTGGAGTTGATCTATGTTTACTTTTAACAAACGCGATTTAGTTTTATTTTTTCTTAAGTATGCATTTGCAAAAAATGAATATCTTTCTAAGGACAATCTTAATCTATCTTCTGAGATTGGTTTTGCTAGGAAGTCAATTACTCCGTATTCGAACGCGCGGAGCGCATTCTCCGGATTGGCCGAAACAACAATTGTATTTGCCGTCTCTTTTGGAAGTTTGTCTAAAAGTTCGAAACTATCTGATCCAAAAATATTTAGGTCTAAAAAAAATAAATCTATGGATGACTGTTTTAGGTAAATGTAAGCATCTTCCATAGATAAAAGATGCGTAATTTCAGAGGTGGACAAATCCAAAATATCGTTTAATAACTTGGTCAGATATTTTGCGTGAACTGGTTCATCTTCTAGGATTAATATATTCATTTTGTTAATTTGAAATTGAATTCAACACTCTAGTTTTTTTGTTTTGGTCTCTAACTTTCTGATGTATATATTTTTTTTAACTAACGCAACGATGTTCCCCTCTGAATCTACAATGTTGGTTAAAAAAGAATAAATTATTTTTTTTTGTTGAGTTAACAGGGATTTGATATTTTCTATATCAGTGTCTGTTACTTCAAATTTTGCAAAAATTGAATCCTTATTTTGTTTGATATAGTCAATCTCTGCGTGTTTGTCCCAAACCATATAAAGATTTCCTAATCTCTTTATCAGTAAGTACACATAGAATGGATCACACATGGAATATATGGATCCTCCAAAATGTGTTCCCATATACCCTCGGTTAAAAAAATTCATTTTTAACCTTACATCAATTTGGTGTCTTTCTTTATCATATTTGATCACTCGAATTCCGGATCCTACAAAAGGGCTGTATAAGTTGATGGCATATTTAAAACCCAATAAAAATTCTAACCACTTCCATTTGGGATCAAGTTGGAATTGGTTGGCGTTTTCTCTTTTCATGGCGGAACCTTTTAGAATTCTACTTACTTATGAAAAAACAATTTGTCCTTTTGTTTGGCGCACAATCAAAAAACTAAAGAATATTGAAAAACTATTTACCATTTAGTAAATAGTTGACTGTTTGGTAAAGATGGCAAGATCTGTAACAGAAAAGGTTGATTTGGTTTCTCCATTATTGGAGTTATTTTGCGACTATGGAATTGATGGAGTGTCGGTTGCTATGGTTTCAAAAAAAACTGGTTTAGGGAAGGGGAGTATCTATTATTTTTTTCCGTCCGGAAAGCCGGATATGGTTGAATTTGTTCTCAATAATGCAGAAAGCAACTTATCTGAAAAAATGTTTGTACTCACTGATCATAAAATGAAAGGAAAAAGAGGAATAGAAGAATTTTTGAACTTTTTTGTTAGCGATAAAGTTTTTTTGACTTATATTCATTTTTTGAGTATATTGGTCTTATCAAAACAACGAATAGTGTATCTCCAAAAAATTAATTTATTTTATGAAGATATGACATCCAAATTGGCCAAAGCCATTGCGAAAGAAGGATATTCGCATAGTAAGGCTTGGAATATTGCAGAGAATGTAACTGTGTCTATATATGGCAGTTACCTTTTTTCATGTTCTTTAAGTAATGAAAGCTATTTTACCAATCGAATTAAAAAACTAAATAAAATTGTTTCGGAGAACTTAAAAACAAAACTTTAAATAAAAAAATTCTGGAAACACAAGGAATTTTGAGTGTATCTTGGAATTTTGTATCGCCTATTGTTTGACCAACGGATTTTGGATGATCATACAATTCGCAAGTTTTTTTTAGAAAAAAGATATTTTTAATTCTGTATCAAGAAGCTAACTAAAATAAGAATGTCAAATTTTAAATCGAATTGCAATTAGAGCATTGCAATAGTTGATTCCCAATGGATAAAAATCACATTGGGAATTTTTTAAACCTTATTTCTTTAGTTTCTTATGAGTTGGCAATAGTTTTCTATACCTGCTTCATGTGTGGTTGTTGGAGAACAATCAGCTGGATAAATGGTATATGTTGCCCGTTGTCTGCATCCATTTGCTCCAAAATTTTTATTATCGATTATGTTGACTTTAACATCTCCCATTGGACAATCAAAATCGTACGCTGCTCTCGCTTTGACCTTATTTGTGACCAATTCGTTAAAACGTTTTTCGCCAACAGGAAAGGAACCACAGTGAATTAAAAGTAATAGTGTCAAAACGAACGGACTCAATTTTTGAATCATAATCTTTTTCTCTCCTCAGAGTAAATGCACTCCTTAAATTTTAAAATGGATGGTCATTTTTGTCATCCTGGGACGGGAATCAGGATGAGAATTTTGTTATTATTAAAAAAGTGATGGAAGAAATCTAAAAATCCAAAGATCCTTTAGCAAAAGCCAAATGAAGCGACTAAAAAACATTAAGGAAGAAAATCGTGGTATCTGAGATGGTTCAAAAGTATATTTTTTTGTTTTTATGTGTATGTTTTTCTCTATTCTCCTGTTCAACAGAACCTGTTAAGGAAATCACTTCAGAGAATTCAAAAGCAACAGTCCAGACCAAACGCAATTGGAATCCTGTAGCGCAGTGTTGTGATCTACATTCCGAGTTTTTAGGAGTCGTGGTTTTGAGTAAAGTTTGTGTTTCTGAATCTGAAACTAAATTAGAATTATACACAAAAGAATCTAAAAAAGTATGTGTTTTGAAAGAAGGTATGTTGTTTCGGGATGATCTAGGGACTGCTTATCCATTCATAAAATCCGAGGGAGTGGGGTCCTGTCCCAAAAGAACTCAGATGAAAAATACTCCTTTTGCTTTATATTTCCCAAGTATTTCTTCAGAAGCAAAATCCTTCGATTTAATCGAAGATAAAAATGCAAAACATGCACACAAACCTTGGGTTTTTGAAAAAGTAGATTTAACTCAATGTGATTGGAAATAAAAGTTTTTTTCTTAGAAAGAGAAGGAAAACTTATCCCTAAGTTAAACAATACCTTTGGGACAAGTTGAATCCATACAAATGTTAGGTTCTTTGTGACCAGGCTGAACACCAACCCTTTGTGGATACAAGGCCAGAAGAAATGATATTACATTTCCCCCAATTTTCATCGATCTTTGTAAATTGTGCACAGTGTATGCAAAACTGGTTTTTGGACCCCGGTTCTTTTCTTTCTGGATACAGTTTAAAATCAGTCTGTTTGGCATCCTGATGAAACCCAAGTGCTTTGGCGGTTGGATCCGATTCCGAAACTGGATGCAAACCATCCGGCAAAGGGGCAGAAGTTTTTTTTTCTGCCACCAATTTTGTGATGAAACCCAAACCCCCCTCAGCAAAAAAGAGGGAGGTTGTCCAGAACAACGAAGTTCTTAGGAATTGTTTTCGCGAAGGTTTTGACATTTTTACTTCTTCACGTCAAACCTGTCGAGCATCATCACTTTGTTCCATGCGGAAACAAAGTCTTTTACAAATTTTTCCTTTCCATCATCTGCCGCATAAACTTCTGCTACAGCACGAAGTTCTGAATGGGAGCCAAGGATAAGATCCACAGAAGTTGCTGTCCACTTTTTAGCACCTGTTTTGCGATCGATCCCTTCATACACGCCATCGGTTTGTGTTGATTTTTGCCATTTTGTCGACATATCAAGTAGGTTGACAAAGAAGTCATTTGTGAGAACACCTGGGCGAGTGGTGAGGATTCCGTGTTTTGATTTTCCCGAATTTGCATCCAGAGATCTCATTCCACCTAAGAGGACTGTCATTTCTGGAATGGTTAGGGATAACATATTGGAACGATCCACTAACATTTCTGTCGGAGACAAAGAATTTCCAGCACCATAGTAGTTACGAAATGCATCTGCTTTTGGTTCTAGAACCGAAAAGGAATAAACATCTGTTTGTTCAGGTGTTGCATCTGTTCTTCCTGGAGTGAAAGGAACTTTCACATCGACCCCCGCTTTTTTTGCCGCATCTTCGATTGCAGCACTACCGGCTAACACAATTAAGTCGGCAAGAGAGATTTTATTTCCTGATTCGTTAAAATCAGATTGTATTTGTTCCAGCTTCTTTAGTACCTTTGTTAGTTCTTCTGGATCATTCACTGGCCAATTTTTTTGAGGTGCCAAACGAATTCTTGCTCCATTGGCCCCCCCTCTCATATCAGTGCTACGGAAACTTGCGGCAGACGCCCAGGCTACCCTAACTAACTCAGGGATCGTCAGACCTGATTTTAGGATTTTTCCTTTTAAATTTTCGATCTCTTTTGTACCAACTAACTTATGATCTACGCTTGGAAGTGGATCTTGCCAAATGAGTGGCTCTTTTGGTAAATCCTTGGAGATATAGCGAGAGAGTGGACCCATATCTCTATGTGTGAGTTTAAACCATGCCTTTGCAAAAGCTAGTTCGAATTCTTTCGGATTTTCTTGGAATTTTTTTGCGATCACTTTGTAACTTGGATCAAATTTTAATGCCAAATCCGTTGTGAACATGATGGGTGCATGACGAAGTGTTTTATCGTGAGCATCAGGAACCATATTGGCTCCGGCTCCATCTTTTGGAATCCATTGGATGGCACCTGCTGGGCTTTTTGTTTGCACCCATTCAAACCCAAACAAGTTGTTTAGATATTGAGTGGTCCATTTAGTTGGGTTTGCAGTCCATGCACCTTCAAGCCCACTGGTAATGGTATCTTCTGCATTTCCTTTTTTATAATTGTTTTTCCAACCAAACCCTTGTTCTTCGATACCAGCAGCAGCAGGTTCTTTTCCAACATGTTTGGAAGGATCCGCTTTTCCATGTGCCTTACCGAATGTATGACCACCTGCAATCAGAGCCACTGTTTCTTCGTCATTCATTGCCATTCGACCAAAGGTTTCTCTGATGTCTTTTGCGGCTGCTAGTGGGTCAGGATTTCCATTAGGTCCTTCTGGGTTTACATAAATGAGTCCCATTTGTACGGCACCAAGTGGGTTCTTTAGTTTTCGATCACCTTCGTATCGTTCGTCGGCTAACCATTTTTTTTCTGGTCCCCAGTATACAAGGTCGGCCTCCCAATCATCTGTTCGTCCACCTGCAAAACCATAGGTTTTAAATCCCATGGATTCGAGCGCGACGTTTCCCGTAAGGACCATTAGGTCTGCCCAAGAGATTTTTTTTCCATATTTCTTTTTGATCGGCCAAAGGAGGCGACGAGCTTTGTCAAGGTTGGCATTATCCGGCCAACTATTGAGTGGCTCAAATCTTTGTTGTCCACCACCGGCTCCTCCGCGTCCGTCTGAGATTCGGTAGGTTCCGGCGCTATGCCAAGCCATCCGAATGAAGAAGGGACCATAGTGACCGTAGTCTGATGGCCACCACTCTTGAGATGTTTTCATCAAGGTTTTGATCTCTTCTTTTACCTGTTGGATGTCCAGGTCTTTGAATTCTTTGGAGTAGTTGTATTGTCTCCCCATCGGGTTGGATTCCGCCGCATGTTGGCGGAGTGGTGCCAAATCCAGTCTTTCTGGCCACCAAAACTGGTTTGAGTTGCCTTGGCGTTCCATCGAATTTGCCGATTCTTTAGTGTCCGCAGCTCCCAGGGAGCTAAAAGAGAGCACTAAAATGGCAATAACAGAAATATTGGTTGTTCTCATATGATCCTTCACTTTCTAGATTTAGTTTAAATTTAGAATAAGTCTAGATATCAAGAGCAAGCAATTTTTTAGATTTAATCTAAATTTATGCAGTTGAAGGGTTGAAAACCTGGTTTTGTCAACTAGAAGGAAAAAAAAAGCTGAATCGGATTCTTTATAAGTGCCAAGGAAAGTTTGGTTTTATGGCTTTTGGTTTGGAAACTAATAGGCTGTGGTTCGAAGATCTGCCATTTTTTCGGAGGCAATGGGAGGCTTGGTTCGAGAAGCGAGACGATTTTTTTTTTAAGACGGAGCTACTATGATTCGGTAGGATCGAATGTGCGTCATTGGAAGAGAAAACAAATTCCCCATTTTCTATTCATTTTGACAAAAGAAAAATTTAAAGAATATACTCGTATTTTAATGATCCTGTTTTTCCATCCTTCTGCAATGGCGAATCGTTACGTTATTTTAGATCCATTCGACTGGGATTTTTCACTAAGACCAAAAACTTTTGATCCGCATAGATACGGTTTGGTTGTAATGATTCCAGCATCGCTGAATCATTTCTTTTTTTCATTATGTGATGATTCGACTTTCTACTGAAGAATCAGTCTCGTTCTTTGGCGGTGAAAGAGAAAAGTTCTATCCGAAAGTTTCTAAATCAGATATAATTTGCCCATGGGTTATCAAACCATCCTTGGCACAAAAACTTACCATTTCCCCGAATTAAAAGACCTGTTAGCAAAGGCAAGCCCTCATAGGTCTGGTGATGTTCTGGCCGGTTTAGCAGCAACTAGTCAGGAAGAAAGAATTGCTGCGCAAATGGTACTTGCGGATGTTCGTCTTTCTGAATTTTTAAATGTAGAACTCATTCCTGCAAACAAAGATGAGGTGACTCGACTCATCTTTGAGTCTCATAACAAAGAGGCTTTTGCATTGATTTCTCATCTAACTGTCGGTGGGTTTCGTGATTTTTTGTTAGCTGAAACAACAGACAATGAGGTCATTCATTCGATTCGATGGGGAATCACTCCTGAGATGGTCGCCGCTGTTTCGAAACTCATGTCGAATCAAGACTTAATCTTAGTTGGAAATAAGATTAAAGTGGTCACAAAATTCAGAAATACCTTGGGATTACCGGGCCGGCTTTCTGTTCGTTTGCAGCCAAACCATCCTACTGATGATCCAAAAGGGATTGCCGCCAGTCTTTTGGATGGATTACTATTAGGAAGTGGCGATGCTGTTATCGGAATCAATCCTGCCACCGATAATTTGCCAACTAACATTGCGTTGTTGGAAATGTTAGACAATCTCATTCAAAAGTATTCCATTCCTACTCAATCTTGTATCTTATCGCATGTAACCACTTCGATGGAAGTGATGAAACGAGGAGCTCCTTTGGATTTAGTTTTTCAGTCCATTGGAGGAACTGAAGATTTAAACAAAAGTTTTGGAATAACTCTTTCTCTTTTGAAAGAATCGAGAGAAATGGCACTTTCCTTAGGTCGTGGGACTGTGGGAGATAATGTAATGTATTTTGAAACAGGGCAAGGCAGTGCTTTGTCGGCAGGAGCCCATCATGGGATCGATCAACAGACGTTAGAGGTGAGAGCTTATGCTGTTGCGAGAGAATTTTCTCCCCTCCTTGTAAACACTGTTGTTGGATTTATCGGTCCAGAATATTTATATAATGGAAAACAAATCATTCGTGCAGGTCTTGAAGATCATTTTTGTGGGAAATTATTGGGATTACCTATGGGTGTGGATGTTTGTTATACAAATCATGCAGAGGCCGACCAGGATGATATGGATACTTTATTAACATTGTTAGGTGTTTCCGGATGCACTTATATTATGGGAATCCCCGGTGCTGATGATGTGATGTTGTCTTATCAAAGTACATCCTTTCATGATGCACTGTATCTCAGGCAAGTATTGGGTTTAAAACCTGCGCCAGAATTTGAAGATTGGTTACTCAGCCGAGGAATATTTTCAAACAAAATTGGCTTTTTACCCAAAGAAAATCGGGAACTTGGTTTGCTGGAAGATATATTAGGAAAGTAATACACGTGACTTTTTTAGAAGAATGGAAACAATTTAGTCAAGCAAGGATCGGATTGAACCGTACCGGAGGTTCTATTGCCACCAAAGATATGTTAAAGTTTCGGTTGGACCATGCAAGGGCCAGGGATGCTGTTTTGCTGAGTCCGGATTTTTTAGGGTTACTCGAAAACTTAAACTTCTTAGGCAAAGAAAAAAATATCCCCGGTGTATTTGTCGAGAGCAGAGTTCAATCCAAAGAAGAGTATTTGTTGCGACCGGACTTGGGGAGAAGGTTGTCACACAGCTCTTTGGAAAAACTACAAAAGTTAAGAGGTGAATTTGATCTCGTTTTAATTGGTGTTGATGGCCTTTCAGCAAAAGCACTCGATGAAAATTTGATTCCATTTCTAAAACTTTTAATGAAAGAAATCAATCAAACGGATTTACGGATAGGGCCACTTATACTTTCAAAGTGGGGAAGAGTCGCGATTGGGGACGAAATTGGTGAGGTTTTGAATTCAAATATTTCTATCGTCGTGATTGGGGAACGTCCAGGTTTGTCTTCTGCTGATAGTTTGGGAGTATATATCACCTATAGACCACAAGTTGGTAAAACTGATGAAAGCCGCAATTGTATTTCCAATATAAGACCGGGTGGTTTTGTTTTTGAAAGTGCTGTAAAAAAAACAATGTATCTTCTCAAAGAATCAATGCAGAGACAATTATCAGGTGTAGGGTTAAAAGATGAAATGCCACCGGAGTTTTTATTGCAATCAAAAGATATACGAAAGGTCTCTGAATCCAATTGATTGTTGGCATAGATTGAAAAAATGAAAATCATTCGAAACAGAAGATTGACAGAATGGACAAACTTCTTTTTAATCAAAGTAATTCCGGGAGGAATGAGGTGAAACTCCTCAACTGACGGTGCAACCGTGAATTCTATTCCATATATTTTGGATGGAAAAGTCGGATCTTCCCACTAATGAATCGCCCGTAAACGATCATTCGTCCTAAAGTTTTCAAAGGGATCCCGGACAAAGATGCTGGAATTTCCCAACCTCCGCTACAGAGATTGTGCGATTCCTTTTTGAAAGGAGATTCCTCTTGGAAAAATTCAAATCACAAACTTTAAAAATGTTGAATGAGAATCAAATCGATCGGAAACATGAAGAAAAAATTTGTCCCCATTGTTTACGAATTTTTGAATGTAAGGTCGGTTCCATTAGTCTTTGTCAATGTACGAAAGTGACTCTATCCTTAGAAGAAAGAGAATACTTGGCAACACAATATGCAGATTGTCTTTGTTACCATTGTATGCAAACTTTAGCTTTTGAATTCAGAATTAACAAATCCTATAAGACAATCACCTGGAGTTTTTGAATTTTGAAATAAACGAAGATCCCATTTTTGTTATTTAGGTTCGCCAAATGATTGTATGATTAAATTTAAATCTTTTGATACAAAGCGTAAATTTGAATGGTAAAAAAACTTAGGAAGTGGTCTTATTAGTAATAGTAAGGTTTAACTTTATTCTTATGAGTGTATTCTTTTTAGTTCCGTTGTTTGCATCTTTGGCAAATGTAAGTTGTTTTATTGAAAATATCACTCGTGACCATCGTTTTCACCGACTCTTAAGTCTGTTTTATTTTACAATTGGGGTTCAGAATGCTGCAACAGCAGCCCTTTGTTTTGCTTCTGATGAAACTACGGGCCTCGCTTTTTGGATCTTCCAATGCCATTCTTTTTTTCTATTAGCTCCGGTTCTTGTCGCAATTTGTTCGTTTTGTACGGGAAGGCGACTTCTCAATCGAGGGACCATCTCCATCGCAGTATATGCTTTGGTAGTGGATTTACTTTGTTCCTCTATGCCAAAATCGGTTGTATACGGGTTTGCAAAATTTTCTTTTGGGATGGCCCCACTCCTAACTCAGGTTGGTGGAATCCTGGGTGGTTCTGTTCATTTTTTTGCGATTGTTTTGTCTTTATATTTTGTCCTTTTCCCATTGGAATGGAATTCCTTTTTTGAACGTCGAACCTTTTTCGTTGCTCTTTGTATTTGGTGGTTCGGATTGTTCTCCAACTTTTTACCAATGTATGGATTTGATTTTCCACCGCTTCATCCAGTTGTAGATGCCACATTGTCCGTTCTATTATCAATTTATTTAAATCGTTTTAATGCCTCAAAACCCAGTGTTTATAGTTTAATCGCATCCATTTTAATTTCTCTCGCGGTGGGGTTACTTCTTGGTATCATTGTTTTAAGTGTTCTTCCGATCTTTGTTTATAGAGAATTTTTCGTCTCTATTGTGACAACTCTTACAAGTCTTTTGTTTTTTGCATATTTGCTAAAGACTACTCTCAAAGACAACAGACCCAATTTTTCTTTTTCGTTACCTCTTGAACACTTTGGATTGTCCAAACAAGAATTACGAATTTGTGAGTTGATTGCGGAAGGTCATAGTCGTTCTTTTATTCGGCTCATCCTTAATGTTTCAGATGGAACATTAAGGAACCATTTAAAAAATATATATGGAAAAGTTCTTCCGGAGTCTAACTCTACATCAAAAGACCAACTACAACGTCTGACTGTATTTTTATCCAAACAGAAAATTGCACAATAATAAAATATCGAATAGAATTTAAAAATTTGTTTTTATCGTTTATTTTTCTATTGTTCGACACAAACTAACTCGCGATTCACGGAACATTGTTGTAACCCTCTTCCTGCCGTTAGGGTCAAAATATCTTGAGTAAAGGCATCTCCTGTGTTCCCAAGTTCAAAAGTTGCATTGGTGGTCCACTTCAAACAAGCCCCATCTAAATAGGATGTCCAATCTAAATTGAGTCCTGTCCAATGGTCAGAGCTAATTGTTGTTATTGGAGCGGATAAACTTGTGATAAATAATCCATTAGCATTCGTTGTATCTATATTCGTTCCATTTGGTCTTATATACACTTGGTTTGCCTTAAAAACCCAGTCAATTTGACCATCTCCCGTATTTGCAGTGACACTCGCTCGTCTCGATATTCCATCGACGACCATTGCTTTATAATTTCCAGAACCAGGGTAGTTTGGATCCGAATGACAAAAGGAATCAAAGTTAGATGCTTTTCCAATATTGGCAGGGTATCCATTTTGGGTGATAAATATAATACAATTTAAACAGGAAGCCTGGCAGTTAATTTCGATATCGTTTACGTTTTTGTTGGAGACTGTCCCTATAGAATTTACCAACTCACAATAGTTACCGTCTGCTTGCTTTGCAAAATTTACTTCGTAATTTGCACCAACGGGGACCTGAATGGGAAAAACAAACTCAGTGCTACCCGAAGGAATCATAAGGGAAATGTTCTGATTTAAAATGAGTATCAATCCGCTTCCTGTTAGACCAGAAATTTTCCCACCAACAGTAAATCCTGATCGATTTGATACATTCGCTGAAAAACAAGGATGACTTTCGTCACCTAGCATGAATTTTGCTACAACGGTTTTTGAAAAAGATTCTGAATTTACATCACAAGTATTTTCTAGTTGAGATGGAGAACAATTTGTGACCAAGCCAAAGGAAATGATGAAAGCAAAAGTAAACTTAAGGAAAGAATGAAAAAGGGAATTTAGTTCTTTATACTTTTGCAAATCGTACATTGTTATTCGTGTCAATTTGTTCCAAATCCCAGACGTCATCGGGAAGCTTCCTATAAAAGTAAACATCTGGGATTTGTGAATCTGCAATCATTCATTGGGGATGGCTACATATCCTTTTAAGATCGCAGATCGAAAGGGTTGATCCAACATGAGAAAAGATTGTACTTCTGCACAAAGAAACTCTTTCTCTTGAATTTCAAAACTTGTTTTGATTGTATGTTGGCCAGCCAAAGGAATTCCGATATCTAAATCAACAGGAGGGGCAATTGACTCAGGTAAACTTCTTGGACTAACGGCACTTAAATCTAAATGTAAAGAATTTCCATCAACCGGAAGATTGAATTTTGCAGTGATTTCAATTTTGTTACCAGATTTTGTTGTTTCAAAACAATGATCTGCACAATTCCCGTAAGTCGCAGGTGATTTGATTGCATCAGCACATTTTCTTGCGTGTCCAATTCTTAATTCTTTTGTAGAGATCCCAAATTCATTTTTTGCGACAACGAACACTTTATACTTTCTATCTGAATCACAAAGGAAAGTATAACCGGAAAAGTTACTCGCTGTACGTTTTAAAGTTTCTAATGCATTCGTCACGGTACCATCAGGATTTAATTCCATATTTTTTTTCCCGAAGTACATTGTGAGTTCTGTATTTGCTGGAACTGGTTTTTGAAAGGTAATGCTTTTTGTTTGAAATTGTAATAACCCTTTGGTGGAGTATGGGTCGTCAGCGGGATTTGCAGGATTCGTGATATAGGTAACTTCATTCAGGAGAGGAGGGCTTGCTGGAATTTCACCTGCTATGATAGGTGTTTCCACTCCGGATCCAGTTTGATTTCCTCCAAGGTTAGCGGATGTGTTTGGATCAGCAGCAATCAATAGAGGTACAAGAATGGTTTTGGGATCTGGCGAAGACCCCTCACATTTTAGAAAAAAAAGTGAAAGGCCCGTCATGAGTAAAACAGGAAGGTTCCGATGAACAAACTGAATGGTTCTGTCTTGGAGCCGAACAAAATGCCGAAATGTTTGAGTGGGTGTTTTCATGCACCCAAGGTAACATACCTCTCTGGCTCCTACCATGTCCTGGATGTCATGAGTGCGATACAAGTACTATGACAATTGTCATGTTTGGAAAGAGTGATGTTCCTTCCCTGTTATTTTCACCTCGCACACTTTCGAAACTCACTTACTTTTTTCACTGAGTGGTTATCTTTAAATAGTTTCCCATTTGGATAACTATTTTGCTTGCCAGTTTTTGGGTAAATGTTAATAGTTTCCCAAATGGATAACTATCAAAGCCCGAATCTTTTACTCTTCTTCCACCCACTTGCCTCCTTTTGCCATAAGGTTCTCATCGCTCTCTATGAAAATGGGACAGAGTTTGAGGCGAGGTTGGTGGATTTGTTGGAGGAAGAGTCCAGTGCCGAACTTTTTGCCTATTGGCCTGTTGGCAAAATTCCAATCCTTCGGGACCGAGTGAGGGAAAAAACAATTCCAGAGACAAGTATCATCATTGAGTATTTGGATGAATTGTATCCAGGAAAAGAAAGGCTGATTCCCAAAGAACATACTTCTGCCCTCGAAACAAGACTATGGGACCGTTTTTTTGATTTATATGTCAGTGAACCGATGCAGAAAATTGTTGTCGATCGTTTGCGACCCATAGGCCAGAGAGACCAACTTGGTGTAGAACAGGCTTATCAAAGGCTACCGATCGCATATGGAATGTTGGAAACTCAACTAAACTCTCGGAGATTCATTGCTGGGGAGAGTTTTACGATGGCTGATTGTTCGGCAGTTCCTGCTTTATTTTATACGGATACGATTTTGAGTTTTAGAAACACTTATCCAAAACTGGAAGCTTATTTTGAAAGATTGTTAGAGAGACCTTCCGTCAAACGAACGATAGATGAAGCTGAGCCCTATTTTCATATGTATCCGTTATTTGATAAAATTCCCAAGCGGTTCCTAAAAGAAAAAAAGTAAGGACTTTTTATAGGGGTTTGAAATTTTAAATCGATTCCTTTATGAACAATCATTCACAAGGTTTGGAACATATATTTCACGCACTTGCCGATCGCAGTCGATTGTCTATGGTCGAACGATTGAGCCTTGGCCCTGCATCAGTTAAGGAATTAGCGGAACCTTTGGAGATGGCTCTTCCTTCCGTATTAAAACACTTAAAAGTTTTAGAGGAAGGTGGAATTGTTTTATCAGAAAAGTCAGGAAGGGTTCGTACGTATCGATTGGACCCACAAAAACTTGAAGGAATAGATTCTTGGATGGAAGAACGAAAGGCAGCTTGGAATCGCAGTTTTGATCGACTAGGAAGTTTTTTAATCGAATCATCAGATGAAAATTCTGACGGAGAATAAAAATGAAAAAGCGACAAGTCAAAAATTCTACATTTACGATCGAAAGGATTTTACCTGCTTCTAAGGAAAGAACCTTTGCTGCTTGGGCAAATGCCGATTCCAAACGAAGATGGTTTGCTTGCCATGACGATTGGAAAACTGTTGAGTTTAGTTTGGACTTTCAGGTTGGCGGAAAAGAAACCAATTTAGTTCTGACACCATCTGGAAGTCGGCATGTATTTGATGGAACTTATTATGACATTATCCCTAACGAAAGAATCGTTTATGCTTTTGGTATGTATGTAGATAATATTCGGATCTCTGTTTCGCTTGTAACGGTTCTCTTTGAGTCCGTTATCGAAGGTAGAACAAAGATGATATTTACTGAACAGATTGTTCTGTTGCAACAACCATCAGTAGCTGGTTTATCAACTGAAGAAGAAATCAATGGCCGTGTGGAAGGAACCAATGCAGGCTTCGATCGTCTTGCGAAAGAGTTATCCTAAGTTCGAAAATGGTTGAACCTAGGATAATTCTTTGTTATGTTCTGTGCAAATGATTCAAACTGGGTACAAAAATTCGTAAAAAGTACCGTTAATCATAGGGACTCTTATATTCTTTAAATCGCCCTTTCCTTCTGTTTCTAAATATTGAACGAAAGGTTTTTCCGGTTTGTAAAAATATTTGGTTCTTGTTCGTTCCAAAGACTGAAGCGCATTTTGTATGTATGTTTCTTTTGGTTCTTTTGGATTTACAAACTGAAAGAGTCGGCGGTTTTTTGCGGAAGCCGGAAGGGAAGATTCCCAACAAATTTCTTCCTCAATCGAAAGAATTTCTTCATACAATTCCGAATGGTTTGTCGGACCACCTAAGGTAACCAATTTTAAAGAAAGATCATAATACTCATCGAGTAAGGATTCCATATATTCCATAGTCTCTTTTAACCTCTAATTGCAAAGATACCAGTTCCCTAGGACAAACTAAGGCTGGGAGTCGAAAAAAATGAAAACAAGGAGCGGATTCAATCTGATTCTAAAACTCAAATAGCCAGAATTAGCGGAATGCCCTTTCAAAAAGGGCCGCGACCAGCAGAAAATTGAGGTCTTCTGTATGCATTTGGACTATAGGATATGTGATAAGTACGAACTGTTCTTATGAATCAAAGAGGAATCAATGGAAAAATTCGGAAAAATAATCCTCTGTTAAAAATTTGAATGATTGAAAAGAAGAATCCAAATACAAATAGATAAAAAATCTATATGACAAATTCTAGTTCCATGTCTCAAACCTCCCTCAAAGAAAAGATTAACAAAAGTAAGGTGATTGGAATCAAAGGCCAACTGATGTTATTTATATTTTTTATTCTCTCAACTGTTCTTTCCTGTATTTTTTATATTTCTTATACAACGGCCAAAGATCAGGTTCTGAATGTAGGAGAAGAGATGTTTACTAACGTTCTCAAAGATGCCGTTGGGTTGGTTGATGCTTTAAACGAAAGAGTAAAAGCGGGTGACATGACCTTGGAAGAGGCACAGGAAATGGCAAAAACATACATTGTTGGTCCTAAAATGCCAGATGGAAATCGAGACATTTCAAAAACAAAAATGTCAACGAATGACTATATGTATCTTTGGGGGATTACACCGGAAGGGATCGCAACCATGCATCCATTTAATATTGAAGGAGCAAATATTTGGGACTATCAAATCCAAGGGAAATACACGGTGAGAGACACATGGGGCAATCCAAAAGCTACAGGTTATCCTCTAAGAGAAATTTGGCAAAACCCTGGAGAACCCATTTATACTTTTATGGCCTACCAAGCATACTATAAACCTTGGAACTGGGTGATCGGTGCGGGAGGTAGAGAAGAAATCATTTATGAAAGAAGATTACGTGGAATGCAAGTTATCTTTCTCCTCAGTGCAATCATTAGTTTGACATTTTCTATGTTGTTATCTTATTTTTTAGCATCCTTTATTTCGAAACGAATACAAAAAATTAAATTCGTGGTGGAAAAGGCAAGCCAGGGAGATCTTCGAGAAACAGTTGATTTGAGTTTTAAAGATGAATTTGGAATTCTCGGTGATGATTTTAATATCATGGCAACAAATTTACGAGAAATGATGAAACACGTAGTCAATTCATCAACCAAGGTAGCTGAATCTGCAAAAGAAATGTATATGAGTGCGGAAAATTCTTCAGCTGTCGCAGGTGATATTGCCAAATCAATTAAACAAGTTGCTGTCAATACAGAATCACAACTAGTTGCTTTCACAGAAAATAAACGAGGGATGCTTGAAAATTCCCAAGCTGTCGCAAAAATTGCAGAGTCTACCGCAACTGTTTCTGATTTGGCTAGTGAGGTTTTGGAAAAAGTTCAAGATGGAAGAAATGTAATCGGCACTACCATTAAACAGATGTCAGTTGTTAATTCCTCTGTCAGTGGGATTTCAAATAGTATTCATGTTTTAGGTGAAAATTCAAAAGCGATTGGACAAATTGTAGAAACGATCAACCAAATTGCGAGTCAAACTAATTTGCTGGCTCTCAACGCAGCTATTGAAGCGGCCAGAGCAGGAGACCAAGGGAGAGGTTTTGCAGTAGTCGCCGATGAGGTTCGAAAGTTAGCAGAACGATCCGAGTATGCAACCAAACAAATTAGTGTATTGATTGGAGAGATTCAAAACAATACAACTTCTGCCGTTGCAATGATGGAGAATGGTGCAAGAGAAGTGGAACAAGGTGTTTCAATGGTGAATGAAGTTGGGCAAACATTTGAAAGAATTGCTGGTTCTATTGAAAAAGTAACAGATGAAATGCAAGGTGTTTCGGCAACAACGGAAGAAATCTCAGCAAGCACAGAAGAGTTAAATGCATCTACAGAACAATTGGCACAAATCTCTAATGGGATTTCTGATAGCACACAAGCCATCGCCGCTTCTTCAGAAGAACAACTAGCATCTTCTGAAGAAGTAACGGAAGCAGCCAATAATTTAGGAGTCCTGGCAGAAGACTTAAAAGCGGAGATTGGTAAGTTTAAAATTTAATACTTAAAGATTAACCTTCTAAGTATTTCATAAAACTAGCGGATGCTTTTAGTTTTTCCATAAGGACTTTTAAGATGGCGACTAAATCTTTTTCTTTATGCTCAAAGAAGCGGATGATTTGTAGAATTTCCCAAACTTCTTTCCCAACTTCCATCGTTTTTTTGACCATGGGAGGTGGGTTTTTTAGGTAGAGGTTTTCTCCTGCAGCATTGACTTTCACAATCATTTCTGCAAGGTTAGTTGGAATTTTTGCGATGTCTGTGACGTATTTCCAATTATAGCTAAGGCCTGTTAGGAGTGGATTGTCTAATCCATTAAATTCAGTTCTTGGATCATTTTTGTAAATCACGATTGGTTTTCCAACAGCAAAGGATATTCCTGTTTCAGAAATTGAACCATCGTCTGCAGGTCTTCCATTCATATTGAATACAGTTGCGCTACATCGTTCGACAACTTGGTAAACATCCATTGCAAAAACTGCTTTTTGCACAAAAATCATGATATCACGAAAAATTTCGCCTGAAATGATAGGGGTGTTGACCATTGCCATTACTTTGGCTACTTCGATTCCATCCCTTTGTGGAAGATATGTTTTGTATCCTGCACTCTCTAAGCTTGCCGCAATACTTGCCATTGTGTTTAGTTCTTCTGGACTAAACATCGGACCAGAACAATAAATGTATTCGCTCATAATTTCCTCTCATTCATAAGAAATGAATTAGGGGAGATTTTGAATCTCTAATAAATTAAATCATCTCAAATTTTATTAACATTAAAAAAAGTTAGATGTTTGGCGAGATCAGAGGTCAACAACAACGAGTGTTATGTCGTCATCCGGTACAGTTTTTCCACAAAATTCTTTGATTTGTTCTAAAAGACCGTCGGCAAATAGATCAGTCGAACTGTTTTGGGAATTTTCAACAATATAATGACTGAGTCGTTCATCACCAAACATTTCTCCTGCGAGATTTCGTGCTTCGGAAATTCCGTCCGTATATAAAATGACTCTGTCGCCAACTGCAAATGGAATGTCCAAAATTTCATCAGGAATCTCAGGAAAACATCCAAGAATTCTTCCTCTTGGTCGTACCATTTCTACTTTGTTAGTTTTTCTTCTATAAAAAGCTACGGGAGGGTGACCGGCACTTGCATAAAGGATTCTTTGACTTTCTAAATCAAAAAATAAGTAACAAGCCGTGACAAATTGTTTATGAATAGAATCCAGTAATAGTTTGTTGATTCTTTTTAAGACTTCGTTAGGTTTTTTGGACACATGTTTTTGTAAGTTAAATGCCATCTTAAACATTGCGGCAACAATTGCAGCAGGAATCCCATGTCCTGAAACATCGGCAATCACAACACCTAGACTATTTTCGTCGGGAGTGTGAAAGTCATAATAATCTCCTCCAATCGAAGTCATCGGATTGTACCTTGATACAATGGTTGCCCTTCCTCCAGTTGGTGGATTTAAAGGAAGGGAAGAGTCTTGAATTTTTTTTGCTAATTTTAGTTCGGCTTTGATGCTTAAATAATCTTCTTTTTCTTCAACCGCAGATTTTAAAAGGATAAGTGTGTTGACTCTCGCAAGTAGTTCTCTTTTATCAAAAGGTTTTCCTAGATAATCGTTGGCGCCTGCCTCTAAGCCAGAAAGTACATCTTCAATTCTATTTTTTGCCGTTAACATTAGAATTGGCATTTCATACATTGAATAAGATTCTCTCAATATTTTGCAAACTTGATAGCCACTCATTTTTGGCATCATGATGTCTAACAATACCAAATCTGGTTTAATTTCATTTGCGACATTGATTGCTGTTGGTCCGTCCAAAACCGGAACTACGTTAAACCCTGATCCGCTAAGTTGGATTTTTAAAACTTCTAGATTAATGGGGTCATCGTCAACAGCAAGTATCGTTAGATTTCTATTTAAATCTTTCGAGAGATTTGTGCTAAGTTCCATCCTTTCGGTATACGCTTGTTCAACGATAAAATTTCCGCGTAAATCTTCTGTGGACATCCATATATGAGAACCTTCAGCATTTGAACTTTTTGGGAATTGAAATTCTGTTTGACCATTCGCAAGAGGTAATGTAAATCGAAATGCAGAACCTTTGCCTAGTTCCGATTCAACAGATATCGTTCCTGTATGTAATTCTACCAAGTTTTTTGTGATGGAAAGACCAAGTCCTACACCACCAAAGTTTCGCGAGATACTGGCGTCCGCTTGAGCGAAGGGAGAAAAAATTTTATTTTGATCTTCTTTAGAGAGCCCAATCCCTGTATCAATGATGGAAATTTCCAAATAATCAACCAAACCGTTGTTAATTGTTCTCGCAGTGACTCGAATAGTTCCTGATTCGGTGAATTTGATTGCGTTCCCGATTAAATTGAATAGGATTTGCTGAATTCTACTTTCATCTCCAAAAACCAAAGGAGTGTTATCTTGAATTTCGCTGATGAGAGCAATGCCTTTTTCTTTAGCTGTACGTTCTAGTAGGCTCATTGTTACTTCAACGGAAGGTTGGATTGCCAGTGTGATCGGGAAAAGTTTAAACCTCCGATTTTTCATCATTGAAAAATCAAGCAGGTCATTGACTAAGTTGGAAAGTCTTTTGGCAGACGATATGATAAACCCTAAGTTTTTGGCGACTCCATTACTAACGGTACCCATCGCACCTTCTATGAGAGATTCTGTAATGCCGATAATACCATTTAGCGGCGTTCTCAATTCGTGAGAAGTATTGGATAAAAACTCGTTTTTCATTTTATCCAATGAAATTAATTCTTCGTTTTTCTTTTCTAGTTCACTTTTTAATTGGTTTGTTACTTCATAAAGTTTTGCGAAACGAATCGATAATGCAAAGGACAAACTCAGAGTGTAAAATAAAAATCCTTCTGAAAGAGATCGATCTAAAATAGAAACATAAATTTGTAGATAACTTAAAACTGAGAAGATCACGGTGATCCCAAGTCCAATTTGCCCAATTAAAATAATAAAGGCACCTGGCTGTTGATTACGAACTGCTTTGATAGTGAAGGCGAAAATAAAAATAAGTTCTAGAAGTGAGAGAATATCATTCACATTTAATGTATACTTTGAATAAATATCCATGATAAAAGGATTAAATGTAAAAAAGGAAACGATGGCAAGGATTGAATGAAAACAAAGAACACCCTTTATTAATTTGGATGGTTTTTGTCCTGCAAAATCAAAAAAGAAAAGAGTTCCAAATATACCCATTAAGTTCAATGCAGGATGGAAAACAAAATGGTTGAACCAAAAGTTATCCCAAATAAAATACGGGAGGGATAAGTTGCCAAAGGTTGCAAGTCCCGCAAGGATTGCAAAAAAGAAATACATTAAATAGGCACGTTCTCTTCGGCTACGTAACCAAAGGATCAGGCAATAAATTGCAGAATATAAAAAAGCAAAACAAATTGCTGAATTCCACATAATGTATTTATAGAATTTTCCTTGGATGAGATCTGACTCGCCCATATAAAATTCCGAATTTACAAATCCACCCCATCCGACATCATCAGCCACTCGCACAGCAATCGTGTTCTCTCCCTCAAAATTAATGATATAGCTTGGGATTGTATATACACTGATTCTACTGCTTTTTTTAATCAACTCACCGGAATCGGAAATCAAACCTGTTCGACCAACAAGAACTCCGTTGATATAGATTTCATTGGCATCGGCAATGATAGGAGTGAGGATACTTAACTTTTGGTCTAGAAATGATTTTGAAACATGGAAGGTTTGTCTATACCAACCGACTTGAAAACCAGACAAACCTGAATTGTTCCACTGCGCAGGAACGGATAGTTGGTCCCAGTTTGCATCGGGGAAATGTTTTTGGGCTTTGGTTATGTCATCTTTAGGGCTGAAACTCCATGGACCTGAGAGTTTCAGTAGTTCTGTTGGATTGTTTAATTGAAAAATGGTAAGTTTGGGGCTAGCATGAAGTGGCAGTAGGGGGACAAGAGAACAGTAAATCGCAAATAGATAACGAATTTTCATTATAAATCCCAAGAAAAAGACTCTGCCTTTTGCTTCATTAGGGAGGATAGTAGATTTTTACCAAGAACAAAAGGGTTTGGTTTTTAAGAAAAGAAACAAAGTCAAATCTAAATAAAAACGAACAACATGCTTTTACTCGTGATAGAACTTAAGTCAAAATGCTACAAAAGTAACAAAATGGAAGAATGCTATAACGAAATATAAGTGTTATTTCTTCACATAACTGGTGATAGGTTGTCTGCAACTCCAACAAATACGATTTGTTTGCCAAATCATTCGTTGACAAAAGAAAAAAAGTCACAATTATTTTTGGAAGATTATAAAATTTTTATCAATTAAAATTGGAAATTTATGTTCAAAACTCGTAAATCCCGCCTCTGGTTTTTTCTACTGATCGTACTGATACTTCTATCTTTTTTAAAACCAAAAGATGTGGGCTCTGCTTACCAAGAATACTATTCTGCTCTTAATGAAGAGTTAAAAACAAAAGGCTTTGGAAAACCGGTTGTACTTTTGGACTTGGATCGGTTGGATGAAAATTTATCTACCCTGTCGAAAAATATACCACCGCCTTTGCACTATCGTATTGTTGTAAAGTCACTTCCTTCTTTGGATCTTCTTCGTTATATTACGAAAGCAACAAAAACAAATCGTCTTATGGTTTTTCATTCTGGTGATCTCGTGATGTTACTCGGTGATCCAGAGTTTTCTTCTTTCGATATCCTCCTAGGTAAACCGATGCCAGTTCGTGCATTAGAAGATATTTATCAAAAAACAAAACTAGACCGATTCCAAAAAATTCACTGGTTAGTAGATACAAAAACAAGACTCAACCAATACTTGGAATTTGCAAAACTGAAGAATATAAAACTAAACCTTGTTTTAGAAATTGATATTGGCCTTCATCGAGGTGGATTCGTCCATCCAAATGAAGTAAATCAAATTCTTTCCATGATTCAGGGCGATCAAAAGAACTTGGAGTTTGGTGGATTTATGGGTTACGAGCCACATGTCGCTTCCGTTCCAAGTCTATTAGGCGATAAAAATGATGTTATAGAGAAGGAGATTCAATCTTCTTTGAATCAATATGAAGCTTTTGTTCATTCTGGAAAAAAATCTTTTCCTTCTTTGTTTGATAAAGAATTACTATTGAATGGTGGAGGAAGTAAAACATATCGATTTTATCAAAAAAATCAAAATGTTGTCAATGATGTCTCCGTTGGTTCAGCACTTGTGATGCCAACAGATTTTGATGTGAGCACGCTTGTGGAACACAAACCTGCCTTTTTTATTGCTGCCCCAGTTTTAAAACGATTAGAAGGAACAACTATCCCATTTTTAGAATCCATTTCTTTTGTATTTCCATTGTGGAATCCAAACTTACAAGTGACTTATTTCATTTATGGTGGTGCTTATCTTGCAAAAAAAGAATCTCCACAAGGTCTATTTGACAATAGCCTTTATGGTTCTAGTACAAACCAAGGGATATTGAATGGAAGTTTGGCGACTGGATTGAAACCTGATGACTATGTTTTTTTCCGCCCGACTCAGAGTGAGAAGGTGATGGCAGAGATGGGCGAAGTAGTTCTTTTGAGAAAAGGAAAAATCAATGGAACTTGGAAGTGTTTTATCAACTAGCATGCAGAAGTGATTGGCATACTAGGTGATTATTATTTTTTACTTCATTTGGCAGTAAAAAAATCCCACATTACATCATTGGCTTTGATGGCAGTGGAAGGGGTGGCGGACCCAAAGAAAAATGAGGGTTTTTTACCGCCTGGCCAAGAATGTCCTCCCGATTCGGTGACACAAAGTTTTACCTTCACACCATCTTTGCATTCAGTGTATTCGTCGCAGGTAACGCCAGGTTCGTCTAATACACGTTTGGGTGTAGGATTGCACTGGTTGAATCCCACCCATTTGCTTACGGATTTTGGAACAGAAACAAAATCGGTAACAAGCGATCTATCTTTGAAGCTATTCCCAGCACCACCGTTAAATAGTACTTTGTCATCATCTTTTGCGTGAATATGCAAAACGGAAATTGGTTTGGAAGGATTACAAGAGGCCGTATTATCTGTACCTGCAACAGTTGTGATAGCAGAAAATGTATCTGTCATTTCACAAGCGAGACGATAGGTCATCATAGCTCCATTTGACATCCCAGTAGAATAAACTTTGGATTTATCAATATGCATTTGTTTGGTGGCATGGTTTAATACTTCTTTGATAAAACCAACATCGTCGATTTTTTTATCACGTGCTTCGGCACAACAATTTCCCGCATTCCATGTCGCAATTTTTCCAGATTTGTATTTGCTGTAACCATTTGGAAATACGACGATATGTCCAATTTCTTCAGATTTGGATATTTGATGGTAATATTCTTCGTTGGATTGGATTTCCATATCACCACCACCTCCGTGTAAAACAAAGAGAAGAGGCGTTTCTTTGTTAGGTGAATATGATTTTGGTACATGAATTTTGTAATAACGAGGGATTCCCTCAAAAGAAAAAGTGAATGTGTAATCACCAGGACTTTCGATTTTTTGGTTTAGGTCGCTGGACGCAATGGGTGCTGGTTTTTCTTCCATTTTTTTTTGGAAACGCTCTTGGATTTTACTGCGTAACCAGCCACGGGAACAAGAAGCGGTTGAAAAAATGATGAGGATGGAAGATAAAAATAATAGGAATTTGAATTTTCGTTTCATAGACTTTTCCTTCATATTCTACGATAGGACCTGAAATTTTTAAAGAAAGTTCCAGGTATTTCCGTCTATCCGTTCAAAAGTAGTAAGTTAGGCAAAGAAAAATTGGAAGAAGTTGTTTAATTTTATTTTCATTCAGTTACCGAATTTGCCAAAATTTCAAGAGAACGAATTTTTTTATCGGTATCATAAATGGATGTGACAGTCATTAATTCATCGGCTTTTGTCTCATCTAAAACTTTTTTAATACCCACTTTTATTGTCTCAGGTGCACCTACAACTGAATAAGATAACATTTGAGATGCCATTTGTTTTTCTTGTGGAGACCAATAGGAATCCATGTTTTCGATGGGAGGTGGAAAAGGTCCTCTCATATTTCGAAGGATACGAGTAAAAGATTGTTGGGAACTTGTGAAGAGAAACTCCGCTTCTTTGTCTGTATCCGCTGCAATCACATTTACTCCTACCATCACATAAGGTTTGTCCAAATAGAGAGAAGGTCGAAATTGTTTTCGATAAATGGCAATTGCTTCCATAAGTGCTCCCGGTGCAAAATGAGAAGCAAAGGCATAAGGAAGTCCGAGGAGTGCTGCTAATTGTGCACCAAATAAACTAGATCCTAAAATCCAGACGGGGACATGGGTTCCCATTCCGGGAATCGCACGTACTTGTAATTGATTTTCATCATCTTCAAAATAAGCGAGAAGTTCTTTGACATCTTCTGGGAAGGTTTGTGCATTCATGGCATCACGTCTTAACGCACGTAAGGTGAGTTGATCGGTTCCGGGAGCACGACCAAGGCCTAAATCAATCCTTCCGGGATATAAACTTTCTAAGGTTCCAAATTGTTCTGCAATGACAAGAGGAGAATGATTTGGTAACATGATTCCACCTGCACCAACGCGTATGGTTTTGGTATGTCCCGCCAAATGCCCAATGACCACAGAGGTAGCAGCACTCGCAATGGAAGGGAAGTTATGGTGTTCTGCTACCCAAATGCGATGATAACCCAAACTCTCTGCTGCTTTTGCCACTCGCACGGAATTCGCCAGTGCCTCTTTTGCACTATTTCCTTCATTGATAAATACTAAATCGAGAATTGAAAATTTTGCCATTAAGAACACATTCCCTTTTTGCTCTCTCCCGTGTAAATGGGTAAAAAAAGAAAATCATGTTTTATAGAAAAAAAATAAATACGTTTGTTATGTGAAATTTTATTTTGTAGTATAATTTTTAAAAAAAATAATCCAATGAAATCAAATATAAGTCTAAGTAACTTGCAGGCCAAGGATTATACCTTCTTTAGTTTCAAAACATGAGAAGCGACTAGTTTAAGGTTTGTAGTAAGATTGGATTCATTAAGACCGAATGAAAGTATGGAAACCCGATCTAAGTCCTAAGGAAAAATCACTAATCCAATCTGTATTTGTATTTGAATCCAATTGCGAAGAGAAACAAACACTTCCTTTTTATGCGGATGGATTTCCTGGAATTGTTTTTTTTCATTCTAAAAAGCCTGTGACGGTTTTTGTTGGTTCGGAATCCAAAGTAATGGACCCTGTGTTTGTATATGGGCAAACCATTGAACCCATACAAATTGAAATTAATGGTCCTTTTTTCTTCGTGATGGTGCAACTTCTCCCTGCAGTCGTAGAATCTTCTTTGGACATTCCTGTTCTTGAATTAACCAATTCATGTTGGACAATCCCCAGATCCGATTGGAACTTTGAACCTAGTTTTAGTTTGGCGATAGATGAGTTTTCTTCTTCTTTGGGTACCCAGGCATTAATGAATTTCATTATCGAAAAAGGAAAGAAGTTTCACCCAGACCCGGTTTTGCATGTTTGTATCGAAGAAATATTAGAGAAAAAAGGGAACTGTGAAATTGGAAAATTATCTAAAAAACATGGACTTTCGGAAAGAACACTGCAAAGGCGATTCCAAAACTATGTGGGTTTGACTCCAAAACAGTTTTCAACCATCATTCGGTTCCAATTTAGTTTAAATGAAATAAATACAGAAAACAATTCTAGGCTTACGGATGTAGCGTATGTTAGTGGGTATTCGGACCAATCTCATTTTATCCGCCAATTTAAGTTGTTCACCAAAAAAAAACCATTTCAATTCAGAGAAAAAAACTAAAATCTGTCGGGTTTGTTCAATTTTTCTTTTTTGATTTTTTGTATTCTGTATACATGAAACCAAAAACACTCATCATTGGATCCAGCGGAAAAACTGGATCACGAATTCTATCAAAACTAAAACAAGCCAATTATCCGGTTCGGTTGGGATCAAGAAAGGCGGAACCATCCTTTGATTGGGAAAACCCAGAAGGTTGGGAAAAGGCCCTCCAAGGAATCAACCAGGTTTATATTAGTTACCAACCAGATTTGGCAGTACCTTCATCTTTGAAGGCCATCCAATCCTTGGTTCAAGTTTGTCAAAAAAACGAGGTAAAACGTCTTGTTTTGTTATCTGGAAGAGGTGAACCAGAAGCAAGAGCTTGCGAACAAATTGTACAAAACTCTGGGTTAGAGTGGACCATCCTTCGATCGAGTTGGTTCTTACAAAATTTTAGTGAGGGAATGTTTCTCGACTCAATTTTAGAAGGTAAGGTTTTATTTCCAAGGGTAGCAGCCAAGGAACCCTTTGTGGATTTGGATGATCTTTGTGATCTTGCCTTTGATTCTCTTGTGACAGACAAACATAAAAATAAACTCTATGAGCTGACAGGTCCAGAACTTGTTAGTTTTAAAGATGTTTTTCAAACGATAGCAAAAACCACAAATCAATTGATTTTATTCGAGGAACTTCCGTTAGATGATTATTTGGTAACTCTAAGGAAACTTGGGCTTCCAGATGATGTTTTATGGTTAATCGATTATTTGTTTCGCACAGTCCTAGATGGAAGGAATGAATCAGTCACGAACGATTTGGAGCTGGCACTAGGTAGAAAGCCAAAAGACTTTCAGACCTATGTCAAAGAAACAGCTAAATCAGGAATTTGGAAAATCCAAGAGAAAGTAAGTTAACTTTAATTTGATGATTCGGCGGGATATCCGCCGTATGTCATTTTCCCCGTTAAATAGATCGGACTTTTTTGTTCTAACAGAATCCGGGTGTTGAGTTTGGATTGGATCTCTTGAAGTGTTTGTAAGGAATAGGAAGTAATTCCTCCATCCACAACCAAAACATAATGATAAGATGAGTTCGGATTTTCGTCTAGATCCAAATCATCCCATATATGTAAAATGTTTCCAGAACCAACCTCTCGATTCCGATCTGGAGTGATGATGACCTCATTGGTTTCCTGGTTAGGAGTGGTTGGTATGGACTGGTTATAGATTTTTTTTTCGGAAACTAAAATAACCTTCGTAGGATCAAAATGATTGGGAAGGTAGACCTCTGTGGGAGCATCCGAGTACCTTCCTTTCCAAATGACCAATTGAAATCTTTTCCCCACAAAGTATTTTGGTTCCGAGTCTCCCGGTTTGATTGCGGCCCAAGAAAATACATTGTTCCAAGTATCGTACCCAACTGTATTATAATAACTACTGATGATCCGGCCTTGCGATTTGCGCAAATAACCTCGCTCGATGGAATGGTTATTTAAGTTGAAACTGGTTCCATAATTTCCTACCACTGAAAAGTCTTCTTCATTCCATGCATCTTTTGTAGTAACAAGTTTATTTGGATTTCCATTCATATACTCTGCATGGTTATTGTAATAATAATCCCAGTGCCATTGTGTTCCCGATACAATGGGATTGTAAAAATCGGCGAATCTAGATTTGGAACTTTGGTTTCCATCTGAAATCTCCATCGCTTGGTATACGGCACTGATCATTCGAGGGGTATCTTTTGCACCTGTTCCTTTGAGCCACATTCCAAATTCACTCAGGAAAACGGGAATTTTTAGAAACCTGGATTCCTTTCTGATTTCATCTAAATATTTGAAATAGGTTGCATTATCAATTCCAGTAAGGTCTGTTCCCATACGCCCTGCGTCATAGAAGTGAGAGTTAAATACAAATCCTGGACCAGGTGGTGAGAGCAAATGACCACCTCCTGTTGCTGGTGCAATCGCCGAACCAATATTTGTATTCCAAAATACTAAAGGTTCAGCAAATACCCATTTATTTTCCCATCCATTTTGATTTAAAATGGTTCGGATTTTTTTGTACATTGGCCATAACTTTTGATTGTCCCACTGAGCAGGCGTTAATCCTTCCATTCCTCCGTCCACTGGTTCATTAAATGGATCAAGTCCGAGTATATAAGAAAATTCTTCTGCACTAAGTTTATCTTTTAGATAGGCAGATGTTTTTCCGATTTGCCATAGAAACTCTGTTTGCATATTCCTTGTTCCAGAATTTGTGGATAGTGGGGCATTGTTCCAAAAGTTACGAAAGGCACGACGGACTGCTTCGTTTGTTAAATTGTTTTGACTCCAACTGGCACAAATTATGCCACAGTATTCGGTTGGGTAACTCCCTCCCTTGGTAATCCAAGCCGGTGCACCATTTCCTGTATGCCAAGAGTTTTTATTAAATAGATGGCGTGAGAACAAATCTTGATGGTAATCAAGAAGAATGTACATTCGTTTTGCTGTTGCTTTTTTGATTTGGTTTATGACCGAATCTAGGTAATTATAATCAATCGTATCAACTGCAGGATGGACGCCTTCCCAAGCTATCGTATAACGAATGATATTTGATCCTGTGGTTTTTCCGAGCCTAGTAAAAGCAATCTCTGCATCGGATTCATTTGCAAATGGTTTAAACCCATGTTGCGCCAGTTTCATATTCCCTGAAATATTAAATCCTCGGAAACTGACCTCTCGACCTAGTCCATCCACAAAAATCTGGTCTGTGAACGAGTTGTTATTTTTTTCTGAAATCAAAATTTCCCGCTCTTGGGATGTAAGGCTGTAATCTAGATTATGCAGGGACGTTGCAATTGCGGTTGCCTTTGAAGATCCAAAGGAATGAACTTCAGTAGTTCCCGGTTGGTTGTATCCGCCTAATAATAGTAAGGTAACCATGTTTGACCCGTTATCTTTTGCCGGAGTACAGGCAAGAGTGCTGAGTAAAAAAATGCGAATCAGGCCTGAGCCTAGGTTTCCCTGTTTCCGGTTTGGTTTCATAATTCCTCGTTTGGCATTCCTTGGGGAATGGGTTTTGGCCAGTTGCATCACATTAGTCGACGTTTGTCGATCAAAAAAATGACATCAAATTTCCATAAATATGCAATTGAGAAATCCTCATCCGGAAAAAGCACCTGAGTGAAATAGGAAACTGACTTACCTTTTTTACTTGGGAACGGTTTTCATCGCATCACCTCTTCATTCTGTCCGATTCTTACGGAAATCACTCTCTTATTGTAGCGGAAACCTGAACACTGCTCTATAAAAATCGACATATGTCGATTAAATTTCTTGCCATATTTTTAACACTGTTTAGACTTATAAACCGAATTTGGTTTTGGATCGGCCTTGGCCACGAGAGGAAACCCAAGCGAAAACTGTTTTATTTAGAAATTTAGATTCGGAGAAAGTATATGAATTCCAAAAAAGAATCCCGAGTGCGCTTGGGTTTTACCATGATTTGCAGCTTTCTGGTTTTGCATTGTTCCGACCAGAAGCCATCCCCATCGCCCCTACTTGGACTCGTCAGTGCCGGTGCGAGTGAGAGTTCTCAGTTGGATTTGGCCAGTTCGTCTGGTGTGAGTCGTGCCGTGGCACCTTCCCTTGGTTCGTCGCCCTATTTAGTCGGCGCAGGTATTTACGACATCACAGGACCTGCTGCAGAAGTAGGGATGATGGGATTTGCGGAAACAGCTCAAAAAACGGAAGGGATTTATATGCGCCTATGGTCAAGGGCCTATATCATTGGAGATGCTTCCAAACGAGTGGTATTTGTCAGCGCTGATTTGGGTATGATTTTCCAATCCATCAAACAAGCGGTGAGCAAAAAAATCGCTTTGGATTCAGAACTTTCTCCTTATTATAATGAGGCAAATGTTTTGCTTTCTGCAACACATACTCATAGTGGTCCAGGTGGTTATTCACATTATTTTTTATACAATGCGACTACAGCAGGTTTTATTAAAGAAAACTATGACGTAATTGTGGATGGGATTTATCGTTCTATCAAATTGGCTCACCAAAATTTAGTTCCTGGGAATGTCTATATCAACCAAGGAAACCTAACGGACGCTAGTAAGAATCGTTCTGCAGTTGCTTACGATAAAAACCCTGTGAGTGAGAGAAACTTTTATGGATCGAACGTAGACCAAACGATGACATTGTTGAAACTAGTTGCGGCAGATGGTAGAGAATTAGGAATGGTGAACTGGTTTGCCGTACATCCAACTAATGTTGGTCCAACAAATAAACTCATTGGTGGTGATAATAAGGGGCTTGCTTCTTATTTATTTGAAAAGTCTAAAAGTGCAAACTATTCAGCAAACCAAACATTCGTGGCTGCTTTTGCTCAATCGAATGCAGGTGATGTGACACCGAATCTTTGGGGCCCTGCGGATGGAGTGAATGATTATGCGCGCCAAAAGATTATTGCCGAAAAGCAATTAAACAAAGCACAATCTTTGTATTCTTCTGCCAATACTCAATTAACAGGTTCTGTTGACTTCCGACATACATATGTTAACTTTTCGAACCTTTATATCAGTAGTTTAGGAACTACTACTTGCCCTGCGGGGATGGGTGCTTCTTTTTCGGCCGGAAGTGTGGAAGATAATGCTGTCTCTGTGGATTTTTTTGATGAAGGAACCACTGTGGATTCCCTCGACTGGAACACAAATACTGCGGATGCATTTAAAGCTAGTTTCCTCGGTGGATTCCTTGGCGTTCTTTGGCCGACTTCTGTGAGCGAAGCTTATAAACTTTGTCATGCGGAAAAACCCGTCCTGATCCCTACGGGTGTGGCGAGTTTCGATGGAAATCCTTGGACTCCACCGGTGATTCCTATGCAGATCATTAAAATTGGGAACTTAGCGATCCTTGCCATTCCTGCCGAAGTATCGACTATGGCGGGTCGAAGGCTTCGTTCTCTAGTAAAAAATGTTTTGGAAAACGAATACACTGTGATTGCAGGGTTGTCCAATTCTTATACTTCGTATCTGACAACAAGAGAAGAATACTCTTCACAACAATATGAAGGAGCTTCAACCCAATTTGGACCGAACACTTTACTTGGATATGAACAAGAATTTGGAAAACTAGCAAGTGCTATGCGGAATGGAACATCTTCCCCTGCAGGTCCTACCCCACCAGACCTCACCAATTACCAAGCTACTTTCCAAACAGGCGTTGTTTTTGATGATGTCCCTCTCTTTAAAAGTTTTGGAACAGTATTTACCCAACCTTCTGCTTCCTATAGCAATGGTGCCACTGTGAATGCCGTCTTCTGGGGAGCTCATCCAAAAAATAACATGCTCATCGGAAGTAGCTTCGTGGATGTGGAAAAACAAAATGGATCAACTTGGACAGTTGTGGCAAGAGATTACGACCCATCCACGACATACCGATGGCAAAGAGATGGGGTCGCTTATTCCAAAATCAATGTTTCTTGGAATACCACATCCTTTCCAGCAGGGACCTATCGACTTAGACACCGGGGCCATTGGAAATCTGGTTGGACTGGAGCGATCAGTGCTTACCAAGGGGTCACAAATCAATTCACTGTGCAGTAATATCTGAACAATCACTCACCTGACCCTTAAAAAAGGTCAGGTATTTTCTTTACAACGGGATTGACTAGGTAAGATTTTCTAGAAGGCTCGTAGTATGGATAAATTGGTAGACGCATCCTTATCCCCAGACCTTGCTTCCAGGCCCTTTAAATTCACAAGCAAACAGGGAAGAAATAGACGAACTCAATTGTTAACAATTGCTTTGGAATTCCTTAGGGAAAAATCTCCAGAAGAAATTAGTTTTGCAGACATTTGCAAAGAAGCAAATATCCCGAGGCCATCTGCTTACCATTTTTTCCCGAATGTGGAAGCAATCTTCCATGGAATTCGGTTGTTGCATTCAGAAAGCCTTATCGAAAAATCTATATTATTAAAAAGAGAATCTTTTGATTCCTGGAAAACATATATTGAAAGATCAATTGACGTTGCTGTTGAAGTCACCAATAAAGAAAGAGCTTTCCCTCGATTGATTTATGGATATCGAATGAGTAATCCTGACATGCGCCAAGTGGGTCAGGAACTGGATGCAAAACTAGCAAACCTAGCCAAACTCGGACTTATGGACCGGTTCGAATTACCAGAGTTAGAACAGACAGACCAAATCTTCGGAGTTGCCTTTTCTATTGCAGATTCTTTGTTAAAACATTCTTACCGAACCTTTGGAGATTTCACTCCTTGGATGGTGGGAGAAGCCAAAAAGGCTACAATCTCGTATTTAAAAAATTATTTACCTGAAGTCTGCAAACCTAAGTAGAATGTCAGTAATTTCCTGAATAAGACGATCCACCAAATGTCCCTCCATTAATGGTTGTTATATCATTTATGGGGTTAGTGGCTTCATCAAAGTAGAGTGCTGTAGGACAGCTGAATAGTCTATTTCCGTTAAAACTGATGGGACTTGAGCCACTAGCTTCATACAAACAATACCTATTGGATCCTCCGGAAGTAAAGAGCGTGTTGAATTGGTAATTTCCGACATCCGTCGCTCCAGCCCCATGGTAAATCGCCATACTTGAGTTTCCTGTGCCTCCATCTAAAATGTTACTCGTGACTGATGCATTAGAAGGATAACTTGTGTTCACTGCATAGGAGATACCACCAGAACCTCCATTGATCGTATTATTCGCAATCATAGGTGTGTTTGCATGTGGTGAATTATAAATTCCATGTGCAGAATCGTTTGCAATTCCGCCAAAAATCGTATTGAAAACTACTGTAGGTGAAGAAGAATCTTGGACGAATACACCAAATGTATTTGTGACTGAAGAAGTTCCTCCGCGAATAAAATTGTTCGAGATGATTGCTGAGGATGTGGAAAGAAAGATGGCAACGGAAATAGCATTATTCACAACACCTCCTTCCAATCGGTTGTTTGTGATAGTGGGAGATCCAATTAAGCAGTTGAAGGCGATGGATGCCACCGGTGCATTCGGGTTCGATGCCCCTTGAACATAAAATCCATCCACAACTGTGGAAGATGTGATTCCTGAACCAGCATTCATTGCGATTGAATCGGCACTGGCAGTTGCAGTATCAACAATCCTTGTAATGTACAAATTGGAATTGCGATTTAAAAAATCAGAACTAAGTCCACCGTATAA
Source organism: Leptospira meyeri (assembly GCF_004368965.1). Taxonomy (NCBI): domain Bacteria; kingdom Pseudomonadati; phylum Spirochaetota; class Leptospiria; order Leptospirales; family Leptospiraceae; genus Leptospira; species Leptospira meyeri. Next base: position 262,628 of record NZ_SORO01000003.1, on the reverse strand, counting down.
CGAAACATTATTTGTCAAATTGACTTGAGTTCCGAGTCCACTATCCACGAAATAATTTCCTTCTGAAACTAAAATAGCTGCAGGCGGAGTTGATGCTGTAATGGCAGCAGGAATTGTCAGTTTTGCACTTCCCGGTGTGGTTCCTGAATTTCCATTATTTCCTGTGGGACTTACATAATATAAGTTTGTATTGGAAGAAAGAACTGTATAAGTTCCATTTAGTGGTGCTAAATGTATCCCAAGAAAATCTGTAGCATCTAATACAAAAGAATACGTTCCGAGAGGGATTGGACCAGAAAGTACCACGGTGTCATTGGGTGAATATGTATCTGACCAAACAGCGTTTAGTTGGATTCCAAGGTTTGCAGAAAATGAATCGGGAATTATACTCCGATTGAATACAACTCGAATCTCAGTGTTGGAAAGAATGATGTTCCCAAGAGAGGGAGTGATTGTTGCTGAAGGTCCTCCGTAAAGTCCTAGAAGTAGTGTTAGGTTTTTCAGGTGGTCCTTTTTTTTGGAAGGGTCAATGTCCAAAAGTTCTCTGACGATGGGGTTTAACAAACAATGGAATTGGATAAAGATTAGAACGAAAACCAGCAGAAAAGAGAACTTTGGAGATTTTCTTTATTTTCGCATAACATATCCAAAGAAGATAAACGTAACTGATTCTGTCAACCAGGCAACCAATTTACTCAAAATTCTTAAAAACAAAAGGAAATTTATTTCATTCCGATATATGCGTACTCTGTGACCGTTTGGATGAATTTTTCCATTTCTTTAGGGTCATTTTTCATTTGTAACCTGCCTTCCAAAAATAACATCGCAATTCCATGGATCATCGCCCAAGAAGCTAATGTTTTTTCCCTGGTATCCCCTTTTGCTAAATGTCCCAAGGATTGACCCAATCGAATGATCTCGTGTAACTGGCGATAGGTTCTCCTGGAGACTGCCAGTAGTGTTGGATGGGTTTTGGCATCAACTCCTGTTCCACCAAACATAATCCTTGCGAATTGCCTGTTCTCCATAATGAACTGAAAATAAGTCCAACCTAAAGCACGATATCTTCCTTTAAAGTCTTGGTCAGTTTTTTCTAATTCTTTTTGATAAGTCTCAAAATACTTTTGAAATCCGATTTCAGCAATGGCAGAGAAAAGGGCGTGTTTATTTTCAAAATGGTGGTAAGTGGCGACGTGACTCACTCCCGCTTTTGCGGCCACTTTGCGAAGTGAGATGTCTTCGAGAGATGTTGTTCCGAGAAGTTCCAAACCTGCTTGGACCAATGCTTCTTTCACATTTAATCCATTTTCTTTCGAAGGGCGGCCCACAGCCTTTGGTTTTTTTTTTGTGTTTTTTTTTCGCGAAATAGCCATTTCCCCAATTCTTGTTCAGACTCTATTCATGACTAGTGTTAATTACCGGTGGTAATTTTAGGGCTTGCAATCTGAATTCTTAATATTACCAATGGTAAATTAATTCAAATTAGGAAATAGTCAGAATGAATCCAGCATTTACACCGATCCAAATTGGTAATTTTACCCTCCCCAATCGTTTTATTATGGGATCCATGCATCTTGGTGTGGAGGGAGAAACTGGCACAGCCGAAAGGATGGCTGCTTTTTATGGCAAACGGTTTGAAGGAGGGGTGGGTCTTATCGTCACCGGTGGGATCAGTGTGAATGAAGAGGGAAAAGGATCTCGGACTTTTTTTAACATCCAAAATCCAGAACATGCCAAAGAATTAAAACGTATGAACGAACTGCTTTATGGCAAAGGGACTATGTGTGCCCAACTTTTCCATGCAGGAAGGTATGCAGCAGATAGAAATTGTGTGGCCCCGTCTGCCATTCGAGCACCAATCAATCGTTATGTGCCAAAAGCACTGACAGAAGAAGAGTGTTGGAACACAGTCGAAGACTTTGGAGTGGCGGCAAAACTCGCAAAAGAATCTGGATTTGGTGCTGTTGAAATTATGGGGAGCGAAGGTTATCTCTTAAATCAGTTTTTCTCTCCTGTGACAAACCATAGAGATGATTATTTTGGTGGGGATGCGTCCCGAAGGATGAACTTTTCGATAGAAGTCCTCCGTGCCGTGAAAAAACAACTTCCAGAGGGGTTCCCTGTAATTTTTCGTATGTCAGGGATTGATCTTATCCCAGGAAATCCTACCTTTGAAGAAGTAATTCACTTAGCACGAGTTTTGCGAGATGAAAAAGTTTCCGCTTTGAATGTCGGGATTGGTTGGCATGAATCCCGAGTTCCTACCATAAGCCAACTAGTTCCTCGTGGGGCTTGGATTCCCATTGCAAGTCGTATCAAAGAGAACACACCAGGTGTTCCCATCATTGCTTCTAACCGAGTGAACGATCCCATTACCATGCAAAAAGTTTTTGATGAAAATCGGGCCGATATCATTTCAATGGCAAGGCCATTTCTCGCCGATCCATTCATTGTCAAAAAATTCCAAACGGGGATGTCAAACCGAATCAATACTTGTGTGGCTTGTAACCAAGCCTGCCTTGATCATGCTTTCCAAGAAAAATTTGTTTCGTGTATTGTGAACCCAGAAGCCGTTCATGAATTAGAGTTTTCTAAACCTAAAACAAAGGATCCTAAAAAAGTTCTTGTGATTGGAACAGGACCTGCGGGGCTTGAGGCAGCACGTGCGAGTGCTAGTCTCGGACATAAGGTCACTCTTGTGGAAAAAGCCAGTGCGCTTGGTGGTCAATTTCAATTGGCATCCAACATTCCAGGTAAGTCAGAATTCAAAGAAACCATTCGTTATTTTTCTAATGAACTGCCAGCTCTTGGAGTTGAGATTCGTTTGAATACAAATGCAACCCTAACATTGTTAGAAACAGAAAATCCAGATGTAACTATTTTTGCAAGCGGAGTGAAACCACGTGAGTTTTCTTTAAAAGGACTAGAAAATCTTCCTTCAGGAAATTATACTGAGTATCTCACTGGAAAGTTCAAACCAGGAAAACGTGTAGCCGTGATTGGCGGAGGAGGGATTGGTGTGGATGTCGCCCATAGATTGACGGAAGAAGAAGAGCCTACTTTGAATTCCTATGATAAAAAATACAATATCAGTTCCTTTATTGATGCTGGGGTTCAGAAAGAAAAAGCCCACCGAGATGTTGCAGTCTTTCGTAGAAATGGAAAACACGGAGCTGGACTTGGACCAACCACATTTTGGGCACTCAAACAAGAGTTAGAATCCGTAGGTGTGGAGTTTTATCAAGGCCTTACTTACAAAGAAGTCACAAAAGAAGGATTAAAAGTAGAACTAAAAAATGGAGAAGAGTTTTTGTATCCTTGTGATTCGCTGATTTTATGTGTGGGTCAGGAAAAAGAAAACTCGGTTCTTGAAGAATTCCAAAACAAATATCCAAACAAACAAACAATTGTGATCGGTGGGGCAAAAGATCCAAAAAATATCGATGCCAAACGAGCATTTTTAGAAGGTTTAGAAGCAGCATATAGCATTCATTAGGAGAAAAACATGATCGCAAATAACTATTTTTCAGAAGACGAAGACTTACAGTTAATTTTTAACCAACTTCTTGATTGGGATTCCATTATAAAAGAAACAGAAGGGGAGGGTTTTTTTGACCATCAAACATTTGTAAAAACAAATAACCCTCGTTATGAAATGGCACCTTCTACAAAGGAAGAAGCGCTCGAATTATATACTTCTAGTTTGGATGCAATGGGAGATTTTTTTGGAAACGATGTTTCCCAAAAATCTCAAACCATGGATCGTAATGAACTAAAGTATTCGAATGGAAAGGTGATTTTTCCAAAAGAAACAATCGAGATTTATGAAAAATTTCGTAACACCGGTCTTATGGCATATTCACTTTCTAGAGAAGCTGGTGGTCTTGCTTTCCCGGCAACGGTTGGTGCACTTTATGCGATGCTTATGGCAAGGGCAGATGTTGCCTTTTGTATGACGACTACCTTACTCAACTTAGCACAAATTGTAGATCGGTTTGGAACACCGGAACAGGTAGAAACCTATGCAACAAAGGCGGCCACAGGTGAATGTTTGTTTGCAATGTCACTCACGGAACCTGATTACGGATCTGACCTTAACAATGTAAGAACGGTTGCAGTGAAACAAGAGGATGGAAGTTATCGCTTAACAGGTACCAAGCGGTTTATTTCACAAGGTTGCGGACTTGGCGACCATCCAGCTCTTCTTCTCACTTTGGCACGCACCGGAAAATCGGAAGGTGGAGCGAGAGGACTCTCTGTATTCATTGTTAAAAGCGAAGATGTTTTTGTCGCAGGTATTGAAAAGAAAATGGGAATTCATGCTTCACCCACTTGTGAAATTGTTTATGATAACACTTACGGAGAAATTTTAGGTGAAGAAGGACTTGGGCTTACACGTTATACAGCTGGGATGACAAACTTTATGCGTCTTGTGAGTGCCTCCGGTGGTTGCGGTGGTGGAGCTGCTGCTTATTTTGAATGTGTGAAGTATGCCAATGAAAGAAAACAATTTGGAAAACCCATTGGTGAAATTCCTGCTGTTGCGGAGATGATTCATAAAATCAAACGAGAAACAAATGCGATGCGACTTCTCACTCTAGAAACAGCACGTGTGATTGATATGTACCAACACCATCAAATTCGGATGGAAAAGGTTGGGAAAGAAGATAGGGAAATTCGAAAAGATGAAAAAGTAAAGTATTGGTCTACACTTGCATCCACTCTCACCCCAATGGCGAAATATTATAGTTCCGAAGAAGGGCATAAATGTACCAATCTCGCTGTGCAAGTGTTTGGTGGAGCTGGTTATACGGAAGACTACGATATCTCTCGCATGTTTAGGGATTCTCGAATCAATACCATCTACGAAGGGACAAGCCAAATTCATGTTCGTATTGCCACAGGTGCTATCCTTGCCGGTATGGCCGGTGATGGAAATTTTAGAAAGTATCTCAATTCTTTGAAAGCAGAGATTCCAACTCCCTCTTCATTTCTTTTGGAACAAGAAAGAGTTTTGGAAGAATCCATTCGCGTGATGCGAAACATCCAAGAAGAAGTGAGAAAAGAAACGGTAGCAGAAAACTTAATGATCCAAATGACTCGTTACATTTGTAGTTTGTTATACGAAAAATCAATTCCGAAAATTACAGACCCGAAGTTGAGCGAAATTTGGAAAAAAGACTGCCATGCTTACGTAATTGATAGTGCAGCCATTGCTCAATCGAGTCTTTATCGAATTCAAAATTTCGGATAAATAAATGGCTGGCTGTTACTGTCACCTTGCAGTTGTTATGATTTTTTCAACTAAGTCCACAATCTCTTGGATTGAAGTTGGGTCTCCATAACCACCTGCAGTGGTCACGATTACCATATCTAAGCTGGGGATGGAAAAGATGAGTTGTCCTCCATTCCCCAAAGCAAGTGACCAAGGTATTTTTTTATTGGAAATTTGCGTTTCGCCAAGCCACCATTGGTAACCATAACCAAAAGATCTCCCATCAGTTCGAAAAATTTTCACCTCTGAATCGATTTGGTATTTCAGTGAATCACTTAACCATTGTTTTGATATAATTTGTTTTCCTTTCCATTTGCCTTCGTTTAAAACTAACCTGCCTAATTTTAACATGTCTCTTGGTTTTAATCGAAGTCCTGCTTGTGCAAGTGCCCTTCCATTTCTATCTTCCACCCATTCAAAGTTTTTAATCTCTAATGGATCAAATAACCATTCCTTCGCTAAATCCTTTAATGATTTTTTGGTTTTTTTTATCAGTATATCAGAAAGGACGGATGTACCTCCGCCGTTATATTTGAATTTTATGCCTGGTTGTGTCACCACCTCTCTGTCGAAAACAAATTCAGCAATGTTTTGTTTCCAAAGAAGTTTTGTTTCATCACTAAACAGAAATCCATATCTCCATTCTTCCCAATCCAACCCACTACTCATTGTTAAAAGATGTTTTAATGTAATATTTTTTTTTGCATCATCAGGTGGGGTAGCCAGTTCTTGATAAAAAGATAAAACTGGGGAATTTACGTTTGAAATTATTTTTTTGTCGATTGCAATTCCGAAAAGTAGAGAGACTACAGATTTGCTAACGGACCTGACGTCATGTAATGTGTTTGAATTGAACTCGGTTTTTCCATCGAAAGGAAAGCGGAGTCCATAGCGTTTGTTAAATGGTTTATCTTCCCTTGTGTTATAGACTTCTGTGATTAATTTTCCGTGTCTTTCGATTACAAGAGAATGCAACTCACTTGAGTCTGAAGTTACTTCATTGACTAATTTGCAAAAAATATCTGTTTTAAAATCTAAATCAATCGATTCGGTGATTTCCCAATCTTGATCGCCGAGAGGTTTTGGGCAAGACCATTGGGGGATTGACTCTCCGTAATTTTGATCACTGGTAAAAAAGAAGATTGAGAAAATAATTCCCGTAATGACTTTTGTTTGTTTCAATTTAAGATACCACCGATACCGCTACTTTCATACAAAGTTTGAGGTTGTTCGGAAATCAAAAAATAGAATGAATTTAAAAAATTTGGAAATAAAAAAACCGATGAAGGTGTTGACGAAAGGAAAAAAACGATCAAAAATACGGCAGAGGTTTTTGTATGAAAAAAATTCTAACGATCTTAACGAGTGTTGCCTTGGTTGCAACGACTTCTGTTTTTGCTCATGACCATGATGGCCATGGGAAAAAAGGAATGCCTAGGGATCATTTCAAAAAAATGGATACCAACACTGACAATAAAGTTTCTAAAGAAGAATGGCAAAAATTTCATGACGGGTTTTTCACCGAACTTGATAAAGACGCCGATGGATCAGTGACTTTAGAAGAGATGAAAGCCTCTCGAATGGAAAAACGAGAAGAGAAAAAAGAAGAAATGAACGAGAAGGCCAAAGAAGCAAAAGCCAAAAAAAACGATAAAAAGAAAAAACCATCCGAATAACATCTGTTTGGGACGGGGCGCCTCGCATTAGTTCTAACATCTAACATCCAAAGATGAATCGACCGGGCTCTCCGCTCCAATCTTTGCACCTACGTGCAAAGGATTTCCGCTACGATCCCTGGCGCGGAAGTTTTGTTTTTTTACTATGAACGTAATAAAAAAGGCGTTTCACCGATTCCACAACAATCAAATAAACAACAACCATAGTAGCCAAGATTGCATAAAATTTCATAGGTGGAGGAATCAATCCAAGATAAGACCCTATGGATGTAAATGGCAGGAAAGCTCCGACTGCTGCAATACTTAAGGAAACAGTCGCAAGTAAACCATGAGGTTTGCTTTTGATAGGATTTCCTCTGGTCCTAATGATAAATATAACCAACACTTGTGTGCAAAGGGATTCCACAAACCAACCAGTTTGGAACAACGCTTCGTTTGCATTTAAAACATTAAGCATTACGTAGAATGTTAAAAAATCAAAGGCAGAACTAATTGGTCCAATAGTTAACATAAAATTACGGATAAAACCAATATCCATCACTCGGGGTACTTTTAATTCTTCTTGATCAACTTCGTCTAAAGGGATTGGTACTTCTGAAAGATCATATAAGAAGTTATTGAGAAGGATTTGAGTGGGTAACATCGGTAAAAATGGGAGAAACAAAGCGGCTCCCGCCATACTAAACATATTTCCAAAATTCGAGCTGGTTCCCATCATAATATATTTCATTATGTTTCCAAAAGTCTTTCTCCCTTCTAAAACACCGTCATATAACACGTGTAAATCATGATCCAGCAAAATCATGTCAGCTGCTTCTTTAGCCACGTCTACGGCAGAATCTACGGACAATCCAACATCTGCCGAGTGAAGAGAGGGAGCATCGTTGACTCCATCTCCTAAATAACCAACGACATGGCCTCTTTGTTTTAGAGCTAAAATGATCCTGTTTTTTTGTGAGGGATTCATACGACAAAATAAATTGGTCGATTCGACATGGACTTTAAGCGCTGAATCATCCATTACATCAACTTCTTTACCGGTCAGGATCCCCTGAATTGGTATTTGTAATTCAGAACATACGTGTTGTGTCACCAGATCACTATCCCCCGTGATAATTTTGACTGAAACACCAATCTCACTTAATGCAGATAAGGCGAACTTTGCACTTTCTTTTGGTGGGTCTAAGAAGGCAGCAAAACCTGAAAGTGTTAACTCTGCTTCGTCACCTACAACAGCGTGTTGATGTTCAATCCCTTCTTCTTTCCAGGCAATTCCTAGAACACGAAATCCTTCCTTCTCTAAAGATTTGTAAGTAGTTCGAATTTTATCCAATCCGGTATTGTCTATCGATTGGACTACTTCGATTTCGGTTTCATAGTTTGTACAAAGTCGAATGATCTCTTCAGGCGCACCCTTTACAATTAGAATCCGTTTTTTTGTTTTGGAATGGTCCAATAAAACAGACACTCTCCTTCGCTCAAAGTCAAAAGGCACTTCATCTATTTTTACCCAATCATTTACACTAATCTCTTCATGTTCTAAAATGGCTTCGTCTAAAGGACTTTTTAAACCCGTTTCATAAAAACTGTTTAGGTAAGCTAGTTCTAAAACCCGTTCATTAGTTTCTCCGTTGAGATTTACATGTTTTTCAAGTTTAATTTTTGCTTCGGTAAGAGTCCCGGTTTTATCCGTGCATAGTGTATCCATTGAACCAAGATTTTGGATAGAAGACAGTTGTTTTACGATTACTTTCTTTTTAGCCATCATTATGGCTCCACGAGAAAGTGTAATAGATATTACCATTGGTAGTAGCTCAGGTGTCAATCCAACAGCTAAAGCAACTGCGAATAAAAAAGAATCTAACCAAGGTTTTAGTAAAATTGCGTTCACTAATAGAACAAAAAGAACGAGGAGAATTGTCATTCGCATGATCAAAATACCAAATTTTTCTGTTCCCACTTCAAATGATGTTGGTGGCGGAGTTATGGTTAGTTTATCTGCAATGGCACCCATTGCCGTGTTAAGTCCTGTGTTTGTTACCAGAACTTTTGCACTTCCGCTAATGACTGATGTACCCATAAATACTGCATTAGATGCTTCTGTGATATCATTCGCATCAGAATTCAGCTCCCCGGGGTGTTTTTCAACAGGATAGGTTTCTCCTGTAAGGATTGCTTGTTTGACAAAAAAATCCTTTGCATCTAACACTCGCCCATCAGCTGGAACCATGTCACCTGCTGAAAGTAAAACAAGATCACCTGGAACAATTTGTGCAACTGGCAAATCAATTGTATGCCCATCTCGGAACACCGTTGTATGGACAGATACTGACTGACGTAAATGATCTGCTGCTTTTCCTGCTTTGTGTTCTTGAAAAAAATCTAAAACAACGCTAAAGAATACTAAGACAGTAATGATAAGGAAATTGGAAATTTCTCCCATGAAAGCAGAAACTCCGCTTGCAAAGAGCAGAAGTAGAATTAGAGGATTTCTAAACCTGGTTAACAATTGCTTCCAAAGGGGTTTCTTTTTTCGATCCAGAAAGAGGTTTGCCCCAAATTTTTGGAGGCGAATGATCGCATCCTCTTTGTTTAGACCGGTGGTATTTGTCTCCAAGTAAAGTAACGTTTCGTTTAGTGAATTCAGCCACCAAGTAGAAGTATTAAAATTTGGCTGCATCAGTAGACCTCAAATAAGAACAAAGAGTGATATCTAAATTTTTTTAGAATTGTTCATTTCGTTCTTATCGTCAATCATATGATTTCTTTCGGTTGACGTTTAAAATTGTAAGACACTAAACTGGTACACGAAAGTTTTATGAAAGCGAAAAAATCCAAAAACAAACCATCTAAAAAAACGAATCATTCTAGTAAACCAGCGGCCAAACAAAAATCTTCATCCAAAAAAAAATCAATCATCCAAGAGAATTTGCCAACTAATTCTCTTTTTTTGGGAAACTCGTCCCACCAATCAACGGCTGAACTCATTGATACCATTCATGAATATTCCATTGGACATGAAATTGCAAATGCAGTCACTCATGGAATTGGAGGTGGTTTAAGTATCGCTGGTCTTTCTATTTTATTGACTATGGCAGTTTTGTATGGAGATATTTGGCATATTGTTAGTTCAGCGATCTACGGAGCCACACTAATACTTTTGTATCTTGCTTCCACTCTCTATCATGGAATCTATCATACGGCTACAAAACGTATTTTTAAAGTAATCGATCATGCTTCAATTTATTTGTTGATAGCTGGTACGTATACTCCATTTACGCTTGTTAGTTTACGGGAACATTCTCAATGGGGATGGACTCTGTTTCTTGTTGTGTGGATTTTGGCATTTGCAGGAGTTCTTTTATTATTATTGTTCCCTGGAAAATATAGTGGTGCTCGAGTTATCGTTTATATCTTAATGGGATGGCTTGCAATTTTTGTTGTCAAAGACATTCGGACGGCCATCGGTATTGGCGGGATATCTTGGCTTGTTGCAGGTGGACTAAGTTATACTGTCGGTGTAATTTTTTATCTTTGGGATAGTCTTCCATTCAATCATGCGATTTGGCATTTATTTGTGCTCTCAGGAAGTCTTTGTCATTTTTTTGCAATTTTGTTTTATGTGTTGCCTCCAACTCATAGATAAAAAAACACCGGGTCATTCATTCTAGCAAATTTTTTAATCCAATAAAACAATTTAAACAACAACGTTGATTGCTACATTTCCTCTTTTTTTGCCAGATTCCACATATCGATGTGCTTCTGCCATCTCTTCTAAACGATAGGACTTATCGATCACTACTTTAAAGTTTCCCTTTCTTGTTAGTTCAGTTAAAAAATTTAAGTTCTCTAAGGTCTCAGCGATTGGTCCAAATTTGATATTGATGCGTTTAGTTAGAGAAATCCATGCTGCTTGAAACATTTCTTTAAAGGAAGCACCTACTAAAACTAAAACTCCACCTTGTGACAGATGTTTTAAATTGGATGAGATTGATGATTTTCCTACGCATTCAAATACGATGTCATATGTTTTGTTATGCGAATCTGAGTGAAAACCTTCATAGTCCATAATATAATCTGCACCAATTGATTTCACCAAATCAAAGTTTCTTGGACTACAAACGGCTGTTACAATAGCACCTAGATGTTTTGCCAATTGGATGGTGGCAGTCCCGACAGAACTAGATGCACCATAGATAATGATGGTTTGGTCTTTTTGTAGATTACACTTTTGAATAAAATCAAGGGCGGTCAATCCTCCAAAGGATAGGCATGCACCCTCAGAAAAACTAATTTCCGCTGGCAGTTGGCAAATAACAGAAGATTCAGGAAGGCAGGTATATTCTGCATAAGCTCCCAGACGCATCCCCGCGGACCCAAAAACTTTATCCCCGACTTTGAATTTTGTTACGTTTGCACCTAGAGAATCTACTACGCCTGCTATTGATATTCCTAGGATGGGTTGTTTAGGTCGAAAAATTCCAAAGTATAATTTTGCTAGTTTAGGATCTGCTTTGCGAATCCGCCAATCACCAGAGTTGACTGCGGTATTGTAAATTTTGATTCTGATTTCATCTTTTTTTGGCGTTGGTATTTCCCATTCTTCCAATTGTAAAACGTCTGGTGTTCCATAATTTCTGTAGGCGATTACTTTCAATGAATTGACTCCTACTGAAAAGTAGACTTACACTGTAAGTGTGTCAACAAAATTTATTTACTAATTGTTCTATTTTTTAAAATAGGCTATAGCGATATTTGAGATCGAAAGGTTTTGTATATGGTAGAAAAGAAAAAAGGGAAACTAAATAAAAGTCCTAAAAAGACAAATTTAAAAAAAAGGAAAACCCTTTCTAAAGATTTGGTTCTAAATGCAGCAATCCAATTGGCAGATGAGTTCGGGTTAGAAGAATTGTCCATGCGAAGTCTTGCCTTCCATCTTGGTGTTGAGGCAATGTCTTTGTACAATCATATAAAAAATAAAGATGAACTTTTGGATGGAATGGTTGATTCTGTGGTCTCTCAAATCGTTTTACCGAAGATAGGTGGTAACTGGAAAAAGGAAATGAAAAAAAGAGCAGGATCTGCTAGAAAAGTTTTGAATCTACATCCATGGTCAACGATCTTGATTGTTTCTCGAATCAATGTAGGTCCTGCTATGTTAGCTTATTTTGATGCTTCGCTTGGGTGTCTTCATTCTGCAGGATTTTCATTGCCGGTTGCAGATCATATTATCAATGCCATCGATAGTCATATATATGGTTATATATTACAAGAATTGAATTTTCCCATAAATCCCAAAGAATACTCTGAAACAGCAAAAGGATTTTTGCCGAGTTTGGAAAAAAGCCCCTTCATTTACTTAACTAGTTTAGCTAAAAAAGTTGTAGTTGGAAAATACAATGGTCTTCATGATTTTGAATTCGGATTAAATTTAATTTTGAATGGTCTTTCCCCGCAAATGAATATTTCTACAATGTCCTTAAAGAAAAAACCAAATCCCCGATGAAATAGAATCTCGGGGAAAATAATTTGTAGCAGAAAAAGCCAACTAAATGGCAAACACACTTTGGAACGTAAAATAACTAGAATTTGGTTTGAAATCGTATCTATGATATGGGTCGGTTTCGTACGGATTGTTTTTTTGATTTCGTATTGCATCACCCGCATACAAAGAGCTTGCCCCAAACCAAAACGAGACGTTCTCAAATGCTGTGACGATATAAATAAAATTAATTTCTGTAGCGACATGCCTCCCTAATTTTGGTCGGTTGGGATTATATGCTTCTGTATTATAATAATCTTCTGTCGATGCGGTTTCCCCTGTTGCTTTACTTCCTGCAACATAATTATTGTTATCATAATAACCATCCTGGAGTTTGACTTTATAATACCAATGTGGGTTTATAATAAATATACCCCACTTCGCAGATTCATATTTAATGTGAACAGAATAATCCTTAATGTTTTGCCAGAATACCATTCCTGAATTACCGTTTCCTGAAAATGGCATTCCACCTCCAGCCATTCGTCTTGTTGCAAAGAGTGGATTGTAAGTCGCAACACTTCCATCATTTCGGTTTGGATCTCCAGAGGCCTGGACATATTGTATTCCAATACGAAATTCCTTTACAGGAGTGTAACCTAATTGAACGGCAACGATATTTGCTTTGTATTGTACGCGGGAAGATAAAGGAGGGGGTTCTCCCGTTTTTTTATCGGTCGTATAAGTTCCTGTTTGGTTTAGCCAATCGGGAGAAACTCTCTCTCCATTGAATCCAGTTTGCCAAGCGGCTTCTACCATCCAGTCAATTCCTGTTTCACCTGCGATTGTATTATTTTTAGTTCTATTGGTAAGTCGAAAGCCAGAAGTGTTGAGTTGGTCTGGTCCTCGGTAGTAGATATCGGACCCATAGTTTGTTGTTGTATTGGTTGCTTTTTGTTTTTGTTTGTACAATGTGAAATTATACATCTCAATACCTAACCATTCCCATGGTTTGTAACCGTAATGAGCTCCATAGTAGGAAGCATTTCCTGTCCCACCAAGTCTTGTCGAATTGTTAGATACCATACTATTGGCGTTGTTTTCTGAACTAATGATCGCACCAAAAAAATCTAAACTTTGTTTTTGGACGGTAACCGTTGTTCGCACAGCATCAAATGAGTTCCCGTTTAAACTATCATTTCTGGATCCCAAAATCCTTCCGTCTCCATAATCCAGAATTTGGCGACCCGTCCGAACACGGAACATTTGGTTGGTCGTTTTTAGGTCAACAAAGGCTTCGCGAAAACCAGTATAGTTGTTTAAGGCAACTTCTTTTTGTTTGGTGGTATCGATTAGTGTTCCACCATTTGGAATTACGCCGTATTTTTGATCAGCGGCCCCACTTGTGATTTCTCCACCCCAAAGCCGGACATCCTGCATCGTTATTTTAAATAGAACATTAGGAGTTAAATCTCCAATCACATAAAATTGAGTTTGGTTACTCACCGTGTTGCGGTTATCAGGTGTAGATCTATCAAAGTCCGTATTGTAGAGTGAATCTGCTTTTGGTCGAATTCCAAATCCAACACGAAACCGATCTGCAAACCAAAGATTCGTATTTTCTTGCATCGCCTTTCTCTGTTTTGCGGTAACTTGTAAACTTTTTAAGTATTCACCGGATAAATTTCCTTTTAGAGGACTCACATATTCGACAGGTTCTTCAGGTAATGCAGGGGCTTGTGGCGGCGGAGTTGGAGGAGGGGGTGGAGTTTCCGGTACTTCTTTTTTGGTAGGAGTGATGAACTGTGCTTCCAAAGGTATGGTAAAGGAAGATAAAAAAATTCCCAACCATAAGAGACCAATGATCATTCGATGATTGCCAACGTACATTTGATACCACCTGTGTTTTGAGCCAGTGGATATAGTTTGTAACAACATTCAAATCTTATATTTTTTGATTGTTAGGAATCTTAGGATTTGTCATAAGATTCAAATGAAAATTTGGAAAGAAATTATCATTTGAGTTGATGCCATCCTTCATGGCCTAAAGTTTTCATCGTTTTTCGATTATTTTCAAAAATACTGTCAATATTTGGATGTGTGTCAACGATTCGACTGATGGAATCTTCACGTAACAGATGTAATATAGGATAAGGAGATTTTCCAACAAAATTAGTTATGTCGTCTACCTGTTTATCAGCAAACTGAAATTGAGGATGGAAGTTTGCAATTTGTATGGTCCCTTCCAAATCCAATTGGCGAAGGAGACGGTCCGTCTCGTCTAAAAAATCATTTTGATCAAGGAAATCATCTAAAACGTAGGGATGGATGAGTAGGGTGGTTTCAATCACATGAGGATCGCTCGAAACAATGGTTTTTAATTCTGATTTTAGATCTGCTAAAAGTTCTTTGTTATTTTGGGAGTGGCTGATCGTATAACGAATTGTATTAGATTGAAAGCTGGGTTTTGCAAAAGGACAAAGGTTGAGCCCTATCACAGCTTTTCGAATCCATTCTTTTGTTTTGAATAAGATTTCATCTGCAGTTTCTAAATCCTTTTGTTGTTTCTCCAAATTTTTATCCATTTTATTTTTCGATTCTGTGTTGATTTCACAAAACCGATCCTTAAAAACAAGTCAATTGTTTGAGATTCGGATTTTGTTACGATTATTTGATTTACGAAGTGACCCTAGGTCAGAAGATTTCAAATATCTCTTCCTATGAATGCAATCACTACAATAGAATTGACTCAATTCCTTTTTGAAATGACAACAAAGTCGGAGCGTGAGTGGTTAGAAGACAAAACAAAAACGAATGTTTTGGATTTGATGACTGCATTTGTTGCAGCACCGCGGTTTCTGTCAAAAAAAAATATTTCTTATGATGATAAAGTAAAAGAAAATTTAATTCCTCATTTACCTGGTTTTCAAGTGGATGGGTGGAGTCTTGTTCGTTTAGCGAGAGTTTGGTTGCTTTTGCAAATACCTAAAGATCCAAAAGAAGAATGTATAAAAAATATTGAAACACTTTTTGATACAGCAGAATTAAATGAATTGGTAGCTTTATATTCCGCCTTGCCACTCCTTCCTTACCCCTGGGAATGGCTTTCACGAGCGACAGATGCTGTTCGCTCAAATATGGGTGTTGTATTCGATGCTATATCCCTTTTAAATCCTTATCCCGAATTATATTTTCCAGAATCTGCTTGGAACCAACTTGTATTAAAAACAATTTTTAACGGTAAACCAATCCATTGGATTTATGGTTTAGATCGACGTAAAAATAAAGAATTGGCGATTGCAATTTCTGACTTTATCGACGAACGATTTGCTGCCGGCAGAAAAATCCCTCCACAAATTTTGCGTCTTCTCTCACCGTTTTCAACAGAGGAACATTCCTCTATTCTCATTCGTATGTTTGCATCTGATGAAAGTGGTGAAAAACTAGCGGCAGCTCTTGTATGTTTTGAATCCAAAGAACCAAAACTTCGCTCTTTATTGTTAAAAAATCCAGAATTAGAATTATCAATACAAAATGGAGAGTTGGATTGGTCTAAACTAGAGTCCATCCCTTAAAAAGTAAATGTGTCAAAATCCAAACGAATCAAAGAAAAATCCTTCTCATTTTGAATCTATAGAACATTTCGAAGATACTCCAACCCATCGTGATTTGTTATGGGAAAATTATGAGAGCCTAATCCAAGGGATGCGCTTCTTCGATCCTCATATCCATATGGTATCTCGGACAACGGATGACTACCAAATGATGTCTAAGGCTGGGATTGTTGCAATCATTGAGCCTGCATTTTGGGTGGGCCAACCAAGGACTGGACTTTCTAGTTTTAAAGATTATTATAGTAGTCTTGTCGGTTGGGAAAGATTTCGATCCTCTCAATTTGGAATCAAACACTATTGTACGATGGGGTTAAATTCCCGAGAAGCAAATAACGAACGTCTTGCGGAAGAGGTGATGGAGATTTTACCTTTGTTTGCTTTTAAAGAAGGTGTTGTTGGAATTGGAGAGATTGGTTTTGATGATCAAACCGTTTTAGAAGAAAAGTATTATCGGCTCCAATTGGAACTTGCAAAAAAAGCAAAGTTACCTGTACAAATTCATACCCCTCATCGAGATAAAAAAAGAGGAACAGAAAGAAGTATGTCGATTGCCACCGAACATGGTTTGGATCCTTCCTGGGTTGTGGTAGATCATAACAATGAAGAAACCGTTAAGTCAGTGTTAGATCAAGGGTTTTGGGCAGCCTTTACCATATATCCATTTACTAAAATGGGAAATGAAAGAATGGTTTCTATCGTTGAAAAATATGGACCGGAAAGGATAATGATTAATTCAAGTGCCGATTGGGGAATTTCAGATCCACTTGCGATTCCAAAAACTGCTGCACTTATGATGCAAAGAGGAATTCCAAAAGAAGTAATTCGAATGGTTACCTACCAAAATGCCATTGATGCTTTTGCAAAAAGTGGACAGATTGATGTTAGTGATTTTGATTTAGAATTTTTGCCTGATCCCAATGCCAAATTTCATGGCAACTCTGTCCTTCGGGGTGGCCAACAACCGGTAATCAATAAAAACTCTTTGTTAATACAATAGATGAATTTAAAAGCGTATCTAACTTTACTAAGACCAGCAAATGTCATCACTGCCTTGGCTGATATTCTGGCAGGTATGGCCATAGTGGGTTTTGTTTGGAAAGACAATTCTCCTGTTTTTCTTTTTCTTTCCACTGTTTGTTTGTATGGTGGAGGTGTTGTATTAAATGATTATTTCGATGCAGTGATTGATGCTAAGGAAAGACCGGAACGTCCAATCCCAACTGGCAAGGTTTCTAAACGTTCAGCCTTTTTTTTTGGCAGTATCCTTTTAGGACTTGGTATTACATTTTCCTTTTTATATCAAACACAAAGTGGATGGATAGCCCTCTTTATTGTTTTCGGAATTCTAACTTACAATCGTTTTGCGAAACACCATTCGGTTTTAGGTCCAGTGGTTATGGGGATTTGTCGCGGTGGTAATTTGATTTTAGGAATGAGTTTGGTAACAAATATTAGATCCAATCAGCTTTTCCTTTCTCTTTTCCCGATCGTTTATATCGCTGCTATCACTATGATTAGTCGAGACGAGGTTAATGGTGGAAAAAAAACTAACTTAGTTGTTGCGGGTGTATTGTATATAATTGTGATTTTTTCTCAATTGTTCCTTTCTTTTTTCTTAGGGAATCTTTATTTTAATTTTCCATTTGTCCTTTTGCATTTGGGAATGATTTTCCCTCCTCTTATAGCAGCCTATCAAAATCCTATAGGACCAAAGATTGGTAAAGCAGTTAAATTTGGTGTTTTGTCTCTTATTGTTTTAAATGCATCTTTTGCTTCCTGTTTTGGATTCGTTTTTATCGCTTTATTGGTTCTTTGTTTGTTGCCAGTTTCTTTGTTGTTATCAAAATATTTTTCGGTTACCTGAAATTCGAATATGTTTGAAAATTTGTATCCTACACTTGCTTCTGAATTCCAAGTTAAGTTCCGTTATTCGGTCCAGTTTACGAAAAAAATTTTCAACCCAGAAAACCAAACTTTGTCTAGATTTTTTATCTCTGAACAAAACTCGGGAACTACTAAAAAAGCTTTGGTCGTTTTAGATGAAGGTTTACTCTTCCATTTCCCAAATTTAGTTTCTGAAATTCGCCAGTATTTCAAAGGTTTGGTTCAATTGGTTCGACTAACGGATGATATCATCGTGATTCCGGGCGGTGAAGGTTGTAAAAACAATCCAAAAATTTGGGAATCTTTAGTCGATTCAATCGATCGCTTTGGGATTGATCGCCATTCTTATATCATCGGAATTGGTGGAGGAGCCATACTCGATTTAGTTGGTTATGTAGCAGCAGTGTCACATCGTGGAATCCGATTGATTCGAATACCTAGTACGGTTTTATCACAAAATGATTCTGGGGTGGGTGTTAAAAATAGTATCAACTACCAAGGTAAAAAAAACTTTCTTGGAACATTTGCGCCACCAGTGGCAGTGTTTAACGATCTTAGTTTTTTAGAAAGTTTAGATGATCGTGATTGGCGGTCCGGAATGGCTGAGGCAATCAAAGTTGCTTTGATTAAAGATCCCATTTTTTTTGAATGGATTGAATCTAATGTTCAAACTTTAAAGAATCGAAATTTAGATACCATGTCGTATTTAATCCATCGATGTGCTGAGTTACATATGGATCATATTGCAAATGGTGATCCATTTGAATTTGGTTCTTCAAGGCCCCTGGATTTTGGGCATTGGGCAGCACATAAATTAGAATATTTAACTGAGTTTTCCTTGCGTCATGGTGAAGCAGTTGCTATTGGAATGGCTTTGGATACCGTTTATTCAAATCAGAATCAGTTTTTGTCAAAAGAAAATAGGGATCGCATCCTTTTTTTACTAAAACATTTAGGGTTTGCAATTTACCATCCAAAATTATCCGAGAATAAAAAACAAAATTTATATTTGGGTCTTCATGAGTTCCAAGAACATCTTGGAGGCAGGCTCACCATTATGTTGTTATGTGGAATTGGTATTTGCAAAGAGGTTCACGAAATGGATTCGGAAACTTTGGCGACTTCTGTTGACTTTCTGGAACAATACATATGAGGACAAAATACGGCCATTTAACCTATTGTTCAAATATTCATCCTGGTGAATCCTGGTCGGATCATTTTTTGCAATTAAAAACTAACTTACCCAAAATCAAACAATCAACTTCCCCTGACGCACCGATGGGATTGGGGTTACGTTTAAGCAATGAGGCATCATTGGAGTTAATGAACCCTCGGGCAATGGCTGAATTGAAAGACTGGTTAAAAAAAGTAGATATTTATGTTTTTTTGATCAATGGATTTCCTTATGGTGGTTTTCATAAAACTATTGTTAAAGAAAATGTTTATCGACCCGATTGGGCAACCAAAGAAAGGTTTGATTACACTCTTCGTTTGTTTTCGATCCTCTCTGAATTATTGCCTCAAGGATTGGATGGAGGAGTTTCCACACCTCCTTTGTCTTATTTTTATTTTGATTCAAATGAATCTTTGCGTAAAGATAGGATTTCTTCAGCAACCAAACAAATTGTGGATGTCGTTATTCATTTGATCCAAATGAAAAAGAATCGAGGTCAAAATTTGCATTTGGATATAGAGCCAGAGCCTGATGGAATTTTGGGGAACGTAGAACTTTGGGTGAAATGGTTTTTGTCTGATTTTCTCCCAATCGCAGTCCCGAGGATACAAACTGTATTAGGAGTTGATGGGGAAGTTGCAGAACAATGGGCCAAAGATCATATCCGAATTTGTTTGGATGCCTGTCACGCTGCGGTTAGTTTTGAAGATAACAAAAATATTTTGTCCTTACTTAAAACACATTCCATTCAAGTTGGGAGGATTCAAATTAGTTCTGCTTTAAAAATAAATTTCTTAATGGAAACAAATTCATTATTGGATTTGGTTTCTAGTTTTGATGAACCAACTTATCTCCACCAAGTAGTCATCCAATCGGAAGATAAAAAATTGAAGTCATTTCCTGATCTACCACAAGCAATCCAAAATGGGGAAAAACAATCCGCTGAATGGAGAGTTCATTTTCATGTACCTGTATTTTTAGGATCCTATGGGTTATTCTCTTCCACGCAAAAGGAACTATTAGAGCTCTTGAATCTACAAAAACAATTTTTGTTCACCGATGCTTTGGAGATAGAAACCTATACATGGGAAGTTTTACCGAAAGGATTACAAATTCCTGTTTCCGAATCCATCATTCGTGAGTTGCAGTGGGTACAATCTGTTCTAGATGATAATAATTTAAAAGAAGATTTTAAAAATGAAACAATCAAAAAATAAAGGATTCCAAAAAACAGTTGTCATTGATGTTGTTGGACTTAGCAGTCATTTGGTAGGAGAGTATACACCTTTTCTAAAAAAATTTCTGAACCAAAAACAAACTCTCCTCATTAAACCTATGTTACCTGCTGTAACAACAAGTGTCCAGTCTACGTATTTAACAGGAAAATTGCCAAGTGAACATGGGATTGTTGGAAATGGATGGTATGACCGAGAAGATGCAGAAATAAAATTTTGGAAACAATCCAATCATTTAGTCTCTGCAGAAAAAATTTGGGAAAGAGCTAAAAAAATAGACCCTAGTTTTACTTGTTCAAAAATGTTTTGGTGGTACAATATGTACTCTAGTGCAGATTATTCGGTTACACCAAGACCCCAATACCATGCTGACGGAGTAAAAGCACCCGACTGTTATTCCCAACCACCCGAACTTCGTGATGAGTTGCAGTCCACTTTAGGTCAATTCCCTTTATTTAATTTTTGGGGGCCGAATGCCAATATCAAATCTACCCAATGGATCGCTGATGCAACGATCTATGTTGATAAAAAATATAATCCTCACTTAACGCTTGTATATCTTCCTCATTTAGATTATTGTCTTCAAAAGTTTGGTTCTGATATTTTTAAGATAAGGAAAGAACTTTTGGAAATTGATTCTGTGTTGAAACAATTAATTGAATATTATGAATCCCAGAATACTAAGATTGTTTTACTTTCAGAATATGGAATTACACCGGTCAATCGGCCAATCCATATCAACCAAATTTTAAGAGAAAATGGGGTTCTTTCTGTTCGCAAGGAAAGATGGTATGAACTTTTAGATCCCGGTGCATCCAAAGCCTTTGCAGTAGCTGATCATCAAATTTCTCATGTTTATTGTGATGATCCGACAGTCAAAAAACAGATCATAGAAATTTTGCGTAAGGTTTCTGGAATTCAACTTGTTTTGGATAAAAAAGACCAAAAAAAATATGGAATAGACCACGAACGTTCAGGAGACATTGTGGTGGTAGCCGATTCCGAATCCTGGTTTACATATTACTACTGGTTAGATCAAAGAAAGGCTCCAGATTATGCACGTTTGGTGGATATTCATAGAAAACCAGGTTATGATCCTTGCGAAATATTTATGGATCCAAATAAACCGATGATTAAATTTAGGGCAGGTCTAAAATTACTCCGAAAAAAACTTGGATTCCGATATCTGATGGATGTCATCCCTTTGGATGCGAGTTTGATTAAGGGTTCACATGGGGCTTTGCACCAGAAAAAGGAATTTTACCCTATTTTTTCCTCTGACATAATTTATCCCCAAAAAGAAATTTCTGCTACTAAAGTGTACGATTTGATTTGGGATCAGATGACTTCTGAGATTTAAGTGTTTGACTGGTAACCTTCGGTAACATTATTTTTAACACAGTGTCTGTAGAAGAAATCAAAGTTGTTAATTATTCCAAAGGTGCTGCCATTGTTGTGCAGAATTCCATTAATACAGGGAACTTTTTTATTGTCAGGTCTGGTCGCGTATCGGTTGATTCCGAACATATTGTGGTAGATCACGAGCTCGCGTTTTACGAAGCAGGCGATAGTTTTGGACTTGTCTCTGCGCTCACCGAACATCGGTTTTTAGTGACTTTATTTGCTGATACAGATGTAGAGCTGGTTCAAATCCCAATCCGACTTCTCGGCTCTTACCTCAAAGAAAGAAAAGAACTCGCAATGAAAATTTTGGGTTTGTATTCAAGAGAACTTCGAACCTTACAAAAACATCTTTCCAAAGCCAATAAACCGGCCGATCGCGATTACCATCCAGAACGTTTGGTCCTCAACGCTCGAACCTATCTTTCTTGGCAAAAACCAAATTTAGCGGCGTATTCCTTACAGACGTTTATCAAATGGTCAAAGGAAAATAATTCAACAGAAAATTTAGCAGAAGCCACTGAATTGCTTAGGTCCATTGGATCCAATTACAAACCTTTTGTTTGGGAAAGTATGCAATCCAATTTAGAAGCCGGCGAAATTTTATTTGTAGAAAGTGAAAAGAATAACGAAATCTATGTTGTGTTAGAAGGGAATGTCAAACTATTCAGTATTGTTCGCGGATATGAATATGTAATCGATGTTTTAGGACCAGGTGAAATTTTTGGGGAGATGTCATTGATTGATAATGCCCCGCGAATGGCATCGGCAATTACTGAAACAAAAAGTAAAGTCCTCCGTGTCACTGCGGAAAACCTATTTGAATCTGTCGGACCATCCTTATTACAAAAAATCTTTGAAAGTATTGCCAGACGGATTTGGTTTTCTCACCAACGTTTGGTGATCCTTCGATTGAAAACACCTGTGATCCGACTTTATGCCTATTTGTATAATTCGATCCGAGACCAGGACATCCGTTTGGGCAGAACTTTAGATGAAAGCCTTGCCAATGCCCATACCATTTATATCCAAATGGAAGAACTTTGCAATATGTGTGGGATCATCAAAGTCAAACAGGATACTATCCAGGAATTTTTGGCTGACACAAATCTTGTGATCGAACCGAGTCGTATTACGATCAAAAGTCGCAAACGTTTGGAAGAAAAATTGGGACATTATAAATCAAAAGAGGGGCAGATTGTCGCTTAAAGAATCAGCGGAAACCTAAATTTTTCTAGGTTTGGGGCCAGGGTGAAAACGGCGTAAATCATTTTTCCCATATTCAAAAATTTGTAATGATTTTTTTTTCCGTTATGTTCTAGTTCGGTGATGAAAAAGTTTCTCGTGTATTCTCTCGGGGCGTTCTACATAACGGCGGGGATCAACCATTTTTTCTCTCCCGAATTCTATTTGGAGATGATGCCGGATTACCTTCCTTTTCATGAACTATTGAATGTTACGAGTGGGCTTGCCGAAATTACCTTGGGTTCCCTTGTTCTTTATGAAAGGATGAGGAAGATGGCAAGTTATGGGATTATCTTACTTCTTTTGGCGATTTACCCGGCAAATATAAATATGTTATTAACCGCATTAGAAGGCAAAGATTATGGCGTTCCGATATGGGCATTGTATGCGCGATTGCCATTTCAGTTTTTATTTATTTACTGGGCCTGGCTTGTGAGAGATTACAAATGGTCAAGTGAATCTACTGAATCAATGTAGTTAGGTGGTATTCTTTCGCGGATACTCCTTTTGTTTTTTTTGTAGAAAAATTAAATAGACTGTATTAGTTAGAACATTAGGAGTTTATGTTTTTTTAATGGGATCTCCAGGTTGAGTTTTAAATAGAAAAATGACAAAAGAACCAAAGAAAAAATTGCAAGAGAACAATAAAAAAGGCAGCCAATGGACTTTTCTCTCTAACCATGCACATGTTTTGATGTGTTTGAGTAAAGATCCGGAAATTCGATTGAAGGATGTTGCAACTCTTGTTGGAATCACTGAACGAGCAGTGCAAGCAATCGTTAAGGACTTGGTTGAAGCCAAAATTTTAGAAAAAAGCAAAGATGGACGGAGAAACCAGTACATCATCCAAACCGAACAAAAACTACGACATCCTTTAGAGGCAAATCATTCCATTTTGGAATTACTCAGGTTAGGTAAATAAATAAATAAAGAGAGGAAGTTCGAATTATTTATTTGCTCTTTTCTAATTCTTTTACTTTTAAAACAATCCATTCGTTTTTTGGTACTTGGATACCTTCGGTGTTTGCTATTTTTACAACTTCACCATTAATATAATCAATTTCTGTTTTCCGTCCATAATCTAAATCTTGGACCATAGAAGTGTGGATTTTATAATACTTTAGGCCAAGTAGAATCAGTATTAGATGCCTTATCCATGTAGGCAGAGCACCTTTTCCGTCACCGAGTTTTTGAATTGGGAAAGAGCCGGGAACTACTTGTTCTTCAATCTTTAGGTGATTCATTAGTGATTTAATTTCTGTTACAGTTTCTAATGCATCTTTTCTTGAGTTTTTACTTAGAAACAATTGGCCTAAACTCAATTGTTTGGAGGCAGCAAGTCCGTTGATGATGGAATTGATTGCAAGTTTATGCCAACGATAACCTATAATTTTGTCCGTTCGTATCACAGGGATATATGGAGGAAGTAGTT
Organism: Leptospira meyeri; assembly: GCF_004368965.1. NCBI lineage: Bacteria > Pseudomonadati > Spirochaetota > Leptospiria > Leptospirales > Leptospiraceae > Leptospira > Leptospira meyeri. The sequence continues at coordinate 238,210 of NZ_SORO01000003.1, read as the reverse complement.
GGTTCCAGATTGGTTCTGGTTTTGAAACTCCGCCGATGATAAGACTTCCTACATTTGATTGATAATAAGTTCCATCGGCTAAGGTTTGTGTATTCCAACCAACTACGCCACCAAGTATTTTGTTTTGATATGTTTCAAAATGAACTTCTGGAATCCCATTTTGAATCAGAATCCATTTCCCTTCTGGCTTCAAAAATGTTTTGGTTTCTTCTAAATATTCAGGAAGATTTTGATTTTTGCATCCTATAAAAATGTAATCAAAGGATTCCTTGCAATGGTTTATGTTTGTTAGATGCCCATTTAAATCAATTGAAACAACCTGACCCCTGGGTCCTTGGAATCTAATCGGATTTTCACTTAAAAATTGAAATCTGTTTTCGTTACGACAAAGGATTTTAAATGGAATTGAATTTTGAAAGAGAGCGTGGATGATAGTCGCAGTAACGGAACCAATCCCACTAAAGGCTATGGAAGGATATTTCTCTTTCATTTAACTTTGGTTAAATATAAATAGGGAAAGTTATTTCCCTCTGAGTGTAATGACAAGTTTTACGTTCTCTAATTTTTTACCTGTCTTTCTAAAATAACTTTCCTTCAATTCATCCAAAACTTTGCACTCTAATACTCCGTCCATCTCTACGTCCGTAATCTCTCCCGTTTCTTCATTGAGAGCATGGTGGTGAGGACCAACGTTGGAATCAAAATGTGTAACACCACTTTTTAACTCCAAAGTTCCTAACATTCCTTTTTCCGCAAAGAGTTTGAGGTTGTTGAAAATAGTTGCGCGCGATGCATGTGGAAAGTGGGAATTCACCAAATGGAATACTTCTTCTGCAAAAAGATGTTGGTGTCGCTCTAGGAGCAAATGTGCCATTTCCAATCTCTGCGAAGTGGGGCGAATCCCGTGCGATTCGAGGAGTTCCTTGGTTTTTTGGTAACTTAAATCCATTTCAGTTTCACCTTCTCTGGATGCTTTTTTTTGTCAATAATTAGACTAAGTCTAAAAAATCATTTACTAGGAATCAGTATTATTTTAGATCAAATCTAACTAAAAACTTTTCTACGGTAAGTCAGTGTTTATGGAAAGTCTGGCAATTTCGCATGCGAATTGAAGAACTTAGCTAAGAGAGATGTGAAGATGCGGCGACCGACCGCAAAGCCCATTTTCATATCATTCGCCCATGGGTTGGTTTCAAGGACTTAGGCGGTTTTTTTCTTCTGTGCGGTCTTTTGGTGAGAACCTATCTTTTGTGACTAGCGGCAAAAGGAAACTCACTTACTTTTTTTATTGAGGGAAAAGATCCATCTCCTCTCCAAAGAAAATCCGTCACCCATCCGATTTCTTCCTCCCTCAATTGACCAAGTGGTCTCTTTTTTGCTTTGGCACCTAACAAACACATGTGGTCATTTCTAGGTTAGAAAAAGGACGCATGTAAAGCCAAAAAAAATTCTTGCACTTCGAAAAGGTTCGGATTCAATCCTTTCGGTGCTCTCCCGTGATTCTAAAAAACATCGGAATTACCATCCAATGAAGTATTTGTTTCTACTTCTTTTTTCCTTTGCGTTTCCCCTTGGAGCAGAGGTAATTTCCTTGGAATCCGGTTGGACCTTTCAAGAAGAAGGCAGAAAGGAAATGAATCCAGTGTTAGTTGGTGTTCCTTTAGTCAAACAAGGATATGCGGTTCCTTTGCGGGGAAAATATCGACTAAAAATTTTGATTCCAACTTTTCCTGAATCTTCTCAGGCAATTTATATGGACCGGGTACATTCCGCTGATCAAACTTTTTGGAATGGTGTTCCAGTTGGCACAACCGGAAGTTTTTCTCCAGACTATTACCCTTATTGGCATAAAGTACGTTATTATGAGATCCCAAATTCTCTTTTAAAACAAGGAGAAAATGAGTTGGTTGTTGATATTGAGTGTCGTGAAACACAGTTTAGGTGTGGCATCTTTCGCTCAATTCCCTTCTTTGGGACACAAGACGAAATTAAGGATAAGATGATTTTTGAGGACGTGAATCAAATCCTCATCGGCGCATTATTTTTTGGAATTTTTTTACAACAAGCAATTGGTTATGCACTGAATCGATCTTCCAAATCTGGATTGTATTTAGCTGGTACTGCCATTTTCTTTGTAGGTTGGAGATTGCCTTCGATCAATAAGATTCATTTTTTAATGATTAACCCCGAAATTCTTGTAAGACTTTTATTTTTTTGCCAATTCATTTTTCCCGTCTTTATTATGTTATTTGTGCACACCCTTTTTGATCGAAGGATTACTAAACTTGCAATCATTACATTTTTTTTTGATACTGTTCTCGCTTTCACGCAACTGTTTTCGATGGCGCCTGATCATCGATTTTATTTAGTTTACATTTGGTATATTTTACTTGCTGTTAAGGTTCCGATCCTAATTCAGCTACTAGTCAGAAATTATAAAAAAACGTCGGAAGCTATTGTTGTATCTTTAGGCGCACTGGTAGCAACATTTTTCGGCATTGCAGATGTCCTTACCGATTTGATAACCGGAAAAAATGCTTATTTAACTCAATACGGAATTTTAACATTCCTATTTGCCGGAGTACTTGCGATTGCCTTACAAAGTGCTCGGACCAGAAAGGAACTCAGAAATCTGAATGAATCTCTAGAAATGCTTATCACCTTGCGTACACAAGAACTACACAAACAATATAAGTTGCTGCATGATGATTTGGTGATGGCAGCAGGATTACAATCCAAGTTGATCCCACCTATGGAATTCAAACATCAAACACTCAGTGTCGCTTCCGTATTTATGCCAATGGAAAAAATAGGTGGCGATTATTTTGATTATTATATTCATAAAGACGGTTCCGTAACATTTTTGTTATGTGATGTTCTTGGACATGGGATTGCTGCCGCCTTGATTGCCAGTATGTTAAAGGTCAATTTTTTAGAGATTGCTCCTAAAGTAAAAGATCCCGCTAACTTTTTGTTAGAGATGAATTTGAAAATGTTACCTGTAGTTGAAAAAAATTATATCACTGCCGTTGTTAGTCATTTTGATTTACAACAGTCGATTTTACAGTATTCAGTGATGGGACATCCTAGTCCTTATTCAATGAATGTTGTTTCTAATACCTTAGCGCCGCTTGGAGGGAGAGGGCCGATTATGGGTTGGAAAAAAGATATCTTCTTGGAAACATTTTTTCACCAACTTTCACCGGGGGATCGTTTCTTTTTTTATACTGATGGGATAACGGAAAGTCAAAATAAAAATAGGGAATTATACGGAGAATTGAGGCTAAGGGAACAATTAGCAAGTGGATTTAGTCTATCTCTGTCTGAATTAAACGAAAAAATTAAGAAGGATATTCGAAATTTTGCATTTCGTTTGTCAGATGACGTAACATACTTTACGATCGATATTAGATGAAAACTTTGTTAAATCGATTAGGAGTATTTCGATTACTCAATTTAGGGGTAGTCGAATATTTGGATTTAGAAACCTCCGTTCGTATTCAACTTTCCAACTTGGTTGCCATTTTAGGAATTTTTTCAAATATCGAATATTCCATTTTCTTTGTAATTGCAGGTGCTCCTCATTATCTAATCATGAATTTCATTCATGTTCTAGTAATCTGTTCTTTAATTTTAGTTTTTTATCTAAATACGAGGGGGAGGTATTTTGTCTCTCGAATTCTCTTGGTGTTTACAATCTCAGTTCCTTTGTTTTGTGTTTCAACAATCAGTTTTGGAACATCTGGTGGGTTTTACTATTATTTCTTAGTGTTTGCCATTGTGCCGTTTGTGATTTTTTCATATGATGAAAAGGGTTGGATTTTTTTTGTATTCCTAATGAATACGAGCTTTTATATCTGGTTTGAGTTTTTTGGAAGTCCAGGTGTATTTGAAAAAGGAACGTTATTATATTATAAAGAAGTACAGGATTTGTTTCGTATCAATTCCGTTATATCGTGTTTATCCTTTGTTGCTTTGTTTATGTTTTATTTCTTAAGAAATATCAATCGAATCCAAAAGGAAATGGCCAGGATCAATGATCATAAAGATCGCATTTTTTCTATCCTAGCTCATGATTTGAAAGGCCCAATTGGCACAATCAGTACGTATTTGGGTTATATAACAAATTCTTTGCCAGAAAGAGAAGAACTTCTTTTTGGTTTAACGGAACTGAAAAAAAGTACAAACCAAACTTATCTGGTTTTGGAGAACTTATTGGATTGGGTTCGAAATGAAACGCAAAAAACTCAATGTAATCCCAAAAATCTAAATGTCTCTTCGATTTTAAAAAATGCTTTAGACTTACTCAGCATTCAGGCAAAAGACAAAGGGATTTTATGGGAAACAAAGGTTTCAGAAGATCATTTCGTATATTGCGATGAACGGATGACTGCAACAGTCTTACGTAATATATTGTCCAATGCGATAAAATATTCTCACCCGAATCATAAGGTTTCAATTGAAACTGAAAAAAACGCCAATTATATGGAAATACGATTTCAAGACTACGGTGTGGGTATCAGTCCTGATTTACTTGCCAAAATAATCGAAGGAAAACGATTTGATTCAGGATTTGGAACTGCTGGGGAAAAAGGAACTGGCCTCGGCTTACTTGTTTGTAAAGAGTTACTTACGGAACAAGGTGGAAGTCTTCAGGTCACGAGTATGCTCACGGAGGGAACAAAAATTATCATCCAACTTCCACTCGCAGATTAAATTCATATCTTTTTTTTAAACATTTAGTCCAATCAGTAAGTATGTGGCCGTCATCCTATTTTCGTTGGTTAACCAAATCTGCCCCGATGGGCCCTGTTGAAATTTACCCAGAATTATCCGATTCGTATGAAACGAATCTACCTAACATTTTTATCATCGGTGATTTAACTGGTGTTCCACTACTAAAACTTGCTGCTGAAAGTGGGGTGAATGTTTGGAAACACATTCGTGAAAAAAAAGAAGATTGTTTGGATGTTGTGATCATTGGATCAGGACCTGCCGGCTTATCGTGTGCTTATGAAGGCAAACGATTAGGAAAAAAGTTTATTCTTCTAGAAGCAAATACTCCATTCCAAACCATTCAAAGTTATCCAAAACAAAAACCTATTTTCGCAGAACCGGAAGGATTAGATTCTAAATCTAGGATTAAAATTTCAGATTCGACAAAAGAAGATTTATTAGAATATTTGAATTCTCTAATCAAAGAAGATACAATCACAGTACAAACCGGGAAACGTGTTGTTTCCATCCAGCCAGAGGGCAATTTGTATATGGTGCAAACGGAAACAGGTGAATCGTTTCTCACTCATTCCGTTGTCATCGCAATTGGAAAATCGGGTGATCCAAAGAGATTGGGTGTGAAGGGGGAATCGAATCCATCTGTTTTTTATCGTTTTTTTGATCCTTATGATTCGAATGAAAAATCTGTTGTGATTGTTGGTGGCGGCGATAGTGCGGTCGAAGCAGCGATTGCCTGCTCACGTTATGCGAAGTTGGTAAACTTGGTATACAGAGGGAAAGAGCTGACACGACCGAAACAACAAAATAAAGAAGCATTGGAAAAGTTGGTTCGAGATGGAAAAATCAATCTCCAACTTGAATCAGAAGTCACTGAAATATATGATCAGAACTTATTTGTGAAAACGTCTGTAGGTTCGGCCAAAATCAAATTTGACCTGGTTTATATTTTGATTGGGAGTACGGCACCTACCCATTTTTTAAAAAAATTAGGTATTAAAATTCAAAATGAAAAATCACTTTCTGATTGGGTTGGATTTAGTTCTCTTTTTTCATTTGCAAGTGCTGCTTATTTTGGGAAGGCTTCTTTTTATGGGCCTGGATGGTTTTCGCCTTTAGCAACTGCCTTTGCTACCATTTCGTTTTTGTCTTTGTCCTTTTTTGTATACTTAAAATGGAATCTGAATCACCTGAAAATTTCTTCTTGGGTTTTGTTAAGAAACAGTTATCTACTATTTGTATTTTTTTACTTTCTCTACGTATACCTGTCTGCCACTTATTTTGGTTATACTCTTTTTGGCAAATATCCATCTTTCCACTATACAATGTTATACTCGCTAACTATTGTATTTTTTGGCATTAGAAGGATATTGGTTAGAAAAACTGAATATATCTTTTACCAAACGATAAGCTTAATTTTTGTCCAGGTTTTCTTTTTGTTTTTGTTGCCTGAATTAATTTTACCAACACTTGGTGATTTTGGTTATTTAGGAGCATCGAATGGATACATTCGAACAGAAATATTTCCGAACGATGCCTATTGGAAGGCTTATGGGTTTATTTTGGCATGGCCACTCAGTATGGGAGTATTGTATGATGGAGAGATCACTAATTTTTGGTTAGGTTACGGTCTTCTATTTAGTTTTGGGTTTATTCCTTTCCTTGTTTATCGATATGGTAAAGGTGCTTATTGCGGATGGATTTGTTCTTGTGGTGGACTTGCTGAAACTTTAGGAGATGAACATAGGCAGAAAATGCCTCATGGAAAATGGGCCTATAGATTGGAACATTCAGGGCAATACATTTTGGCTTTGGCATTTTTGTTAACAGCATTAAAATTAATTGGAGTTTACGGAAAAAATATAAATCCAGGTTTAGAAATTTCTGAAGTTATTGCGGATTCAATAAAATGGCTTTATGATCTCATCGTTGACATTGGGCTTGCTGGTGTTGTCGGAGTCGGTTTTTACTTCCTTTTTTCTGGAAGGATTTGGTGTCGTATGTTTTGTCCGCTTGCTTCTTTGATGCATATCTATACTCGTTTTAGTAGTTTTCGAATTTTTTCTGATAAAAAGAAATGTATCTCTTGTAACATTTGTACGAAAAATTGCCATCAAGGTATTGATGTGATGGGTTATGCAAGTAGGGGGATACCTATGGATAGCGTGCAATGTGTGCGATGTTCTGCTTGTGTATCTCTTTGTCCAACGGATGTTTTAGATTTTGGACGTTTGACTCCTTCTGGGATTCAGTATGATTCCCTTAAAGCAAAAACAAGGAAATAAACAACTGAACGCTTTAAGAAAAGATATTGAAGAACTATTTTGGGAAGGTGTGAGAAGTGCAACTCCCGAATATCTTTCTTCAGATTTTTGGAACCAACATTCTGATCTTTGTAAGATATTTACGAGCCCACTGAAGAAAAACTATGTATTTGCTCTAGGAAAAGCAGCTTACTCGATGGCATTGTCTTTTCAAAAGTTTTTTCCTGTTGAGGCTGGTTTTATCCTTACTAAGTATAACCATCTTCCAAAAGAAATCCAAAAAAGTGGAAGTATGGGGGAATGGAAGTGTAGAGTGGCAGCGCATCCAATACCGGATACAAATTCCGAATTATATTCACGAGAAGTATTGGATGAACTTTTACTATTAGGTGAAGATTATCAGTTAATTGTTTTATTATCTGGTGGAGGGTCTAGTCTTTTTGAAATACCAGAAAATGGATATCAGCTGAAAGATTTAGTTGAAATAAATGAAAATTTATTGAAGAGAGGGCTAACAATTCAAGAAATCAATGCGGAAAGAAAAAAATATTCTGCTGTGAAAGCAGGTAAACTCTTAAAAAAACTCAATTCAAAGTTAAAAGTATATACTTTTGCAATTTCTGATGTGTTAGGTGATGATCCCAATGTAATTGCTTCTGCACCAAGTTATCCAGGAAGTGAATATTATGTGATGGGGAATTTAACTTCTTCCCTAAAGGCCATTGAAAAAAAAGCTAATAGTATTGGTTATGAAGTCAAAACTATTTCCGATTCATGGGATTATTCAAGTGAATCAACTGCAAAAATAATCGTAAGTGAGTTATTCGGTGTTGGAGCAAATGGTAAAAAACAAGCCATTCTAATCGGAGGGGAACTTGTATGTCCGGTTTATGGAACGGGATTGGGAGGTCGTAACCAAGAAACGGCACTGCGTGTGGCCATCCTAACCGAAATCGCTCATCTGGATCGGGATTGGTTATTTCTTTCTTGTGGCACAGATGGAACGGATGGTCCAACGGATGCGGCTGGTGGAATCGTTGGGCCAGGATTTGCCCAAAAGATGAAGGAAAAAGGTTGGGATCCAAAAAAAGAATTATTAAATTCCAACTCCTATCCCATATTGAAAGATGTGGGGGCATTACTTTTTACAGGTGCTACCGGAACAAATGTCAATGACATATTGATTCTTTTGTTAGCGGAACGGAATTCCTAATTTTTTATTTTGTCCCGACCAATACAGTTGAAAGAATGGGTTTTGCCATCGACTAGTTCCGATTTTGGAACGAATGAGTTCTTCGTCTATTTTTTTCAAAACATTCACATGATCTTTTAAAAATCTCCATTGGACTTCTTCCTTCTTTTGGGGAGAAAGAAACTCTTTGGAATTATTTAAAATTGATTCCTGTAAGCCGATAAGTGCAGGAAGTAAAATCGATCGAACTGCTTGGTAATCAAAGTTGGATTTTCTTGCAATTGATTCGTGTAACCACCATAAAGTTTCTGAATAATTTTTGTTTGATGATAAACTTGAAGAATCAATGAAGTTTTTTGTTCCAAAATAAAATGGTTTAAACAAACTTAAACATGGTGTGGATGTTCCTGTATAAAATACCCTGAGTGGATCTTGGTTTGTTTCAGAGGTATCCCATTCAACAACCAAACTTCCATTAGTTTGGTTTGGTGTAGTGGGCCCTGTGGCATGCAAACATAATGATTTCATTGAGGAGGAAGACGGTTCAAATTCATCGTTTTCGATTGAATGGGTTTTTAAAGTATCCATAGCAAGTTTCGTTGTATAACTAGCGTATTCCTGCTCTAAACTTTCTGCAGTCTTTTGATGTAAATTTCGTCTGTCTTTGCAATGGCTCATATAAGTAAAAAACCGATCGCTAAAATGGTCTTTAAAAGAAAATTCTTGGTTCGAATTTTTTCGGAGTTTCTCTATTAAGTTAGGTGATGAATATTCAAAATCGGAACCGATGGTGAGTCCATTCGAAATGGCATAAAAAGAATCTATTTTTTTTGCTACCCAGTAACGATCCGCAGTTTCTAAGACATATCCATCTTTTCTATCGGCAATGATAAAGCTGTTATGATAAAAGAAAGACTGATTTTCATACCCTCCGCACGCATCTTGCCCGTAAGTTTCTAGTAATTCGGTAATCAGAAATAATCCATCTTTTGCAGATTTACATCTTTCTAAAGCCAAACGAATCAAATCCATTCCTGTTAACCCATTATTTTTTTTGGGTATTTTTAGATTGGTGAAGACTGCTTCATTGCCGATACAAAGCCCGAATTCATTCACACCCATCTCTGCACCCCACATGTGAAATGGTTTGCTCAAAAAAACTTCGTAAGTAACGGGAGTTTGTGGAATTTCAATGTACGTTGTACGTAATTTTGAACCTTTTTTATGTTCTAAACGAGGAACGTGGAGTATTGATTGTGCTTCGTTTGGTTCGCGATCCGAGTTTTTCGCAAAGATTCTTTTTTGAGTTTTGGTAAATTTTTCAGTGGCAAGAGAGGTATCGCACATTCTAGAATGTTAAACAGATTTTTTATAAAAAACAAGAGCAAATCAATTAAGAATATGCCTTCGATTCCAAAACAAATTTCAGAATACATCCTTATGGGTTTAACCCAGGAACAGGTTAAAAAAAACCGCACCAAATATGGTGCCAATGAAATCAGCTCTTCAAAGAAGAAAGGGATTTTTCAGATGTTCATTGGGGTCGTTACAGAACCAATGATTCTGCTTCTCATTTCCATCAGCATCGTTTATTTGCTTTTGGGTGATCGGGGTGAGGCACTTTTGTTGTTACTTTCTGTTGTCGGTATCATCACGATCACTTTTTATCAAGAGAAAAAAACAGAAACTGCTATCTCTGCTTTACGTTCTCTTGCAAGTCCAAGAACCAATGTCATTCGAGACAAACAAATCATTCGTATTGAAGGAAAAGATGTCGTTTATGATGATTTATTGATTTTGAACGAAGGGGATAGGGTTCCTGCCGATTGCGAGTTAATCTCCGATCGGATGTTTTCTTGTGATGAGTCTTTGTTAACCGGAGAGTCAGTCCCTGTTTCCAAATCGCAGTCCCAATCTGTTTTTTGTGGTTCGTTAGTTGTTAGTGGAGAGGGCGTTTGTCGAGTGAATGCTGTTGGGAATCACACAGAAATTGGAAAAATTGGACGTAAAATTGCGGATGAAACCGTTGGCCGAACATTACTCGAAATAGAGGTTGCACGTCTTGTGCGTAATTTATTCATTGTAGCGGCTTCTTTATGTGTCATTCTTGCTCTTTATTTCGGAATTGTAAAGAGCCAATGGTTGCATGGTCTTCTTTCTGGTTTGACGTTGGCAATCGGTTTGATGCCCGAGGAATTACCATTGGTTTTAACCATATTTTTTGCCTTAGGTGCTTTCCGTTTGAGTACGAAAAATGTATTGGTTAGGCGATCTTCTATTATCGAAACGTTAGGTGCAGCTACAGTTCTTTGTTCCGATAAAACAGGCACGATTACACAAAATAAAATGAAAGTTGGGATTGTTGTTACGAAATCCGAAACTGTCACTTTGCATCCAGAATCAAATCTTTCTGAAGATGTAAATAAACTATTACAAATTGCTTATTGTGCATCTAAACATCCGAGTTTTGATCCGATGGATATTGCAATTTCCGATTGTTTGGTTTCTTTTCATGAAGTAGAAGATTCGGCACTATTGTCTGTAAAGGATTTTCCTTTAACGCCTGACCATTTAACAATGGTTCGTGTAATAAAAGAAAAAAATGTCTACCATAGTTATGCTAAGGGTTCACCTGAGGCAATTTTTGATTTATGTCAATTTGATTCTATAGAATCAAATTTTTGGATAACAAAAACCAATGAATTGGCAAAAGACGGATATCGAGTTCTTGGTGTTGCCAAATCAAAAACGCCAGCTTTGGATGTTCCGGAAGATAGAAAACATGTTGAATATTTATTTTATGGGCTCCTAGCATTTTTAGATCCCATTCGTGAGATTGTTCCTTTGGCAGTTAAAACAGCATACGATTCCGGAATACGTGTGATTATGATTACTGGGGATTATCCAGAAACAGCCAAAAATATTGCAGACCAAATTGGATTAAAAGATTCGCATTTGGTTTATACAGGAAAGACATTGGCAAGTTTGAATAAAGCGGAACTGCAATCTGTCATCCGAACTTGTAATATATTTTCCAGGGTAAGCCCAGAAGACAAATGGCGAATCGTTCGTATGCTAAAAGCGGATGGGCAGATTGTTGCCATGACAGGGGATGGTGTGAATGATGCTCCTGCTTTGCGTACTGCCAATATTGGTGTTGCAATGGGGGAAAGAGGAACTGATGTGGCACGTGAAGCTGCCGACATTGTTTTGTTAGATGATTCTTTTTCTTCTATTTTGGAGTCAGTAAGGATTGGAAGACAAATTTTTGATAACTTAAAAAAAGCATTAGGATACTTGATTGGAGTTCATATTCCAATTGTCGGTATTACTTTTTTGCCCATTATTTTTGATTGGCCCATTGTTGTTTTATCGGCCATTCATATTGTATTTATGGAAATGGTTATTGATCCCACTTGTACAATTGTATTTGAAAGAGAATCGCAAGAATCTGATCTGATGAAAAGAAAACCGCGCGAAACTTCAGAACCGCTTTTGGATCGAGAATTATTTATCAATTCTTTGATCCAAGGAGCCATTTCTTTGTTATCCGTTGTGTCATCGTATTGGATCACAGAGTTGTTTTTGAAAGGAAACTCAGGCCCTCAGGTTGTGAGCACGGCGACTTTTGTTACATTAGTATTTTCGAATTTGTTCTTGATCCTTGCCAATCGTTCGCTCCATGAGTCGATGTGGAGTCGGATGCGGATACCTAATCCAATCATTCGTTTAGTTTTTGCGGGGACAATTGGGGTGCTTTTTTTGTCTATGTATTTGCCCGGTTTGAATGATATGTTTCATTTTGTGCCACTTAACTTTGTTCAGTTTTCTTCAGCGATACTGGTTGCATTTATTGGAGTATTGTTCTACGATATGACAAAAGTTTTGGTTTCAAAATTACTTCGTGGCTGACATGATCGTGGTCTGTTTCTAAACTTAGCAAAAGCTTATGATAGAACTCTTCTTTCCGAAAAAGTATTCTGCTCTTTGTTTGAAATCCGCCTTTTTTGGTTTTTTTGCCCATACAGGATTTGTGCGTGGTTTACAAGAAATTGGTTTTAAACCTGCGGTTGTCACAGGTTCAAGCTCTGGAGCAATGATCGGTGCGCTGTATGCGACTGGTCGAGAAATGGTCGAATTTGAATCTCTCATTTTAGGACTAAGAAAAAAGGATTTTTGGGAAGGAAATTCTTTGTCAATGCTTGGTCGATTGTTACGCAAAGGTTTAAATGGTTATAGTGGGGTACTTACTGGAAAAGCCACTCGCAAAATCTTATATCCTTATCTTGGAAATAAAAAGTTTTCTGACTTACCTATAAAATTAGGAATCGCAGTCTCAAATCTTTCAAAAAATAAGAGAGAACTGATCACTGAAGGGAACGTTCTAGATGCAGTGATGGGATCAATCGCATTTCCTTTTTTATACGAAGTACAAGAATTTCAGGGACAAGAATTTTTGGATGGTGGTATTGGTGATGGAGAACCAATCAAAGAACTTATTTTGGATCCAAGTATCGATCGTATTGTCATTCACCAAATCAACAATCATAGACCAGTGAGTCGAAATACCATGAAGCGTGCGTTAGATGCTTCAGTGCAAATCATCGAATCAGAAACAGAAGATTTAAAATCTTTGTTGGCAAAAGAAAAAGGAAAAAAACTAATTCGGTTAGAAACAAACACTCCTTATCTTTCACCAAATGACTTTTCAAAAGGTAAGTTTGCTCTAGCGGAAGGACGTGGAACTGCTTATCGGCATAGGGCAGAAATTTTGGGAGATTTGGAACTACCAGTATTTGGTTTTTTTAATCAGTAATTCAAATCATGGACATCCAAAAGAAACTCAACGTACTGATTGTTGAAGATTCCCTTGCTTCCTACAAAGCAATTGTATCTGTTTTACAAAACTTTGGGTTTTCCATATTTTCAGAAAGAGCTGAATGGAAATCAGAATTTGAACAAAGAATTAATGATGAAACTTGGGATATTGTGATCTCTGACTTTTATCTTCCTGATTTCGACGGTCGTTATGTGATCTCCAGAGTCAAAGAGATTAATCCAGAATTACCAGTGATCCTTATTACTGAATTTTTGCCGGAAGAAGCAGCTTCAGAATTTTTAAATTTAGGTGCAGCCGAATTTTTACCAAAATCTTCAATCATCAAACTGCCGTTTGTTGTGAATCGCGAGTTAGAAGCCTACCGCCTAAAACAGTCACAAAAAAAAGCATGGGATATGTTAGTTCATGGAGAAGAACTTTTAACACGTTCACAAAAAATTTCTCATCTTGGTCACTTCGAAGTAATTTTTCCTGAAAAAAATACTCTATGGTCTTTGGAGTTGTATAGAATTCTAGGGTTTGACTTTGCTGAAATTCCCTTGATGGAGAAAGTATGGGCCCTTCTGGATGAGGGAGAACAGGATCATATCAAAGTCGTTTGGGCTGATTTGCTGAAAGACAATCATTCTAAGGAAATGATTGTCACCTTAAACACAAAATCTGGCAGAAAAAAAGTAAACCTTTGGTTAGAAGCAGAAAAGTTTGAAGACTCAAGGTTTAGGATTTTTGGAACCATTCATGATATTTCAGATTTATCTGAATTAGAACATTCAATTCAGTTGAATGAACAGTTGTTTAAGGGTATTTTTAATAATTCTTCACAAGCAATTTTTCTTTTGGATTTACAAGGACATGTGATTCGTATGAATCGTAACGCTGTGATTTCTTTTGAAAGAGAGGAAACAGATGTCCAAGGTTTGGAATTGATTCGGTCTATTTTTTCGAATTCCGATGAAGAGTCTAAAAAAAAATTAATCTATGGGATGAAGTTGGCTTTAAAAAATCAAAGTTTCGAAGTATTTGTCAGTTATAATTTGTTAGATGGAAGAGAGAAATACTTTGATTGCGATTTTTATTCTTTAACAGACCCATCTGGAAAAATTTTATATATTGTTTTAGAAGCCAAAGACATCACGGAAAAAATTGTTTTAGAGCGTGCGTATGCGCAATCGCAAAAATTAGAAGCGTTGGGAACGTTTGCTGGTGGTATCGCCCATGATTTTAATAATTTACTCACTCCAATGTTGGCGTATGTTTCTTTTTTAAATTCAGAATGGTCGAAGGGTGCTACAAATGAAGCAATTCAAAAATCCCTTCCTGCGATAGAAGGAATTTCCAAGTCGTTGGATCGTGCAAAAAACTTAATCCAACAAATTCTTACTTATTCAAAAATAGACAATTCCATTTCCAAACAACTAGATCTTAGAGAAAACTTATTACAAGTTTTAAAAGAGGTGCGAACTGTATCTTCTAACCAAATTACTTTGTTTACCGACTTAGGAAATGAACCTGCTTATGTGAATGCGGATCCAATTCAAATATTTCAAATACTTTCGAACTTATATGAAAATTCAGTTTTTGCATTACAAGATATACCAAATCCAAAAATTACAATAACTCTTTCGAAAGTTTTATATGAAAAATCTGAATTACTTCATGTTGGATTTATGAAGAATACTGAGTATTGGAAGTTAGGTTTTGCTGATAATGGAGATGGAATCCCTCCTGAAATCATTGAAAAAATCTTTGATCCATTTTTCACCACCAAAGGTGGGAAAGGAACTGGTTTGGGGTTACCAATCATTTATGGAATCATGGTGAAGATGGGTGGAACAATCCTTGTCAATTCTTCGATTGGTAAAGGAACGGAATTCGATCTATATTTTCCTGCCTGGAAAGCTATGCTTTAATCAATTGACAAGATCATTCTTTTGTATTACCAAAGGATGATCCCATGAATCATTACTTCCAGAGAAAGCACTTCGAGTCCTTCTATCTAGGTTTTTTATGGGGACTTCTTGTATTACTTTTGCTCTCTTCATTTTTTTTCTTTTATCAAGTGTATGAAAGTCGTATGGATCGTGATTTATACGAAGACCAGAGCAGTTGGAATGCTCTGTTAAATCGCTATTCTTCTTATCTAAAAGATGCGGAAACCGGAGTACGTGGATACCTTCTTACTTCGGATCCTGAATTCTTGGAACCGTATAAAAATTCCCTCGTTCAAATGGAAAAACTTGAGATTTCTTTAAGAGAAGAATGCGAATTCGCATATAACGACGAGTTAGAATCCATCATTCGGGCCAATCATCTAAAACTTGAATACATTCAAAATTTTATAAAAAGTTTTCCCAAAAATCGACCCAAGAAAGCGGACTTTATTGAAAGTAAAAGACGAATGGATATCTTTCGCGAAGAAGTTCAATTGCTTTTAGACAAAAAATTAGAAAAAGAAAATTTAGAAAAAGATAGAAATCGTAAATTTACAATTCGATTGATCTCAATCTCAGGCGGATTGTTTTTTATTTTATCCTTACTTATATTATGGATGATCTTTGTATTAAAAAGAAATACTAGAATTTTGGTTGAGAAGGAACTAATTGAAGATCGTTTGTTTGAGATTGACGATTTGTATCAAAATTCTCCTGTTGGATTCCATAGTTTAGATGCAAATGGATATTTTGTAAAAGTCAATCGAACAGAGCAGGAATGGTTGGGATACACAGAAGAAGAATTGGTTGGAAAAATCAAATGGCCTGATCTTCTCTCTGAAGAGAGTAAACTAATCTTTCAATCGAATTTTCCTGTTTTTAAAGAGAAAGGTCGGATTGATAATTTAAGATTTGAAGTTATAAGAAAAAATGGTAGCTCGTTGTTTTTAAACGTATCTGCGACGGCTATTTATTCCAAAGATAACGAAATGATCAGGTCTCGTTCCGTTTCTTTGGATATCTCTCAAATGATTTTATATGAAAGAGCACTGATTGATTCCAGAATCCGAGCTGAGGATGCAAACCGTGCCAAGTCAGAATTCCTTTCTAACATGAGCCATGAATTGAGAACCCCACTGAATGCAGTGATTGGGCTTTCTATGTGGCTTATGGAAGACAATCCAAAACCAGAACAGATCGAATATTTAAAAAATCTGCGTTTCTCTAGTGAAACACTCCTTACGTTGATCAATGATATTTTAGATTTTAATAAAATTGAAGAACAAATGATAATCATAGAAGAAATTGATTTTAGTCTGAAAGATTTTATTAGCTCTGTTTGTTCTTCTTTTGAGATAAAAGCCAAAGAACAACTCCTATTGTTCCAAGCAGAAATCGATGAAAAACTTCCGGAAAGTATTTGTTTTGATCCCACTCGGATGTTGCAAGTTCTAAATAATTTATTATCGAATGCTGTGAAGTTTACAAAAATTGGAAAAATTACTCTTCGTGTTCATTTGGTTTCTAAAATCGGCAATGATGTAGTGATCCGATTTGAAGTAGAGGATACGGGAATTGGAATCGCTCCTGAGAAACTTAAATATGTATTTGAGAAATTCACTCAAGCAAGTGAAGATACAACCAGGAAATACGGTGGTTCTGGCCTTGGGCTTGCTATATCAAAAGGCCTTGTCGAATTAATGAAAGGTAATCTTGAATTAGAGTCGGAGTTAGGAAAAGGATCAAAATTTTCTTTTACGTTCCCATGTAAAATCGGGAAATCAAACACCAATAAACAGATTCATTCATTACAGGATTATTCTGATCTATCCGGCAAAAGAATTCTTATTGCTGACGATATTGAAATTAATCGTTCTATTGTGATTCGTTTTTTAAAACGCTGGGGTATTGAATCGGAAGAAGCAGATGATGGTGAAGAAGTATTACAAAAGCTTAGCAAAGGAAAGTTTGATTTAGTTTTAATGGATTTACATATGCCGAATATGGATGGTTATATGGCAACAAAACGAATTCGAGAAAACCTTAGTTGGAAAAATTTACCAATCATTGCTTTAACTGCTTCCGCACAACTGGAAACACAAGACAAAATTCGTTCAGTAGGAATGAATGACTTTATTTCCAAACCTTTTTATCCTAACGATTTGTTTCAAAAACTATCACACTGGATTGTTTCTTAAGTTTCTTTATCTAAAGAGATGGCTAATATTGTAATGTCGTCGTCCGAACGTTTTGACTTTTGGAATTTTTCTACTTCTGTGATCACTTGGTCACAGATCGTCTGCGGGTCTTTGTCGGCTAATGTTTGTAAAATGGCGAGAAACCTTTCTTCTCCAAAAAGTTCACCCGTTGTCGAATTTCTTGCTTCAATCACACCATCAGTAAATAAAATCAATGTACCGGATTTAGGGAGAGGTAGTGTTTTTTCGATTACTTGAGCTTCGATGTATTCGTTAATCGCCCGCCCTGGACTTGTGATATGTTCTATATGTCCATTCCGATCTAAAAAAATCATCGGGTGGTGGCCAGCATTGGCAATCTTCATGATGTTTTTTTCTGGATGTAGATAAACAAAAAAGGCACTTAAGAAATGTCCTGAAAGAGAACTAAGAAGAGATAAACGGATTCGTTCCGCTGCATAGGCTGGCCTTTCGAGTGAATCATCCCAGATTTGAAGGGAAACTTTTGTCATGGATGCTATCATTGCAGCAGGAATTCCATGGCCAGAAACATCGCAGAGAAATAGACCTATTTCATTTTCTTTGACAATGAATTGAACAAAGTCACCACCAATATCGGATGCGGGTGAATAACGAAACCCTAAAGCATAACCATTTGCATGTGTTCTTTTTTGTGGTAAAAGTCCACTTTGGAGTTTCTGAGCAATTTTTAACTGGAGGTCTAATTCTTGTTTTTCTTCTGTTGCTTTTCTGTAATCAGAAACCTTTAGAACCAAGGCCATTGACAAAAAGAATACTTCTATGGCGGAGCCTAATGGCAATGAATAGGAAGATAAATGAATGGGTTTGATGAAACCCTGAACAGTCAAGGTATTCAATGCGCCTCCAAGAAGAATGGAACCAAAAGCAAGTAGGAAAAGAATCACTTCTAGTTTTTTCTTACTTTTGATCACTGCCATAAGAGAAATGAAGAGGACTAGTAAAATAGGAATGATTACAAGAGAAACACCTAACTGGATGAAGCTTCTTAACTCTAAGAAAAAGATTGTAAAGATTAATGAGATTAATAATAGGATAAAACCTTTTGCAAGTTTGTTGACCTTGGGAAAGTTTTTTTCAGTTTCTAAAAATTCTATAGTAAAAAGTAGGCCAAAGACAGAAGTCAAATAGATCGTGATCGGAAATAAATAATTTTTCCAAGTATGCGAATTTCCAATTTCAATGTATTGCATAAATCCAGTGGAAAACGAATTAATCAAGAGAACCGTTGCTAAATAGAAGAAGTAAAAGAAAAATTTCCGGTAACGCAAAGTATTCGCTAAGAACAGACTGAATAAAAACATCATAAAACCTGCGCCAAAATATGCAGCGAAGAATATATCTTGTTTTTTCGAAAAGGCGATGAAACTTCGTGAATTATAAATAGAAACAAAATTAAAGATTGGATTTGCTGAATTAATTTTTACGTATATCGTTCGTGTCTCATCGGGTGAGAGAGTCATCGGGAATGCGGGTATGTGGGAGTATATCGGTTTGTTTCTTTGTAGAACTTGTTCTCCGGAAACTTGTGTAATCCAGTTTCCTTTCACTTGTGCATGTAGTTCAAAAACATCTACGACTGGACTTGAAAAGTGCAAAAAAAAGGTATGGGGTAAATTTCCATAGTGGATCAATGTAATTCTCAACCAAAGCGGATCTTTCACTTGTGAAAAAGAGATAGTTGCTTTCGGATTTGGTCGCCAAACAGTATCCTCTCTTAAAACTCTGTCCAAACTAGATTCTTGTTCAGGAACTACGACATACTCAAAATATTTGCCTATGTCCCTGTAGTTTTTTGATTCTTCGATGGAAAGAGGAAAGGCCCAAAGAGGGGAATGAAACCAGAAAATGCTAGCAAAGAGGAGAATCCAATACTTTCGGGTTCTTAGTGAAGGCAGAACCTGGTCCGCTTTTTGATTTTGGCAGTTCCTTCCGGCCTCGTTTGAAGGAAATTTAGATAGATTGAGGAAAAAAGAAAGCCAGTTTCGAAACATTCGCACTATAATAGGACGAGGATAGGCGAAAGAAAGTGATTTTCCATGAAAAAACTTGTAACAAGAACGAGGAATTGGCAGTCGAATGATTAGAGTGCTAAAATAGGGGAGACACGATGAAACAGTATGATTCCAACGTCCAAGGAGCTTTGGACATTGCGCAAACAGAGGCCATGAGGAGACAGAATACAGAAATTACTCCTTACCATTTGGTTTGGGGATTTATGACCCTACCGACTTCCGTTTCGGGCAAAACATTAATTAAGTATAAATCAACAGTAGATGAATTTTTAAAAAAGCAGGCCCGCGCCTCTGGAGAGATTCCCTTTGAGTCCCTAAGGACCTCACCCAAGTTGGCCCAATGGTTTACAATGGCATCCTCTCGCGCTGCCGAAAATGGGCGAGAGGAGCTGAAAGAGGCTGACTTTCTTAAATTTTTGCCGCAGGTCCTTCCTGAGTTAAAGATCAATTATGAAGATTTACAAGTGAAGGAAACAGATGAAGAGGTACCTAACTTTCTCGTGAATTTGAATGATTTGGCAAGGGAAGGAAAATTAGATCCTGTCATTGGAAGGAGTAAAGAAATTCGTTCAGTGATGGAGATTCTTGGCCGAAGGTCAAAAAACAATCCTGTGTTAGTTGGTAGTGCAGGTGTTGGTAAAACTGCAATTGTGGAAGGATTAGCAGAGCAGATAGTCAAAGGTAGAGTGCCAGACGTACTCAAAGGAAAAACCATTTACTCTTTGGATATGGGCCAACTGATGGCTGGAACAAAATATCGTGGTGAGTTTGAAGAAAAGTTAACTGCTTTACTTCGTTATATCAAAGGACAATCGGGAGAAGCCATCCTCTTTATTGATGAGATTCACCAATTGGTGGGTGCTGGTAAAACCGATGGGGCTATGGATGCCGCCAATCTTTTGAAACCGGCTTTGGCGCGTGGCGAATTACATTGTATTGGTGCAACCACTCAGGATGAATTTCAAAAATACATTTTGGGAGACCAAGCATTAGAAAGAAGGTTCCGTGCAGTTCCAGTCAATGAACCTAGCAAAGAAGATGCTATTGAAATTCTTATGGGTATCCGCGATAAACATGAAATTCATCACGGGATAAAAATTTCTGATGAAGCAATTTATGCATCAGTGCTTTTGTCTGACCAATATATTACCGATAAATTTTTACCAGATAAAGCAATTGATTTGGTAGATGAAGCTGCATCTGCTTTAAAACTTTCGGCTGAGGCAATGCCTACGGAACTTGTAGAGTTGGAAAGTGAAATTCGTTCCAAAAAAATCTTTGCTCAAGTAGAAAAGAAAAACGAAGAGATTTTAACGGAAATCGAAAGTTTAGAAAAAAAATTCGAAGCTGGTAAAGCTCTTTGGGAAAAAGAAGTAAACTCTTTAAAACAAATTGCTTCTATCAAAAATAAAATCGATCGAGTGAAGTTTGATTTGGATGCAGCCCAACAAAGAGCAGACTATACAGAAGCTTCCCGTTTGAAATATGCAGTCCTTCCTGAATTGGAAAAAGAACTAAGCAATTTCCAAAATAGTTGGATTTTAGAAAGAAATCACATAGCGGCTGTTATTTCGCGACAAACTGGGATTCCGGTAGAAAAGATCCTAAAAACGAAACAGGATAATTTGCTTCATTTAGAAGAAGATTTGAATACTGTCGTTTATGGTCAGAAAGAATCCATTCGAGAGATTGCAGATACTCTTCTTACTTCTTATGCAGGAATATCTTCAGAATCAAGACCACTTGGATCTTTTTTGCTAAAAGGACCTACTGGTGTAGGAAAAACCGAAACGGCCAAAGCAGTTGCAAAATTTCTGTTCGATCAGGAAACCAATTTAGTACGTCTAGATCTCAGCGAGTATTCGGAAAAACATTCTGTTGCGAAACTCATTGGGGCACCTGCTGGTTACGTTGGTTATGATGAAGGCGGAATTCTTACAGAAGCAATTCGAAGAAAGCCATACTCAGTAGTTCTCTTTGATGAAGTGGAAAAAGCACATCCTGATTTTTCTGACATACTACTTCAAATTTTGGATGAAGGTAGATTAACAGATAACAAAGGTAGAACTATAAATTTTAAAAATACCATTGTCATTTTGACTACAAATTCGAAAAACATTGAGATGGATTTTAAGCCAGAAGTTTTGGGACGATTGGATGCGATTCTAACCTATCATTCGTTAGATTCTTCGATCATGGAAAAACTAATCGAAAAACAAGTTCGTCAGTTGAATGAACGATTGAAGGTAAAAGGGATTGTCATCAAACTTTCGGAAAGCACTGAACATATTTTGCGAGAACAAGGTTTTGACCCAAAATTTGGTGCAAGACCCCTTGGAAGTGTATTCAACCGAATTGTCAATCGTCCTTTAGCGAAAGAAATTTTAGCAGGTTCCATCGGCGAAGGAACTTATCGAGCCGATTGGAATGGGGAACAATTACAATTTGCATCCATTCCCGAGCCTGTCGGATCCAAACGATAGAATTTCAAAAGTTTGGAGTGAGTCCCAGGATAGTACTTCTATCCTGGGATTTTTTCAGTCTAAAATCTACACTATGACAAATCTTAAAATTTCTTCTGCTTTGAAATCCAACCAATCGGTTTCCGTCCCCCAGTTGGGACTTGGAGTTTGGAAAGCTCGTCCGAAAGAATGCCTGGATGCGGTAAAATCAGCTTTATCTTTAGGATACCGCCATATTGATACGGCTGCTATCTATGGAAATGAGTCGGAAGTGGGTGCTGCAATCAGAGAAAGCGGTGTGAAGCGCAGTGATATTTTTCTTGTAACAAAACTTTGGAATGCTGACCAAGGTTATGATTCCGCCTTACGTGCGATAGATGTTTCGTTAAATAAATTGGATACTGAATATATTGATATGTATTTAATTCATTTCCCCGTCTCAGGGAAAAGAAACGAATCTTGGAAGGCTTTAGAAAAGATAAAAGCAGATGGAAAAGCGAAATCCATTGGGGTCAGTAATTTTATGGTTTCACACCTGGAAGAACTATTAAAAGAAACCGGGACAGTACCTGCAATGAATCAAGTGGAATATCATCCTTTTTTACAAGACATCGAGTTAAAAGAGTATTGTTTAAAAAAAGGAATTATACTCGAGGCGTACAGTCCTCTTGCTCACGGGCAAAAGTTAGAAGATCCTCGGATCACGAAATTGGCAAATCGTTATCAAAAATCAAATGCTCAAATATTAATCCGTTGGTCTTTACAAGCAGGTCATGTGGTAATTCCAAAATCAAAAAATCCTATTCGTATTAAAGAAAATGCGAATGTATTTGATTTTGTTTTATCGGACGAAGATATGTTGGAAATTTCCAGTTGGAATGAAAACTTCCGAACTTGTTGGGATCCCACCACTGTGGATTGATGGAACCCGATCCATTATCCATTGGGTGATCTTTCTTATTTTTTAGAAAAAACTAGGACGGCCGACTGACGGTTGTCCTTGGTTCCTAAATAACCATAACCAAAAGGAAAGGGAAGAGTATTGTCATTTGAGTGATCACTTAAACTTTTTAGCTCTGGTTGGGCTTCTGGAGTAACAGCTCCAGATAAATTCCAGGATTTCTCATACCTTCCAAAAACTTGACGATTCCAAAGATTCTCTGGAAAAAATCTAATAGGAAAGCCTGATTCATCTTGGACTATAAACTCTGCATTCTGTAATAGAAGTTCTCTAAATAATTTTCTTTTTTCACCATGAAATAAATATTCAGCTGACTTCGTAAAAATTCCAATATTAGAAAGATTCGAAAAGTATTCATATAAACCATCACCAGAAGTTCCTTCATTCCCAATCAAAAATATTTTAAAGTATGTAAGTGATTCTTGTTTTTTTTGTTTAGTATCATAAAGGGAGATCGTAAATCCCTTGTAAGTAATGCCTTTCCCTTCAATCGTTTCTTCTTTTGAATCAAGAATTTCTTTTCCCATTCGGCGAAGGAATGCAACAAATACGGGGTAAGCACCATTGAGTTCTTTTTTCTTAGTTTCTTCTTTCATTTTTCGGTAAGTAAAGTAATTTCTACCGGCCAGATGATCAGAAAGATTCCTGATTCCTTGTTTTACGATTTGTTTTTCTTTTTCTGAAAGTATACTGTATTGATTTGGATACCCAGGATCTTCTAGTCCAAAAAGAATATAACGATCGGCATTGGGATAAAATGAAAAAAGGTTTAAGACATCAATTCCACTAAATGGGTAAACAACCGTTTTTACTTTTGGTTGGTAGTTTTTTCCTTTCAGGTAGTCGGTGATTGTATCCTTAGTAGTCGTTAGTTTTTTCCAACTTAGATCCATTTCATTTTTATGAAGAAGATCTGAGTCAGTAAAACCAGCCCATTCATCATAAATGTTAGTTTCTGCAAACGCGATTTCTGTTTTCTTTTCTTGGAGTTGGCATTGGAGGGTTAAAAAAAATAAGCTAATGATTAATTTCTTCGTCATATCTTGTCGGTAGGTTTGTATGGAAATCAGCGAGGCTATCGATAAAGTACTAAATGCAAAGAAGGAGTTGGAAGCTGCCTGGGATGGGAACCCATTACCTTCTTTTGTTTTAGACAATCATCTTAAGATCCTCAGATGCAATGCTTCTGCAACGGAACTTTTTCAGACATCTTTTTTTCATCTCTTAGGTAAGGATTTCGTTGCACTATTTTGGAAAGAAGAAATCCAAGAGGAGATCCGTTACTCTTTGGTTCGTCGGTCAGAAAAGTCCTCTTTCCCGGTTATCTTGTCTCGTTTGGAGGGTTCCTTCCAATTACTTTCTCAATCCATTTCGGAAGACCGGAGCGTTGTATACATTGTAAATCTAGATACAATTCGTGTTCCTGAAAATCGAGAGGAAGAGGTTCGACTTAAATTAGCATTAGAAAGTGGGCAAAGTGGCGTTTGGGATTTTTCTCTTCGTCTTGGTAAGGCTTATTTTAGCCCAGAATATTCGAGGATGTTAGGGTTTGAACCGGAACGTTTCCCGCAAAATTTTTCACATTGGGAGACATTGGTCCACTGGGAAGACCGTGAACAAATTCGATCCTTATTTGAAAACTATCTGAACGGTTCCCTTGATTCTCATGATTTAGAAATTCGAATGTTTACTAGATCTGGAAAAACCATCTGGGTTTGGAGTCGTGGTAAGGTAGTGGAAAGAGACGAAAATGATCTACCAGTTCGTGTGATTGGAACTCATATTGATATAACAGAACGTAAAAAAACAGAAATCAGAACTGAAGCTGTGATTGAGATCGGTCAAAAAAGTTCTCTTATGGAAAGAGAGGAAAGCATTTTACTTTTGGCGTTACGTTATTCCTTACAACTAACGGAAAGTAATTGGGGTGTTGTTCGTATTTGTCGCGACGGAGTTGTCGTTAGAGAATCTGGGCTTTATACGATGAGAGACCAATCTAATTCAGTCTTTATGCCCATAGATTCCACAACTGTATTACCTGGCACGATTCGGGAATTACCCCTTAAATTCAATATAAAAGACAATGAATCGGTAGAATTAACTCTTTATAATAAAAGAACAGAGTATGAGAGTATCGATTTTAAAGAAGTGGAATTGCTTGGTACAGAACTAGTTCATATACTCATTCGCAAAAGAACTGAAGATTTGCTTTTAGCAAGTGAGTGGAATTTGCAATCAATCGTTGAATGTTCTCCGAATGGAATATTAATTTTGGTTGAAGGTAATATCCAATTTTATAATCGAAGTTCTGAAATCCTTCTTTCGCAGAACAAAAATCAGATGAGAAATAAAAAAGTGTCTGAGATTTTTGGTTTTTTGAATGGGGAAGATCCTTTTGAATTTATTCAATCTCTTTCGAATAACGGATTTGCTCCTGATCAAAACGTTGTAGAAAAAAATATAATTCTTTCGAATGGCCAAAAAAAATGGATTAGTTTTTGGGCGATAGAGATCATATATAATGGAGAAGTTTCTATTTTAGTTTATCTAAATGATCTTTCAAAGTCAAAAGATACAGAGATACAATTGTTACAAAGTGAAAAGTTGGCAACCATCGGTCAATTGGCTGCGGGAGTAGCGCATGAGATAAACAATCCAATGGCGTTTATTTCAAGTAATTTGGAAACGATGAAGCGGTATCACAAACAGCTTGCGGTAGTAATGGAAAATGTCCATTCGGTGCTTAAAAAAAATAATACGGATCCTACGATATCAAAAATTCTAACTGATTGGGATCGTTTTGATCTATCGAATGTTCTTTCTGATACATCTGATATTTTGGAGGAGTCAATTGACGGTGCTAGTCGTGTGGTTGAAATCGTTCGTAATATTAAAAGTTTTGCTCATGTAAATAAAGAAGAAAGTTTTATACAGTGTAATTTGAACGAGATAATCAATTCCGCCATTAATATTAGTCATCATAATATAAAATACGATAGTGTGGTTGAGTTTTCTTTTGATAAACATCTACCTGAAATACCGTGTCATCCACAAGAGATTGGTCAGGTGATTATTAATTTACTTGTGAATGCTGGCCACGCAATCGAAGAAAAGAAAAACCATGGTTTATTTCCTGACACGCAGGGGGAAAAACCAGGAAAAATTGAAATCAAAACTAGATGTATTTGTTCTGAGAATAACCAACAATTTGCTGAAATTAAAATTAAAGATAACGGGATAGGAATTCCAGAAGACATTCAGTCAAGAATCTTTGATCCATTTTTTTCAACCAAGGAAACTGGGGAAGGAACGGGTCTTGGTTTGTCCATCAGTATGGATATCATTCGAAAACATAAAGGAAAAATAGATGTAGAAAGTATACGTTGTGAAGGCACAACTTTTTCGATATTGTTACCAACAAATCTGGAGGATTAGTATGGTTCCGAATAGTATAGACCAATTGATACAAGAGGTAGAGTCCCAGGCAACGGAACTTTCAAAAGACGAGAAAGTTTATAAAATAGTAATGGTAGATGATATAAAATCAATTTCATCTTCCATGAAACGAGAGTTAACCTTTGTTTCTCGTAAATTAGATAATGTCAAATTGTCTATTGTCGATATTCAAGATCCGGAAATTGCCTATGAATATTTACAAAAGTGTAAACCTGATCTTCTGATTTCTGACGTTAAGATGCCATACCTAACGGGCGATAAATTAGTGGAAGCGGTAAAGAAGCTATATCCAGATTTACCAGTGATTGTTGTAACAGGCTTTGCCACTAAGGAAAACATTCTATCCGTTTATAAATCGGATAAAAATAGTATCATTTTATCAAAGCCATGGGAACCGGAAAGGCTCGTTGGTGCCGTAAATCAAATGTTAGGAACTAATTTTCAGTGGAATGATTGATCGTTTTTAGTTTTAGCAAAAAAAAACCGGCCCGGGAAACCCCGAACCGGTCAATGGTTCCTAAAAAGAAAGCCGAATGGTTTTATTCTCCAACAGCAATATCTACTTCTGCTTCGGTAGAGAAACTAACAGGTTGTTTAGATTTTGTTTCTTTAGTTTCCTTAGGGTCCCTTTCAATGGATTTCACTTCTCTGGTTTGGATTTTGGATTGGTCCATGAGTGGGAGGCTATTGAGATCTCGAACTTGGTTTTCAATTTTAAATGCGATATCTGGATTTTCGAGAAAAAAGTTTTTCACTTGTTCCTTTCCTTGTCCGATTTTCTCTCCACCGTAAGAATACCAAGAACCTGCTTTTGCAACTAGGTCGTGGCGAACCGCTAGATCAATGAGAGAACTTTCTCTGTTGATTCCGTTCGCATACATGATGTCAAACTCTGCTTGTCGGAAAGGAGGAGCGCATTTGTTTTTTACAACTTTCACTCGCACACGGTTACCAACAGGTTCTTCTTTTTCTTTTAGAGTTTCGATGCGACGAATGTCCAATCGAATGGAAGCATAGAATTTTAACGCGTTTCCACCAGTAGTGGTTTCAGGACTTCCAAACATAACCCCAATCTTCATACGGATTTGGTTGATGAAGATGACAGTGGTATTGGATTTTGAAATGGTTCCCGTGAGTTTACGGAGGGCTTGGGACATCAGACGCGCTTGGAGTCCCATGTGAGAATCTCCCATATCTCCTTCGATCTCGGCCTTAGGAACAAGTGCGGCTACAGAGTCGATGACGATGAGATCGATGGCGTTGGAACGAACGAGTGATTCACAAATTTCCAGAGCCTCTTCCCCATTATCTGGTTGGGCAACCAGTAGGTCGTCTACATTGACCCCTAATTTTTTAGCATAAGATGGATCTAAAGCATGTTCCGCATCAATGAAGGCAGCAATGCCTCCTTTTTTTTGCGTTTCTGCAATCGCAGAAAGAGTGAGTGTTGTTTTACCAGAAGATTCTGGTCCGTAGATTTCTACGATACGACCGGAAGGAAACCCGCCTATCCCCAAGGCAATGTCTAAATCCAAAGATCCAGTGGATACAACGTTCATTTCTGCCATACGTGTATCGGCACCAAGGCGCATGATGGAACCCTTACCGAATTGTTTTTCGATTTGGCCGAGCGCTGCATCAATTGCCTGCTTTCTTTGGTCGGTTTCTTTTTCTTGAGCCTTGTCAGCTTTCTCTTTTTTCATGAATCAAACGTTCTCCTAAAATCGGTGTTCCGAAAGACTAGGTAGGGGACTGGGTCAGTTGGTTCCAAAAAAACTCTTATGAACCGACTCTCTCAAGGATGAACCCATCCCTTCCGAATTCCACTCTTTTTCTCTTCCGGACTGGCTTCATTATGCATGAGACCTGGGACAAATTAGAAAGGTGAGGGAATTTTTTCTGGATTATGTCTTTTTTTGTCGTTTTCAACACTAAACAAAATGTAAGTACTTGTATAGTATTTTTTTGCCGTAGGAGAAAGAAAACTTTGCCGATAGTTTCTTTGTATGACCCTGCCAGCTCTTGAAGTCCAAATCCCCGACCATTTTCCCCAAGCCATGGCTGACCTTTTTCGAAGTTACCGAACCTATCTCAAAATTGAAAAAAATTATTCGGAACATACTCTATTTGCCTATTTGCGTGATTTAAAATTTTTCTTTGAGTTTTGTTTGAAAGAGGAAATTGACATTTTGAGTGTAGATGTCCTGGACGTGCGGGCTTATTTTGCAGACTTAAAATCTACGAAAAAACAAGACAAACGAACCCAAAGCCGTAAACTTTCTTCCTTACGAACTTTTTATAAATTTTTATTCCGAGAAGAAAAGATTGGTGCCAACCCCATCTTACAAGTTAGTTTTCCCAAAACAAAAAAGAAGTTACCTAAAAACTTCACTCCGATCGAAACAGAAGACATCCTTGATTATGAAGACGGTGAAAAAGCAGAAGTGCTTGGAAAGAGAGACAAAGCCATCGTTGAAGTATTGTACAGCACTGGCCTTCGTGTATTTGAATTGGTTAATGCCAAATTAAGTGATCTTAACCATGAATTAACTTCGCTCAAAGTGATGGGAAAGAGACGTAAAGAACGTTTTGTATTTATAGGTGAAGAAGCACAAACTGCACTCCGAGATTATTTAGAGGAACGCGGGACATCCGACCCGGAGGAAATTTTTTTAAACCAACGTGGTGGAAAATTAACCACTCGCGGAATTCGTTATATTTTATCAGAACGCAGAACTGTGATGGGAATGGAAAAAGCGATCACTCCCCATAAGTTCCGACATACCTTTGCTACTGATCTTTTGAACGCGGGTGCTGATATTCGCGCCGTACAAGAGTTACTTGGTCACGCTTCTCTATCTTCGACACAAGTATATTTAAGTGTTTCGAGAGACCGGTTGAAGGAAGTGTATCGAAATGCCCATCCTCATGCGAAGAAATAGGGAATTGGATTTAAGTTCCGCCCGCAGATAAAATTTCCCCGCCCTGATTAGGGTGGGGAACTAGACCCGCCACCCAATACGCTCCCTTTACCATTATCCCACTTTTTTCGAAACCAATTCTTCTTCTTTCTTAAAAAAAAATCGAAATAGTTCGTATTTGGAGTGAATTTTGAAATTAATTATTGTTGACTATAAAAATATATATGGCCATAATAATATATGCCTCAGAATTTGGACAACCTCCGGCAATTTCCATTAAAAGAAAGAAAATTTGCCAAAACAAGGACGAACCTCACCTTCGCCTTTCTCTCCGAACTCGAAACAAAAACTTTTGAAGAAATAAAAATCAAAGATCTCTGTCAAATGGCAGAAGTATCGGAGCCAACGTTCTACAATTATTTTCCTGAAAAAGGAGATCTAATCCTTCACTACATCCAAATTTGGAGTTTACAAGTGTCAGTTTTTGTTCAGGAAAAAAATTTATCTGAATCTGGGTTTGGAATCTTATCTGCTTTATTTCGTTATACGGCTAAAGAGTCCAAAAAAAATCCAAGGATTCTCTTAGAAATTATTTCGTTTCAGGCCAAAACCAAAAAGTCAGTTCAAATTCATCGATTAACTTCCGCTGAACGAGTGTTACTATTCCCTGATATTTCAGGAATTGAAAGTTTAGTTGCTGATGGAGTTGAAGGAATCATCCAGAAAGCAATCACACTCGCTGCAAAAAATGGGGAACTTCCTGAATCTACCAATTGGAAATCTTTTTCTTTGTCCATTGCTTCTTGTTTTTTTGGAATTCCTATATTAGCTTTCCAGTTGAATCAAAACTTGGAAAAACTTTGGTTAGATTCACTTCAATACTTATGGTTGGGTGCAGGTGGGATCATTAAAAGTTAAAAATAATTATGTATATTATAAAGTTGGAAAAATCTCATGAAATATTTTGATCAGAAATGGTTTTTATTATTAGTTGGTGGTCTATTCGTTGGGTTCACAGGGATGAATTGGAATATGCCCATTTTTGTTTGGGTTGCAATGGTTCCATTTTTACGGTTCATTCGACTTGGCTACTCCGTTTGGACTTTGTTCTTTGCCATGACATTGTTTCAAACTTTATCAACTATGAGGATCGTTTCAGAACCATTTCATATTATGATTGCCGTTCTATCTGGAATTCAAAGTGGGATCGTCTTTACGCTGTTACTTTGGGTTTGGAACCAACTTCGAATCAAATTCTCAAAACAATTGTCACCTATTTTAAGTTTTTCCATTCTTTTTATGGTCACAGAATGGATCGGTGGTTCCTTCTCTGAGTTAGGTGTTTGGGGAATGTTCGCAAATAGCCAGATTAACAATTTGATTTTGATACAATCCGCTTCGTTGTTTGGTGCTACCGGAATTAGTTTTTTAATTTATTTTGTGAACGGAAGTATAGAACAAACTTTATTTGATTTCCTTTCTAATTCAAAAATTTCCAAAACATCTTTTCGATATCTTTGTCTCTCTTGTTTTCTTCTCGTTGGATTGTATTTTTATGGTACGATCCGTTTGACCATACCGCTTGAAGGAAAAAGTATAAAAGTCGGAACAGTGACATCCAAAATAGAAATTCAGACCATGTGGATGGATCCTTTGCAAAATCAAAAGAATACTGAAATCGTTTTAAGTCGGACTAAACAAGCTGCAGAGGAAGGTGCCAAGGTTGTTGTTTGGAACGAAGGAGCCGTTCTCATTCATAGAAAAGAGGAGAATTCCTTTTTAAAAAGAGTAAGCTCTCTTGCCTTAGAAAAGGAAATCGAAATCATTGCTGCCTACATTATTCCTTTAAAGGAAAATGAATTTTTTATGGAAAACCAATTGCGTTGGGTTGGAAAAGATGGAACCTTTCGCCAAATTTATTTCAAACAATTCATCCCACCAGGTGAACCAATCTCCCATATTCCCTCCGAGATCCAAGCACTTGATTTGGGTTGGGGAAAAGTATCCGTTGCAATTTGTTATGATTTCGATAATCTCAAACTAACTAAAAAACATGGAGAATTGGGTGCGGGAATTAGTTTGATCCCTGCCTCCGATTGGAAAGGAATCAATCCATTTCATACGGAAATGGCGGTTCTCCGCGGGATAGAAAATGGATCATCCATAGTTCGCTCTACTCGTGGTGGTTTGTCCGGAATTTACGATGCATACGGGCGTGCGAAAGGAACACTCGATTATTTTGAGGAAAATGATGGGGTTCTCGTAGCCTCTGTTCCAATAACCCAAACCTCTACAATTTACAATCGATTTGGAAATTGGATGGTGGGACTTGGTTCTTTGTATTTTCTTTTATGCGGTCTTTTCATCGTAGTGCATGTACTAAAGGATAAAAACTAACAGAGATTTGGGTAAAGCGATAATGCATAAACTTTTTTGTTTAGAAAAATTCTAATTATTTGATTGAATTAAATTTCGTTTTTGTCATCATATGTAGTTTGTGAATTCCTAATACTCTCATTCGGAATTCACAAAGGATGTTTCATGACTCTAGTTGCTGATAAATCCATTTTGCTTGTGGAAGACGAAGCCCTCCTGGCAATGTTTGAGAAAAACCAATTAGAACAAGGTGGGTATCTTGTAACTCATGTTACAAACGGAGAAAATGCCATCCAACTGATCATTCGAGAGGAAAAACCCTTTGATTTGATTTTAATGGACATTGATCTCGGAAGAGGGTTGGATGGAACTCAAACCGCTACAGAAATATTAAATCATAAAGAAATCCCTGTCGTATTCCTTTCTTCTCATACGGAGAGAGACATTGTTAAAAAAACTGAAGCCATCACATCCTATGGCTACGTTGTCAAAAACTCTGGTTTTACTGTCCTTGATGCTTCTATCAAAATGGCATTCAAACTTTTCGAAGCCAATGAATTAACTAAAAGTAAAAAAGAACATCTTGAGACCGTATTGCAATCAATAGGTGACGGTGTCATTGCTACGGATAGTGATGGAAAAATTATTCGGATGAATCCTATTGCTGAAAAACTGACTGGTTGGACACATGATGAAGCAGAGGGACTTGAAATAAATCGAGTATTCAATATTGTGAATGTTAAGACCAGGGCTTTGGTCGAAAATCCAGTTGATAAAGTTTTGCGAACTAACTCAATCGTTGGCCTTGCGAACCATACGGTTCTGATTTCTAAAGATGGATCAGAATACCAAATTTCTGATTCAGGATCTCCCATCAAAGATTTAAATGGTGATACAAGGGGAGTTGTACTTGTATTTCGTGATATCACGGCAGAATACAATGTCCAAAGCCATATTGCGAAACAAGCGAATATGTTGAATAATGTATTGGATGCGGTAATCGGCACTGATTTCAATCATCGGATCAACTATTGGAATAAAGCTGCTGAGAAAATTTATCTGTGGAAAGCTGAAGAAGTGATAGGAAAATCCGTTTTAGAAGTTCTCCAAACAGATTATCTTGGCCTAACGGCTGATCATGTTATAGCAAAAGTAAATTCGGAGGGTAGTTTTATTGGAGAAGTGGTTCAATTTGCAAAGGATGGTAGCATTCGAAATATTGAAATTAACCAAGTGCTACTAAACGATGAAAGTGATTTGCCGATTGGATATATTGCAGTAGGCAGAGATATTTCTGATCGTTTGAATGCTATGAATCGGATAAGAGAATCAGAGGCAAAACTCACACAAATCATTGAATCTGCGATGGATGCAATCATCAGCATTGATCAGTCTAAAAAGATTATTCTTTTTAATGGAGCAGCGGAAAAAATGTTTGGATACCAGGCCAATGAAATCATTGGCAAACCGTTAGACCGTTTGATCCCACTTAGTTTTCGAAGTCAACATGACAGTCATATCGATTCATTTTCTAAAACAGGAGTGAGTCGTCGAGCCATGGGAGCTCTTGGCGAAATTCGTGGTCTTCGATCCAACGGTGAAGAGTTTCCCATTGAAGCATCCATTTCTCAAATTTCCGTAAAAGGTGAAAAATTATTCACTGTGATTCTAAGAGACGTTAGCGTTCGAAACCTATCAGAATCAAAAATTCAAAAACTATTACTTGAAAAGGAAAACATTCTTAAAGAAATTCACCATCGTGTGAAGAATAACATGAGTTCTATCTTTACTCTCTTAACTCTGCAAGCACGAGCGCAGTCTGAAAGTAATGTGCAAACCATCCTTTACGAAGCTGCTGGTCGCATCAAAAGTATGATTGTTTTGTATGATAAATTGTATCATTCTGAAACAGACAACACTGTATCCTTACAAGACTATTTTCCGGCAATCTTTGCGGAAATTGTAAGTATCTTCCCAAAAGTTGTGGAAGTAAAGATGGATATTTTGGAAGAACCAATTGAACTAAATGTAAAACTTCTTTCTTCACTTGGAATCATCCTGAACGAACTAATTACCAATTCAATGAAACATGCTTTTGGTGAAATAACTAATGCAGAAATCGGACTAAGAATCTTTCGTGAAGGTAAGAAGATATATTTAGAATACTCGGATAACGGAGTGGGGATACCAGAATCGATTTCATTCGATCACTCACCAGGTTTTGGATTACAATTGATCGGGATGCTTGTTGATCAAATCGAAGGTAAAATTAGCATTGTTAGAAATCCAATCTCAAAATTTCTTTTAGAACTTTCTGTTTGAACCGTTATCGATTTTCATCCAAAAATATTCTAATTTTAAGAAAATAGATACGAATTTATTGTTTACCAACTCTTGGGTTCGGCTCCCATTCTCACATGGGCCAACTCCAATTCTTTGTAGTATTATGTTATTCAATTCCATTTCTAGTGATTCTTTTTCCTATTGGTTTGTCTTTCTCTTACATCTTTAAGATCACAGGCCTTGATCGCTGGTCGAATCGGATCAATAACTATTTGGGATATTTTTGGTACCGTTCTTTTTTCCTGCTCACTGGTAGAACTTTAGATTTTCAACAAGGAAACTGGGACCCTGAAGGGAACAATCGTTTTTTAATATGTAATCATACAAATGCAATGGAAGTCCCCCTCATAGTTGCGCTTCCTTATTTGTCTAATTCAAAGAATGTAAAATTATCTTATTTAGGTGGCGATATCATTCAAAGGTATAAAATCATTCCGCTTATGATGCATAAGACCATTGTAGAAGCAGTGATTTATTCTGAAAAAAAACCTAATTTTAGAAACTTCAAAACGGATGTTCTCCGAGTTTTAAAAACAAGGTCTATCTTTTTGTATCCCGAAGGCGAGAGGACTTTTACTGAAGAAATCAAACCATTCCAAACGGGTGTGATGAAGATTGCATATAAATTTAATGTTGATTTGGATGTATTTGTTGTGAGTGGAATGATGGGCTATTCCAACCTTCCCGAATACTCTTATTTGAAAAAAACAAAAACGATATATTTTCATTTTTGTGGTTCCATTAAAGCAAAAGATTTTTCTACCTTTGAATCTTATTTATCAGAAGCAGAGACACTTATGAAGAATAAAAAGAAGGAAATTGAAGCATTAGAAAAGTCGGCCGTTATCGTATAACGGCTAACAATAATTTTTCTTTATCGTGGTAAAGTTTTTGTAAAAGCGACTAGTTGGTCTAGCGCGGTACCCCATCCATCCATAAAACCCATGTCTTCATGTTGTTTTTTTGTTTCAGGGTCTTTATGTTTGGCAACTGCTTTGTATTTTGTCGCAGTTCCAATTGATTCCATTGTAACGAACGCAGTCATAAAGCTGTTTCCTGAAGGTCGAAAACCTGAAAGTAGACTGTCGGTGAAAACCAGTTTTTCCATTGGAACCACTTCCAGAAAACAGCCGTTATTTGGGAATAAATTTCCTTCTGGTGATTGCATTAAAGTATAAAACTCTCCACCGGGTCTTAAATCGATCCTACAATCAATCGTTTTCCAGGGTACTGGCGTAAACCAATGTTTTAATTGCTCTGGTTTTGTCCAAGCATTCCAAACCATTTCCACTGGTACTTCGACGATTCTTTCCAACACCAAATCCAATTCGGGATTGATTGTTTCATTTGATTCTTGCTTCATATTTTCCCCCGCGTTTTTAATAAAAATGAGTCCAGTTGATTTAACCTAGTTTCCCATTGTGATTTTTGCACCTGTAACCAATTTTCCATAACGGAAAATGGATTCTGGTTTAAGTAACAAATACGAACCCTTCCAACTTTTTCAGTATAGATCAGTTGGGAAGATTCCAAAATATCCAAATGTTGCATGAAAGAAGGCATAGCCATCGAAAATGGCAATGCCAAATCACTTACACTTCTTGGTCCATTTCCTAAACGTTCGATGACTTGTCGCCTTGTCGGATCGGATAAGGCATGCAAAACAACATCAATGCTGTAGTTCCTTTTGACCATTTTGACATGATAATTGATTTCAATACTTAGGTCAATACCTAAGTATTGAAATTTTGAATTTTGAAAAGTTAGTTTTCGGCAAGATCTATTTCCATTTGATGGAAAAGGTAAGTTGATGGAAAATTCTAACTCGAATCCTAAGAATACCAATTCCAAATTCCAAACACTTTCCCTTGGAATTCAATGGATCATTGTCATAGGATGGATTGCGGTCCTTGTTGGTTCCGCATCGGCTTTATTTCTCGTCGCACTAGAAAAAGTAAGTCAGTTACGAGAGTTATATTCCTGGCTGGTTTATTTTCTTCCTCTAGCAGGATTCACCATCGGTTGGTTTTATTTTCGATATGGAAAAAATGTAAGTAAGGGGAATAATCTACTCATAGAAGAAATTCATTCTCCCTCTTCGATCATTCCGATCCGCATGGCTCCATTGGTATTTTTGGGAACGATCATCACCCATTTATTTGGTGGTTCGGCAGGGAGAGAAGGGACTGCTGTACAAATGGGGGGAGCCATCGCTCATCAGCTGGTCCGTTTGTTTCCTTTCAAAATTAAAGACCAACAAATTTTGATAATACTTGGAATTAGTGCTGGTTTTAGTTCTGTATTTGGAACTCCATTGGCTGCTACTATTTTTTCTATAGAAGTAATTCGCCTCGGAAATTATCGCTGGAATTTACTTTTTCCTTCTTTAGTAGCAGCTTATCTTGCAAATTGGGTTTGTTTGTTTTGGGGAACAGGACATTCTCATTATCCAAAAATTCCCATCGATTTAAATGGAACTATCATTGTCTTTTTAGTCACTATCGCAATTGTTTCTGGTTTAGTTGCTCGATCATTCAGTTCGCTTGTTCACAATGTATCTCAATGGTTTTCCGATTTGATTGGGTATTCGCCTCTTCGGCCATTGGTAGGTGGAATCATCATTATCCTTTTGATTGGATTTGGGATCAGCCCAGTTTATTTGGGGTTGGGACTTCCTACAATCCAATCAGCATTCCATATTCAACTGCCCATAGAAACATTTCTTTTAAAGGCACTCCTAACGGTTGTTACAATTGGTTCTGGTTTTAAGGGAGGGGAGGTGACTCCTTTATTTTTTATAGGTGCTAGTTTAGGAAATATTTTTGGTTATTTTGATCCCACACATTTATCATTGTTTGCTGCTCTTGGCTTTATTTCTGTTTTTGCAGGGGCAAGTAATACTCCTCTTGCTTCTGCAATTATGGGAATGGAATTATTTGGATGGGAGGCAGGAATTCTTTTTTTTATGGCGACCTGGATTGCATATATTGTGTCTGGTCATACAAGTATTTACCAATCGCAACTCATTGGAAAACCAAAACTTTTGAGTCGGTCTTCCGATTTTGGTAAAAAAATATCGGATTTACGAAAATAAATTTAGGATTATTTTTTCTCCTATGGTATGGATCCATTTTGAGACCAAGGAAAATTTGTGAGTTTTCTCTGTCCATCTAGGTCGAGTTTTTGGCGGTAAACTCTTGTTTATTGGTCCAATTTCGGAAACCATTGACAGTGTTTCTGATCCTGTCTCCAATTGTTTTTGTGCCGGGAACCACCGAATCCCTGAAAACTTTCGAAAAGACATCTACAATCTGTTTTTTATCAGGTTCGCGTCTACTGTCGCAATTATATAGTGTTTAGTTGTAATTTTGGCAAAAACCAATTTAATTTTCTAAAAAAAAAATTTGTTTTTACAAATTTGAAAATGGGATTACTTTGAATTGTTTCTCCTAATACAGGGCTTAGTTGGAAAAAAATATGAAAACAAAAATGATCCTTATCCCAATCCTTTTCTTTTCCTTACAATGCAGTCGCTTCCAGTTTGGGTCGAATGCTGCAGACGACAAAACTGCTGGTGCAGTGGTCACTTTTTTGCAGGGAAATATTACGATTCTATCGCAAGGTAAAGAAGCCAAAGCAAAAATTGGAGATGTCGTTCGACCAGGGGATCGGGTTCTTTCCAAACTTGGACGGGTCGATTTACAAACATACCGAGGGGAAGTGATCCGTATCAAAGATAATTCCGATGTATTGTTTCGAGATATTGCTGGAGAGAATCGTCCTAATACGGAACTTCATTTATGGGCAGGAAACCTACTTGTAAAATCAGTAAAATTAAAATCCTCGCAGAATCTTTCTGTAACTTCTCCTACGATGGTGGCTGGTGTACGTGGAACAGTTTTTTCATTTGAATTGGAAAAAGGTTCTGTTCCAAAAGTGAAAGTTTATGAAGGTGCAGTGTCCGTTGCTTTCAAAACTTCTCCTAAACTTATAGAAATTAATGAAGGACTTTCTGTGGAGAATTACAACCGTTTAGTGAAAACTCTGGAAGAAAACGAAGTTGTTTTGGAACCTGGTGAACGTTTGGAAGTAAATCCAAACTTAAATGAACTTGTGTATTTAATCAATGCAAAAGTAGCAGCAAATGCGTTAACAAATGAAGAATTAACAGGCTTTTCTGATTTTGATAGTGGTTTATCCAAAAAAGAAAGTATCGTCACGCCTCAAGAAAAGGCCGAAGCAGAAACTCTTGTTTCGATTAGTTCAGAAACAGTAAAAAAACAAATTGATGCTCCAAAAGACAACCTATCCAATCCATCTGAAATAACGGTTTCTGCAATCGAGAAAGAACATGCAGGGAAAAGGACCGAAGCATTAAATAAAATTGCCGCTGATGCAACAAAAACCGGTTTGGATGATGAGGAAGAAATTCATAATCATTACAGCGTTTTAGAAACAATTCATAAATCAAATGGAGATGTTCTTTCTGGAGCCGTAGTTGCTCAGTTAGGTGATATTTTCATTGTTCATTCAACGAAAGGTGTGTTCCAACTTTCAATTGATGATATTGAATATGTAGAGTACAAAAATTTCTCCGTAAAAACCAAGGTAAAAAAATAAGGTTTTTTGATTCTCAAAAAAGCACTTTTCCTTTTCCTAAATCGCCGAACATCTAATGGATCACAAAACTCTACGGTGTTCGGTTTTTTTATGAAAAAGTAACACTGATCAGATGGGTGTCGCCGATGAGTCTCGCAAAAAAACGGTAAAACTCTCTACCAAATGGGAGATCTAAATCTCATGTGACAAATTATTTTGATTGTTTTCTAGGTAAAACCAGCGGGCAGAGAACTCAATCTTAGTAAAACTACCAAAAATAAGAATGTGGAATTTGGAAATTAATTTCTTACCAAATCTAATATCCGGATTTCAAACTTAAGAATAGGTAATCTATTTACAAAAAATAGAAAACACCTAAGATCGATCTTTATGAGTATACGCCAAAGGGTCTCTCTTTCCATCGCAGGAATTTTGTTTATTGGATTTGTTGTGTTAACCACCTTTCAAATCTATCGCACAGCCACTGACCTAAATGCTGAAATTAAGGAAAATTCAAAAGTCACTTCCGAAAAATGGTCGTTTGAAATCCAAGAACACCTCAATGCTATGATGGGTGTGATTCGGGGATTCCGATTTGCTTTGTTTTATACCTCACCTCCGAGAGATTCTATCATCAGTAGTATGAAAGAGATTCTCGAACGTAACGATGATATTTTCGCCATTTGGCTTTGTTATGAGCCGAATGCCTATGAAGGACGTGATTCAGCTTTTGTTGGAAAACCTGGCCATGATAAAACAGGTAGATTTATTCCATATTTGCATCACACGCCGGATGGAAAAATAAATTTGGAACCATTAGTGGATTATGATAATCCGAATGGAGCAGGGGACTATTACCTTCAAGTTAAAAAATCAAATAAAGCAAAAGTATTTGGACCTTACGAATATTTGGCGGGTGGAAAAAAGATCCAAATGATATCTCTTGTCGTACCAATATATCCCAAGGGTAAATTTTTAGGTGCAGCCGGGATCGACTTAGATATCGCAACGCTCCAAGAAAAAATTGGAGAGGCTAGGCCTTTTCGTGGACAAGGGAGAATTGCATTTTTGTCATCTAATGGAACTTATGTGATGTATGGACAAGACCAAACAAAACTAGGAAAAAAAATAGAAAATCCTGATCATCTTAAATTTTATTTAGAGAATCTTAAGTTGGGGAAAAGTTTTACGATCCAACATGACGGATATACCGATTACTTCTCTCCTTTTCATATTGGAAAAGATCCGCAGTTTTGGGCTCTGCAGGTTAGTATCCCGGATTCGATTTTTAGTGATCAAATTCGCAAAGTCATTTTAAGTACGACGTTTATTTCAATTGCCATTTTAGTAGTGGTTCTATTTTTTCTTAACTTTGTATTTAAAAAACAAATTAGTAATCGTTTAGAAAAGGCTATGGAATTTTCTTCAGAAATTGCCAATGGAAACCTGGCCATCAATGCGGAGGAAATCAACCAGGATGAAATTGGTAGTTTGTTACATTCAATGAATCGAATGAAAAACAGTTTAGTTTCTATCATTGCCGACATAAAATCCACTGTTGAAAAACTAGGTAGTCAATCAAACAAGATGGCTTCCACCTCACAAAATCTTTCTGACACATCACAAACACAAGCATCAGCCGCTGAAGAATCTTCTGCTGCTATTGAAGAATTATCTGCTTCCGCTGACAATGTTGGTAAGTCAATGGAGGATGCTGTTGTCAAAATGAAAGAAATCGATAAATCAGTATTAACTCTTAGAGAAGAAGTTCAAAATATTAATAAGGAAATGGAATATCTTGCCAAGTTTGCCTCTGAATCGAGGGAACATGCAGTTGTAGGTGAAACTGCAATGAATGAATCTACAAAAGCTATGGAAGACATTGGTGAAAAAGCAGAACGAATTAGTGAAGTTTTGGATATCATAACCGAAATTTCTGAAAAAACAAATTTATTGGCCTTAAATGCTGCGATTGAAGCCGCAAGAGCTGGTGACGCAGGGAGAGGGTTTGCAGTAGTTGCTGAAGAGATTGGGAAACTTGCATTACAAACTGGTGCTTCTGTAAAAGAAATTGGCGATCTTGTTATATCTACAAACTCAGCTGTAGAAAACGGAAACAAAAAGGTAACCGAAGCGGCGCAGGTCTTAAATTTACTGAATAGCCGAGTGAAAGAATTTGAAACATCCGCAACAAGGGTTTTGGAATCAGTGCTCTTACAAGAAAATAATGCGAAAGACATCGCTCAAAATTCTAATTTACTCACCAACTTGAATTTACAAATCGAAGATGCAGTATTTGAGCAAAAAAGAGCAACAGAAGAGATATCCAAAACAATCATTAGTATCTCGAATGGTACCCAAGATGTTGCAACCGGTTCTGACCAGCTAACAATTGTCGCGGCAGAGATTGCTTCTCAAGCTTCCTACCTTTCCACTCAAGTAGAAAGGTTTAAGCTAAAGTAATTTTTAGTTTCTAGTTTTCTGCAACATAACATGTGATCACAGTATTTGCGGTTCACTTTTTAAATCGCAAATACTGTTTGGAATGTAGCCATTGTAGCAGTTGGACTCAAATCATATCGATGTAGAGGGTCTGTTTCCAATGGATTATTCTTTTGGTTGCGAATAGTATCACCAGCTTTAATTACGGTTGCACCAAACCAAAACGATACATTTTCAAATGGAGTGATGATATAGATAAAGTTTAATTCTGTAGCTACTAAATTTCCTAATTTTGGCTTTGTAGGATTATATGCTTCCGCATTAAAATAATCTTCTGTTGATGCTGTTTCTCCTGTTGCCTTACTTCCAGAAACATAATTATTGTTATCATAATATCCATCTTGTAGTTTCACTTTATAATACCAATGTGGGTTGATGATAAAAGTTCCATAATTTGAGGATTCATATTTTAGGTGTAAGGAATAGTCTTTGATATTTTGCCAAAAGACAAGGCCTGAGTTCCCATTTCCTGCAAATGGTAAGGAACCTCCTGCCATCCGTCTTGTTGCAAATAGTGGATTGTATGTTGCGACACTAGAATCATTTCGATTTGGATCACCTGATGCTTGTACATATTGTATTCCAATTCGAAATTCTTTTACGGGCGTATAACCAAGTTGGACTGCAACGATATTTGCTTTATATCGAACTGCTTCTGAAAACGGAGGTGGTTCCCCAGTTTTTTGATTTGTTGAGTAAATTCCATTTTGATTCAACCAATCCGGAGTTACTCTTTCTCCATTAAAACCAGTTTGCCAAGCTGCTTCCACCATCCAATCAATTCCGGTTGTATCAGGAAGTGCATTATTTTTTGTTCTATTGGTTAGTCGAAATCCTGAAGTATTCAGTTGATCGTCACCACGGTAGTTTCTTGTCTCTGAAAGGGTTGGTGGAGCAGATGCTTTTCTTTGTTGTTTGAATAAACTGTAATTATATAAATCGATTCCAAACCAATCTGCTACTTTCCAGTTATAATGAGCACCCCCGTAATAAGAATCTCCTACACCACCTAACTTTGTAGAATTGTTTGATACAAGGCTATTTGAGTTATTTTCTGCTCCAATGACAGATCCAAAAACGTCCAATGTATGATTGCTGATTTTACCAGTAAATCTGAGTGCATCAAATGAGTTTCCATTTAAGCTATCATTTCTAGAACCAAGAATCCGACCATCTCCAAATTCTAAAATTTGCCTACCTGTCCTTAATCTGAATGCCTGGTTCGTTGTTTTTAAATCCAAAAATGCTTCTCGGAGTCCCATAAAATTATTTATGGCAACTTCTCTTTGTTTAGTAGTGTCAACTGTTGTTCCTGCATTTGCAATAGCTGCATATTTTTGCTCGGCATTTGCGCTGGAGACAACCTCTCCTCCCCAAAGGCGTACATCTTGTAAAGTTATCTTAAATAGAACATTTTCGTTGATATCTCCTAAGAT
Source organism: Leptospira meyeri (assembly GCF_004368965.1). NCBI lineage: Bacteria > Pseudomonadati > Spirochaetota > Leptospiria > Leptospirales > Leptospiraceae > Leptospira > Leptospira meyeri. The sequence goes on along the minus strand of NZ_SORO01000003.1, from coordinate 195,941 downwards.
ATAAAATTGTGTTTGAGTCAACGCATTGTTTCTGTTATCAGGTGTCGATTTATCAAAATCCGTATTATTTAAGGAATCCACTTTGGGACGGATGCCAAAGCCAACCCGAAACTTATCAGCAAACCAAAGACTTTTGTTCTCTTGGAGTGCCTTCCTTTGTTTGCTCGTGACCTGCAGACTTCTCAAATATTCGCCAGAGAGATTACCGATTTGCGAGCTTTGATAACCTTCTTTTTTTTCTTCTTTTGGCTGCTGGGGTAGAGGTTCGGAAATTACTTCCACTTTGGGATTCGGTTCAGCTTGGGAATAAATACCACTTATTGGCAATACTGTCGTAATGATGGAAACCGAAAGGAAAAGAAAGGGAGTCGATTTTGATATTCGCTTGCTCATAGGTGAGGACAGTAACTAATTCGCAGTTCATTATTGCAAACAAAAAATCAATATATTGGATTATATTTCCGTATAAACGGAATTTTGGAGAATCGAACCCTCTTTTTCCCTTTTCTGGGCTAAATTGCTCATAAAAGGCGGTATAGAAGGAGATCCTTTGCGAGAATATTTTCTAGCTTTCCTATCCTGTTCTGGTTGGGATTGATTTTGCGTTTTGGATGCAGAGGCGGCGTTGAGGAGTGTGGGTTTGGATTTTGAATTAGAAAGCTGGTAAAAAAAAGTAAGTCGCTAAATAAGGAAAGTGACTTACCTTTTCCTGCGACTTACCAAAGTGAGCCAGTTCCCAAAGTAACTCGCTCACTAATTTCAATGGTTAAAAAATTCTTAGTTTGAAAAGAATCTCTTTTCTACTTCATCTGGAAGTTTCTGTCCTGTGAGTTTTGCTCTTTGGACAAGTTCCCAGAAATATCGGTATGTTGCGCGGTCATGTAAGTCACCGTCATGTTGGATCGGACCCCATTCTGCGTCTTGGGCTTTGATTAGAATGTCGCAAGCAGTTTGCGTTTCTGCAAAGTTAGGAGCCATTGCATCCAAAATGGATTGGATTTGTGCAGGATAAATGGACCACATTCGCAAAAACCCGAATTCATCATGCGCACGTTTTGCATCAGCATACGTTTGGTAGATGTTTTTTAGATCCAAAGTTACGTTATGAGCAGGAATTACTCCATTCATTAGTGCTGCTGCTACTAAATTTGATTTTCCGCGGCGTAGAAGTTCATGGTCAAATTGGCCTGGTGATTTCATACAAGATGCTGGAATTGCACCGTGGTGTCCGGAAATAAAATCCATTAAGCCAAAATCTAAAACTTGTAACCAAGGAAGAGCAGCAATTTCGAATACATCGTTTAGTGCCCCGTGGGTTTCAATCAAAACGTGAATTGGAATTTCTCTTTTGATCCCTGCTTTTTTGCATGCTTCTTGAATGTAAGTGATTTGCTCTTTCACCTGACTTGCTTTTGTCGGCTTTGGGATCGTGATATAGGCAATTACATTTCCTGCTCCAGGAACAAGGATATCGACATCTCCTCTCCAATGTTCGTTTGTATAATCATGGATACGAACTCCACTCATCTTATGTTTGTTCAGTTCAGAATTTTGAATGCGAACAATCATCTCAGCGTGTTCTTTTTCTTTTCCAGTTTGGGCACCGTCTTCGCAGTCCATCGTGATGTCGAAAAGTCCACCGAGTTTATTTTGCAACTCAAGGGCTTTAGTGATGAGTTTTTCAGATCCAGCGAAGTGTTCACAAGCAGGGATGATAGGGAAAGGTTTTTCTCCTGCAAAGAGTGCTGATTGCGGGTGAGTCAGTGCCATTTAGTATACCTTTTTCGGATTTTTTTACCAAGTTTTGTGAATTTTGCCTGTCGTCCAGGAATTAATGCCAAAATCTGAATGGGAACAATCTTAGAAAGAAACTCACTTACCTTTCCTATTACGTTTCCAACTCTTGGCGTTTTCTTTTTTGGGGCGAACCCCTCGTCCCTCGGGGCCGGGCCAGTCCGGGCTTCGCCTTCGGCTTCGGTCGAAAATTCGACTTCCCCTTCCTGTCCCTTTCGCAATACTGACTATCAATTTGGATCCAGATCATATCTACACTCCGCCCGGAGGTCCTCCCCCTCCAAACCCCAATGTGAAATTTCTTTTTGAAAAATGGGGCGAAACGGCAATTCGCCAACTTGTCTCCGTTTTTTATGATCTGGTTGCTCATTCTGAAATTAAATGGATGTTTCAGGGTGACTGGGATTTGGCCAAAGAGAAACAAGCAGATTTTATGATCCAAGTGTTAGGTGGGCCAAGTTACTATATTGAAAAATGGGGACCGGCTAGGATGCGGATGCGCCATTTTGTTTTTCCTATTTCTGAAAAGGAGAGGGAAGTTTGGTTTCGTTGTTATGATGAAGCCTTACAAAAGTTTGATTTTGAACATGACGATAAAATTGATTTTTTATATTTTTTAGATGGTTTTAGCGCCTGGATGGTAAATCGTAAAGACTCTAATCAGTAAATGAGTCCTTTAGCGATTGTTACAAGCCTTCTGTAGCTTAATTGATTTGTCCTAGAAATTCGGAAACTAAATTAGTTCTTGTGTAAATTAAAGTTATCACAATTGTATGATGCATACTTCCAAATTGTGAGTTCGTATGTTTCCAAAATTTATCACTTCGGTTTTGTTCCTCAGCTTGTTTTCTTGCGCCAGTAGAGGTATACCATTAGAAACTCGTTTACATACAAAATCGAATGTTACTCTTCAATGTCAGTCTATAGAAACTGAAATTAGAACCTATAGAGTTCTATTTTTGCTCCCTGTTTATCATTCTCAAAGTTTTGAACCAACAAGTAATGGTTATGTGATCGAAACAAAATCTTATGCCAAACCATTGGACATTGTCATCACAACGTTAGGATTTCTTTTTTCGGTAAATTCTTCAACGGATTACATTCGTTTCTGCCCTTGGGACCAAGTGGAAAAAACTTTAAACGGTAATGGCGACAGTGGGAGTAACTTCGAAAAATCAAAACTTTCTTTTTGGAAACCAGTAGGTAGTTCAGAACCAATCGAATCCATTTTCTTTGAGCCGGACGACCATAGATTAAACGAAGAATCTATCAATAAACTCGTTGTTTTAGGTCAAAAGATACTAAAACCGGAAGAAAAAGTTCAGGTGATTTTATATGGTAAAGTCAACACCGTGGGAGATATAGGGTTTCAAATTCGACTTCTTAAACGTCGTTATGATGAAATTAAATCAATTCTCTCTAAAGAATCAATGATCGATACCAATTCAATCATTCCGATAATTGGAGAAAGAGATAACGTTGCCGATTCTAAATCCAATTCTACGATACAAATTTATTTACTAAAGAATTAATCAAAACCCCAAGCAAAATTAAAATTCGTTTGGGGTTTCTTATCTAATTGTGATTTTCTAAAAGTTTTAGGATAACAGCCTTTTGTGCATCCAAACGGTTTTCTGCCTGAGTAAAAATGATGGAACGATCGCTTTCAACCATTTCTCTAGTGATTTCATAACCGGCATGGATTGGCATATCATGCATCACTTTTGCCTTTGTGTTTTTTAAGAGTTCTGAATTTACCTGATATGGCATCATCAACTGAATTCTTTCTTCTTTTTCTTTTTGAAACTTAGGGTCATTGAAATACTCCATATCCACCCAAGTGTCTGTATAAACATAATCTGCACTAGCCACAGCTTTTTTGACGTCTGTTTCCCAGGAAATAGTACCTTTCTTCTTTGCTCGTTCTATGGAATCTTTTACAATGGAATCCTCGGACGCTATTGGTGTTACGAGTGTTAAGTGTATTTCTAGAGCCGCAGTGATTTCAATCAGAGAGTTGGCTACATTATTATGTACACCAATGTAACAGAGATTTTTCTTCTGCCAGTCGTTTGGTGAATCCATCACTATTGTGAGTATATCTGCAAGAGATTGGCATGGATGAAACAAATTGCAACATCCATTGATAACTGGGACAGTTGAACCTGACTTTAGTACAAGGAGATCTTCGTGTTTTTTGAGTCGAGCCATGATGATGGCAACATTACTTGAAAGATACTTTCCTTCAAAATCTATATCAGAAAGTAGGAAGTTGGATGCCATCCAATCTAGAAAAATAGCATGTCCACCAAGTTCTGTCATTCCTGCTTCGAAAGACACTCTGGTTCTCGTCGATGTTTTTTGGAATAACATCGCAAGAGATCTGCCGGCCATATGTCCGGAAAAATAAACCCGATTTTTCTTTACATAGACTGCAAACTCGAGGAGTTCCCGGATTTCTCCATCGCTCCAATCTTGCCAAGATATCAAATGTTTGACTTGGGACATAGCTTTCCCCACTAATATCGGAACAGATCGGATTCAAATCGAGAGATTCTCTTTAGAAACTAGTCCAGAATCCTGATTTTTTTAACCTTTAGGCTGCCGATTCTGCCATTGACCTGGCAATGATAAAATTGGGCAGGATTAGTTCTTCTGAAAATTTGATCCCAAATAGAAGTCCTTGGTTGGTTTCTTTCATCCAGGCGATTTTTCCTTTGAATGAAATGCGAGACCTGGTTAAGTCACTTTCAATGATTCCGGTAACAAGGTCTCTGTCCTTTATTTGGATATCCTGATCGACAAAACCACTCACTCCAAGTTCAGAAATATTTCCAATTTTTGCGAGTAGGAATTCCGGTCTTTCATTAATAGAAAAAAGTTTTAAGACCAAATCATCCCAGTCCAAAGATTCTATTCGATCGGTTCGTCTTGTATTCAGCATAAGTAACTCCTGAAGATCTAAACTTACTTCAAGCATAAATCGTGCCAATAGAGTCAGGAAGTTACTTTTTACCTTTTGTCACTTGGTTGCAATTTGGACGCCATTTATTTGACTAAAATTGTCCGTTTTCGACGAAATTCATGAAGCAGCCAGTATTGTAAACCTTCCAAACTGCTTAATCTCGATACATATTAAAATTATTCCAAATTTAGACTCAATGTATAATAATTCCAACTTGCCGATTCTAAACAAATCTCAGCATTATCCGTTAGAGGATCGATATGCTCAAAAAAATATTTACACCTTTTCTTGTTTCCCTTTTATTTTTGGCACTCGCCAATTGTGGACCGTCACCAGAAACCAAAGATTTGCAAGTGAAAGCAAAACAAATCATTGGTGCACTACCTACAAAAATGCCTGGTTCTGAAAACGATAGTCAGGAACTAATTACCCTCGGTAAAAAACTCTATTTCGAGAAAAAGCTGTCCCTGAATGAAACGCAATCTTGTAATTCTTGTCACAACGTAGAAGGAAAAGCTGCTGGAGTAGACAACCTTCCTACATCCCCTGGTGCATTTGGAAAAAATGGTGACAGGAACTCACCGACTGTTCTTAATGCAGGATTCCATTTTGTACAATTTTGGGATGGCCGGGCTGCTGATTTGAAAGCCCAAGCAAAAGGCCCGATTTTAAACCCAGTGGAAATGGCAATGCCTTCTGAAAAGGAAGTGTTAAAACGAATTAATGAAGATTCGGAATACCCAGCATTATTTGCAAAAGCTTATCCAAATGAAAAAAATGCAGTCACTTACGACAATTTAGCAGGTGCAATTGCTGCATTTGAAAGAACGTTGGTGACTTCTTCACGTTTTGATGATTTTATCAATGGAGATTACAAAGCGATTTCTAAAGAAGAACAAGAGGGATTTAAAAGTTTTCTCTCTGCTGGATGCACTTCATGCCATTCCGGCAATTTACTTGGCGGTAATTCTTATAGAAAAATTGGTTTAGTGAATGAATATAAAACTGCTGACCTTGGACTTTATAATGTAACTAAAAAAGCAGAGGATAAATTTTTCTTTAAGGTTCCGAGTTTAAGAAACATTGCCTTGACTGGACCGTACTTTCATGATGGCCAAATCAAAACTTTGGATGAGGCAGTTCAAAAAATGGCATTCCATCAGTTAGGTATCAATCTCTCGGATGAAGAAACGAAGAAAATTGTTCTCTTCCTTGGAACTCTTTCTGACAAAACACGTACCAACTAATTCATTTCGTTGCATTTGAATATCCTTGGATCCCTGACAGCATTTGAAGTGATCCAAGGAGCCATTTTTCCAAAGCTCGATGCCTAAGTGCAATTGGTATCGGTTGTAAATATTCTTTAAAGGCTTTTGAGCCTAATATGCGTATTACGGATATCATTTGTCCTGAAATTACCCTTAAAATTGGGTTGAACTCGCCCTGATTACTTTCTAACTGCAAAGCATCAGATAATCTGACTTCATAATGTTCCCAAAGCAATAAGTACCTCTGTTCCAAATCAGGACTGTCCATCCACGGATGAAAACCTGGCAATGATTCGATTAAAACTTCTGGATCAATAGATTGAATCAAGTTCCAAAGAAACTGTTTGAATGCCTCAAACAAAGAATCTGTTTCTTTTCTACTGAGAAGACTTTTGATCAGTTCGTCACAAAATAAAATTTCATCTTGAAAGGCGAGGTCTTCTTTCGATCGAAAATAGGTGAAGAGGGTTTTGACAGAGACATCTGCAGAATCTGCAATTTCAGATACGGTAACCGCAGAATACCCCTTTTCTTGGAACAATTGCTTTGCGACTTGCAAAATGGAAGTTTGAATGCTCTGTTTTTTTCGCTCTCTAAGAGGTAGTCTAAGGATCATCTTGCTCATAAGAGGTTGGTTTTTACTATCCTGGTCCTCTGAACCGGCCCGAATCGTCAAAAAGTGCTAGGTTCGAACCAGACCGGTTTATCAATATTGGAGTAGTCTGAAAAAAGTAAGTAAGTTTATTTAGAAAGTCAATGAATTTTTACAGTAACTTACTTTAGTAAGTCACTATTAAAATAAAGTCACTTACTTTTTATAGTCGAATAAAATAATATCCCAAAGAGAAAAATATTCTTTTCCCATCAGAATTGGAAAAATAATTGGAATATGTCCCAAACTTATCGCAATCAGCTCTTTCTTTGGATGAAATCCCATGTATATCGTTATTCAGAAGCACCGTTTCGGCTAGCGAGTGGATTAGAATCTCATCATTATTTTAATTGTAAGGAAATCACTCTCCATCCGGAAAGACTTGCCACACTAGCAGAATGTTTTGTCGAGGAAATCATTCCAAAACTTGGTTTAGACTTCCAGGCTGTGGGTGGTTTGACATTGGGAGCTGATCCATTAGCTTATTCGATTGCGTTAGCATATCACAGGAAAGGGAAACTTATTTACCCACTTGTTGTTAGAAAGGAAGCAAAGGGACATGGGACAGGCCAACAAATAGAAGGTTTTTGGAAAGAAACTAAATCTTGTCTAGTAGTGGATGATGTCATTACTACTGGAGGGTCAACTCTCAAGGCGGTCCAAGCATTGCGAGAAGCAGGAATTTCCGTCACCAAAGGAATTTGTATTTTAAATAGAGAAGAAGGCGGCTCAGAAAATTTAGAAAAATCTGGGATTCAGATGGAATCAATCTTTCGTAAAAGTGAGTTTTTTTAATGAGTACAAAAAAGATATTTCTATATGATATACAATTGTTCAGGAATAAGTTATTAAAAAGAACTTGGTCAGTCATCTCTCTTTTTGTTGTTTTTGTAGCGTATAACAGCCTTCAGGTTCCTAAAGAAGGGAGGCTTCAATTTTTTACAATTTTTTTACCACTGTTAGCTTTGTTTTTTTGGTTTTTGAGAAAAAACTATTTGAAACAAATTGAAATTTTATCATCTGGAAAGATCGAAATCGAAGGTGGTTCGCTAAAACAATTTGATTCTAGTGGAAATTGTGCAAACATACGTATAAAAGATTTGGAACAAATTACCACCGATAAGTTTCGTGGTTATGGCCGGATCGTATTGGAAACTAAAGAAAAAATTCATCCTATCGTGAATATTGAATCGCAAGAAGAGTTGGTATCTATCTTGGAAAAAGAATCAGGCGTCAAAAGAACCATTGATTTAACTGAGGATAGGTTGTGGAATTTAAAAACTCCATTGTATTTTGGCCCAAGTTTGTTGGTTTTAATCGCAACTTACATTCCTGCTATTAAAAGTAAAATTCCCATTCTTTCGCCAGAATTTTTGGGTCTGTTTTTTAATGTAAATTTAATTATATACTTACTGTATTTACCTGAAAAACAAAACCACACCATCAGTCAATTCTCTCTAAAAAGACGAATGATATTTATAAGTTTGGTTGTATTTTTCTTTCAGGTGTACATCCAGTTAGATAAGTCGGGTTGGCTTAAAAATTAAGTTTAGCTTTCTTGTTTTGATCCAACGCTTTGTCTGAGCAAATTCAACTTTGCTTGGGCATACCGCCTAAGTTCTATCATTTCTGTTGCGTATCTTTTTAAAAGATTATCTTGCTCCATTCGATTCTCCATTAATTGCAGAGTGTCCCGAACATACTTTATATCTTTTTCTTCTTTTAGTTTACCTGTTTGAATTAGTTTTTTGACTACATCAAATTCATATTTTCTAAAATGAACACGTAATAAGAACTCAGTTGAAAAGTTCTCTTTTGCTTTGACCCAATTTTGATCAATCTTCTCTTTTGGTCCTTGTTCTTTTAGTTGGTCGACAGCTCGTTTTGTCGGATCCATGTCTCGAGCAGAAGTTACATTTGCTAATTCTTCAGCTGCATTAATTTCATCTTTGAAAATTTCTTGGAGTTTGTTTCTTCTCCATTGGTCAGTGTATTCATAACTTTGTGCCGTGAGCATTCGTTGAAACTCTTCAAGCATTACTGAAACATTGATGGAACGTCCAAGAGGAGTGTTGTTAAATTCTTTGATTTTTGGAAACAACTCTCTTGTTATTTGAAACGCAGATTTTCTTTTGTAATTACTTGCTTCGTATAGTTTTTCTAACGAATCTTCAGAATGCTTTTTTAGTTCATTTAGTATGAATGGCTCGGCAAAAACATAAGCATCTTCTCCGTAAACAAACAAATTTGGATCTGGTGCAACAACTGAAACTATAAAAATATAATGACTGTCTCTAAGTGCTGTCAGTAGTTTTCGTAGATCTTCTTCCGTTCTAGAAAGTTGGGAAGACCAAACTCGTAAGTGTGTATCGGAAGTAGGGATTTTTTCCCTTGATTCGAGATTTTCTTTTCGAATCATATCTGCCAGTTCCAAACAAACTTTGATACTTCCTGCCATAAATAAAAGTTACAGATAGCACCTTTTCGGTAAAGAATTATTCATATTTCAATTCTTTTGAAATATTCATTTGTTTTAGAAAATGGAAGGGTATCAAGCAAATTATAAATGTAATTGCGGGTATTATTATCGGGAGTTTTACTACAAATGAGAATGGGTATTGAAAATCAAGAACCCAACCAAAGGCATTTCGATTGATTCCAAAAATGACAATTGGCGATAAAACAATACTATTAAGAATTCCAGACAAGATTCCAAAGGAAACAAGAAATAGGGCCTGGTAGTAGATCATTTGAAACATTTGAAATGAATTCATCCCAATTGATTTTAATCCAGCTAACATTTGTGATTTTTCTCTGATAAAATAAACGAGCGAAGTTGTTAGCGCCAAAATTGATATGATAAGTGCAGATATCTTTAATGTATCGAGAATGGAGAAGACTTTGCTCATTCCTTCAAGGTAAAGTTTTTTTAATTCTATTTGGTTAATATACTTTAAATCGTATTTTTCTGTAATTTTTGTTAGTAGTTTGATCGTATCTTCTTTCGAAGTATTTTTGTTTACTGTAATTCTTATGGAGTTTAAGAACTTAACATCAAATTTTTTCTGAAAAAAAGAGTAGTCCATCATGATGGTACCTCTTTCAGAAAAAAAGTGTTCCCTTGTATCCTGGATTTTAATCGGTAATCGTGATTCTTTCTCTGTATTAATGTTGATCAAATCACCTTTGCAAATGTGATCTAAAAAGCATAAGTTTTTTGAAACAATAATTTCGTTTTTATTGTATTGGCTAGGAAAGTGGAATACATGTAAGGTATAATATTTTCCGTTCACAATGAATTTGGAATCAATGAAGAATGGTTCAATTGCCGAAAAGTTTGGGTCTTTGGTCAATTTTTCTAAAAGAAAAACTGGAACACCAGGCTCTCCAGAGTTCATTTTTTTTTCACTAATAAGTGAAAAGTCTGATTTGTTTTCTTCATTCACCCAACGAACAACGGATTGCTCGTAACTTTCAGTCAGACTCGTGAGAGTAAGGACAAGTGAACTCGACAACATAATCGTTGAGGCAGTGAGTCCATGTTTCCAAGGTTCAGATTGAATTTCTTTTAATCCAATTTTAGCACTTGGTTGAAATCGGAACTTTGACAAAAAAATGTCGATCTGCTGTATAATAAAGGGTAAACATAAAAAATTTAACAGTACAAATGCGAAGATAACAAATCCTATGCCGATTATTCCTGGAAGGATTTGTTTGGCGATATGAACAAGGCCTAAGGAAATTCCAAAAAACAAAGATAAGAGAGAGAAAAAAAGGTTCGATTTTTGGGAAAATCCAAAGAGGTGTGTAGAATTTCCAGTATCTTTTTCCCTGATCAAATCAATGGGTAAAATTTGAAACGATTTATAAGAATTATAAATCGATGCGATAATGGATCCAAGGATGGAAATAGTAAGTCCAAATAAAATGACAGAGATTGGTATAGTTCGGTAGGAACTGATTTGGTTGGTATCAGTGATTGTATTTACTGTTGTAAAGAAGTTAGTGTTGGCAATCAAAATACCTAATAAAACTCCGGCAATCCCTCCTAAAATGCCAATCACTATGGCTTGGGTTAGAAATAATAAAAAGTTGTTTCTTTTACTTGATCCAATCGATAAAAAAATTCCGAATTCCCTTTTCCTGGATAAATACAGGCCGGTAAACATATTTGAGACCATAAAAAATGATATCAGAACGGATACTAGTGAAACGATCGTTAGGTTTATTTTGAGGGAACTTAAAACAACTCCGGCCCGTTCTATAATCTGGTCTTTTGTTTCGTAAGTCCATTCTTCCGATTTTATAATTTGTATCTTTGACAAAGGTGTTTTGTTTTCTTCATCGATTAGCCAAATGGAAGTAAGTTGTTTTTGTTTGTCGCAAATGGATTGTAATCTACTGATATCCATAACCAGAAAAATTCCTTCCATTGGTAAAATGTTAAAGTTGTCTTTTTGAAGTTGGATATCTTTTTCACATATAGATAAAGTTATATGGCCAGTATTTATTTTTAATTGGTTGGCAAGGGCACGGCTTAATAAATATTTTGGGATTTTTTCCAGGGGATCTTTTTCGGGGCTTATGATCTTTGTCTGAAGGATATCTCTTCCAATGACAGGGATACTATGTATTTGATTGTTTGTTATTGAATACGTCGCTTTTGTCAGTAACTCGGGTTCGATCCGAATGTTTTCAGGAATATTTGATTCCAGTATTTTTAAAAATCGATCATTTGCTCCTTGGTTTTGGTTATTTGCAACATACCTTCCAACAAAATTTTCTGAAGAATACCCAATCATTTGGTCTAGAACACTTTGTTCAGCTCTCCATGAATTAATTTGGGTGCTTACAAATAAGGCAATCCCTAGACTAATGCCTCCGATAGAAAGCAACATTTTTGGGAAGTGGTCCTTGAAATACCCAAGTATAAATGAATAATATATCATTTTCATTTTGATTTGATCTTTCCATCTAACATCCGCAGATTAATGTCTCCAGATTGACCAATTTGTTCATTGTGTGTAACAAGAAATACGGTTATACCTAAGTCTTTTACACATCGAGTGAATAGTTCCATTATCATTTCCGAAGATTGGGAGTCCAAGTTGCCGGTTGGTTCATCGGCAAGGATTAGTTTGGGTTGGTGAACAATGGCTCTTGCAATTGATACTCTTTGTTTTTCTCCCCCAGACATTTCTTTTGGGGTAAACTCTTTTCTGCGGTCTAGTCCTACTAGGGAAAGGACCTCTTTTGCCTTGGATTCAGCGATCTTTTTCGGTGTACCGGAAAGATACAGAGGCAAAGAAACATTTTCAACAGCTGAGAGATAAGGGAATAAATGAAAAAATTGAAAGACGATTCCAATTGTTTTTCGTCTGTAAATGGTAAGGTCTTTTTCAGTTGCGCCGATGAGTTGGTTTCCAAATACATTGATTTGTCCAGAATCTGCAGATTCAATTGCAGATAGGAGATTTAGAAGTGTTGATTTGCCGCTCCCTGACGGACCCATTAACGTAACGAGTTTTTTCTCTGCAATTTCGAATGAAATGTCATTCAAAACGGGGAAGATTGTCTCTCCTTGTTGGAAACTTTTGTTTACATTTTTAATTTGGATGGCTGTTTTTATGACAGACTCTTTTTTTTCTTTGCTCACTAAAAATAACTTCCCATATATAAGACAGTCAAGAATATCAAGATTAAGGTAAAACTGATTGTTAGCACGTATATTTTTCATACTAATTGTATCAGTTTTAGTATTCGGTAAGTCACAAGCCTGGACTTCTATTGCGGAGTTTACCGAGTCAGGTGAAGTTTTCATCTCTGAAAACAATTCCGAAGAACCACCTAGCGAAGAAGAGGGTTTTCTTTATATTCCCACACTCCCTGTTTCCGTTTCCGTCTTTCAGTTTTATTCTTTTTCATTTGCTGCTTTACTTACGTATAATATAGTTTCTATTAAGTTCCCTGATCGTCGGGGATCTCCCAAATTTACATAACAAACTTATTTCTTTAAAATTTAATTTTTGAGGTAGTTATGTTAGAAGATGAAAGAATTTCAATCTTCAGATCGATTTTGGTAGGTATATCTGCGCTTTTGCCGCTTGCTATATTCTTATTTTCCAATTATGATGTATTGTCTGTTGACTTTCCAATTTTGGTTGGCCTTGTCATTCAAGCTTATATCGGTTTTTCTTCTTTTATGTTGGTTCAGTCTTATGAACCGAAAGAAAAAAACAAGGTCACCATCGGATATGTTATTTTCTGGTCAGCCCTTGGTGTTTGTTATTTATCTGGTAAGTCGCTTATTCTTCCCATTGCCTTGGAAGTGACCTCTTTTTCCACTATTCTGATTTATTCAGGAACAGAGTTTGGAAAAAAACAGATCGAAAGTCTGGGATCATTGCTACTTGCTTCTGGTATCGCTGCCTTGTTTCTTTCCGCCTGGGTTATGTTACCCGATGGAGATAATGTCGGAATCATCTTACTTTTGATTGGTCTTTTGATTAAGTCTGGATTTTCTGGATTCCACTTGTGGATTCCTAAGGTAAATGAAGGAGGCCCTTCGCATGCACTTGGTTCCTTCGCTGGGGTTCTCGAAGTATTTCCTTTGTTATTGTTTTACAGATACGTTCTTCCAAACCAATTGGATCCGATCATTTATCAAATTTTGTTCCCACTTGCTGCCCTCGGAATTTTTTTTGGTGGGATTACTAGTTTCTTTCACAAGGATCCAAAAATATCATTAGCATATAGTTCAGTGGAATCGATTAACTTCCTATGGTTATGTTTGATCATTGCTGGGATGTTTCAATTTTCGGTTGACTCGGATTTGATGAATTTGAGCAATTCGTTTCGAATATTGTTTTTTCTTGGATTATTTCATCATTCCTTTTCCAAAACATTTCAATTGTTTTCAATCGGAATGGTAGCAAGACTAAAAAATTCAAGTTCAAGCGACGAGTTAAAGGGCATTGGTCGGTTACTAGGAATCTCTCCATTGTTAGTTGGAGCAGGAACTTTTAGTTATGCGGTCCTTCCTGGGACTTTGGGCTTTGTTTCTGAAGCTACTTACTTTTATTTAAATGCACGTATCTTGGATATGCCGATTGGACGTTCAATTTTTCTTTTGCCTTCGATGATATTTATTTTCTTTGGTATTGTCCTCGGTGGATTTACACATATAAAGTTGTTCTTGAGTTTATTTTTGTCAATCCCTGGTAAGGATATCAATATCCAACCATTTGGACCACAAAAAAGGAGATGGGTGAAGATTTCGTTATTTAGTTTATCTTTGGTTATTTTTGTATTTCCTTTAGCGATGCCATACTTTGTTAAACTTCCGATGCTTAGTCCATTTGTTGATCCGCAGTTAGCAGAGTGGTTTTGGACATTATCAATTGTTTCATATGTAACCATTGGTGTTGTGTTTGTTTTTCGTTTGTATGATCGTTATCAATTGAAAAAATATGGGGAACAAAAAACAAAAAACTGGGATTGTGGAGGTGGTTATAGTGGTCATGAACTTTCAATTCCAACATCCGTTTTCTCTGAACCATTAAGAAATTCTCTTGGAAGATATTTTTTAAATAAAGCAGGAGAATCAAAAGTTGATTCGTTCCTTATCAAAGGAATTTCTTCTGTGTTTCATTTTGGAACACGGTTTGTATCCGCTACGAATCATCCAAAAGAGGAAGATGTGAGTAAATACCTCGCAATCTCTTCTATGTTTTTGATCTTCATTTTTTCGCTTTTGATTTTGGGTGATTTTGGAGGTCTGTAGATGAATTCAATCTTATACTATATTTATCTTTTTGTTTTGTTTCTTGTCCTTCCATTTCTACTAACAGGTATTATTAGGAAAGTGAGAGCTTATGCGCAAGGTAGGCGTGGACCTAGTCTGTTACAGTTTTTTTGGGAAGTTGATAAGTCACTAAGAAAGAATCCTATTTCACACACCAATATATCAGATTTTACTCATTTGGCGCCAAGGGTTGCTTTGTTTTCTTCTGTGATGATTTGGAGTGTTGTATTATTTGAATGGGCGCCGTTCATTCTAATTCCTTTTTTTCTAGCATTGTATCGATTCTCTTACGTGAGTTTTGCGATGGAGGGGGCATCGTCATTTGGTGGAATGGCCTCAGGAAGAGAAATCCTTCTTTCTGTTATGGCAGAACCTACTTTTATTTTAATGATTCTTGCTGCCCAGTCTCATATTGAAATTTCAGTAAGTCCGCAAGGTGCGTTGATTGGTTTGCTCTTTTTGTCTTTGTCTTTCATTGCAATTCTTGCAGAGCTCGCAAAGCCACCGTTTGATGATCCAAGAACACATTTAGAATTAACAATGGTCCATGAAGCTATGATTTTGGAAGCATCTGGAAAACAGCTGGGAATCTTTGAATTGGCAAGTTCAATCAAACTTTCTACATTGCTGGTTTTTCTTGTGAAATTGGCACTGGAACATTCAAAGTTATTTAAAAACGAAGTATTGGATAGTTTTGCCCGTGAACTTATGATTGCTCCAATGGTCATTTTACTTGCAATCATACTTGGTTTTTGGGAATCGAATAGCGTTCGTAGGAAATGGACTTGGATCCCTGAATTTATGGGACTAACATTCATTGCTATTTTAATATTAGGCACGTTAGTTAAATTGTCTTAGGAATTACCATGATATACGATTTTATCTATTTATTATTATTACTCACGGGAGTTGTTGTTCTAGTTGAAAACCGACTCAGTCGAATTATTTTTTTCTTAAGTATTCAAGGGTTTCTTTTGATATTTCCAGTTTTGCAAACCCACGAAGGTGATTGGGTACATGCAATTTCATTGATTGTTATGGTTGTGTTGTTCAAAGGAATCCTTACTCCATGGGTTTTGAATTGGACAGCCAATAAATCAAAAATGAATGAGAGTACTGCCCCTCGATTTGGATATTTGGCAACTCTGTTGTTTATGGTATTAGGTTTGGTTCTTGCAGTGAAAATTACAGAAGGAGTTTCTGTTCTTACCATTCCCGTCCATAAAATTGGACTCATTTACGTAATCTTACTCGTCTATGTTGGAATCCTTTGTTTCGTTGTTAGGCGAAACTGGCTTGCTCTCATCGCTGGATTTTGTGTTTTTGAAAATGGAATTTTTGTATTAACTATGGTCTTGGATAAAGGTTTACCCGTCGGACTGGAGTTTGGTTCCTTTTTGGATGCAATTCTTGTTATCGTTTCTGGAGGAATTCTGCAACTCTCTCCTCATATGCATACAAAGGAGAGAAAAATATGATGAAAGAATTGTTTTATTTTTCTGGAGTTCTGGCCTTCGTAATTATTTTTCTTGTTTCTGTATTTGCTCCAACAAAAGGGCAAACTCGGATTTGGTTATGGAGTCTTTTGAAAATTTGTTTTTTTGCTTCCTTGTTTTACTCTTGGTTTACGGATAACATTGTACTTAAGTGGATTTTAATTGAAGCATCAACATTGTTTGGGGCTTTGTTAATTTCTTCTAGTGGAACGGAGCGGTCTTTTCATGTAGGCTGGAAGTTTTTATTGATCAATTCATATGCACTTGGTTTGGCTTTTTTGGGGATTGTTATCCTGCTTTTTGCCTCCACTCCTTTGGAGAACTTAGACTTTTTGACTCTAAAGCAAGGGTTAGTTGGTCAGAGTGGATTGTTAATTGAAACGGGAATCCTTTTGACTGTTTACGGTTACAGCGGAAAACTTGGGCTTGTACCAAACCATTTTTGGGTTGGCGATACTTATGCAGAGAGTCCTAGTCAAATTTCTTCATTGATTGCGTCATTTGTTCCGGTGAGTGTAGTTCTTGCAATTCGACCTCTCATTCAGTTGGAACGTGAAATTAATCCACATATAATTAATGCCGCCAATGGCTTCCTTTTCATCGGAATTTTGACTATTCTTTACTCTACATTAATTTTATTTTCCCGTGAAGACATTCGTCGAATTTCAGCGAAAGTTGCTTTGTTTCATACTGGTATGTTAACTTTGTTCTTATGGTTAGATGTATCTGATGATGTATTTTATTTTCTGTTAGCAACCACGGTCTTAGTGAAACTTTTAGTTTTTCTTTCCATGGGGATTTTGCGTATGGACGCTGGAAAAAGAAATATTTCACAGATTTTGGAAAAATCTTCCTTGAGTCATAAAGCTTTATACATGTATTTACTAGCTTTGTTAGTTGCATTTGTTTTTCCGCTATCGCCAGTATTTGTTTTGGATTTAAAAGTCATCGAAATAGCAATCAAACAAAAGATGTTCTTTTTGTTTTTGTTTCCGATCGTTGGGGCTGTCTTTTTCTTTATTGCACTCAACAAAGTACTTCCTTTGGTTCGATTGCCTAATCGAAATTTTGAATCAGGCGTATATGGTATACTACAAACTAGACTAGTTTTCTTTTGGTTCAGTTTTTTATTCACCGTAATGGTTGGAACATACGGTTTAACTTATTTGATGGCAGAACATATATGGAAAAGATAACAGGCATTACTAATTTTAATGGTGTTTATCACCAATTTATCATTCGCGACCAAAAGGTGGTTCGGGAAGAAATAGGATCTAAAAAAAGTAATATCGATTTTTTATTAGATCCTCAGTATCCAGTTTGGCTTGTTCGGCATGCATTTGGCCAAGATATGGGAGTGGAAGATTATTCTGAGTTAAAAGAGGAGGATTATTTATCTGATAATAGAGGTAAAAATCTTTCTTTACACCAAAAAACAGGGATCGTTAGAGATTTGTCTTACCACGGACTCTTTGTTCCTTTTCATCAAGGAACATATTCCCACGCAGTGGGACCCATTCATGCTGGAATCATCGAACCTGGTCATTTTAGATTTGTAGTTGAAGGTGAAGTCATTCGCCACCTAACAATTAGATTGGGTTTTCAACATCGAGGTATTCGTGAGAAAATTCATGGAAAACCTATGGCAGAGGTATTACCCTTTTCTGAAACTATATCTGGAGATTCTAGCGTTGGTTATGCGACTGCATTTACTCAAATTTATGAAGAATTTTATGGAATAACCGTTCCGAAAAGTGTATCTTTATTTAGATCTTTTCTTATTGAATTGGAACGTATTGCAGTTCATATCGGAGACTTAGGAGGTATCTCTGAAGATATTGGATATTATCCTTTGTATGGTGTATGTGTAACAGATCGAGGGGCTGCTCTTGGCCTTATGGAAACCTGGACCGGAAATCGATTTGGAAAAGCGGCAGTCAGACCGGGTACGGTTCGAGTCAATCGACGTATTACTGCAAAACAAGCAAAAGATGCATTTTTTAATTTAAAGAAAGTATATTTCAAAAAAGTTCGTCCACAAATTTTGAGAGCACTGTCAGTTTCAACTTTGAAGGAGCGGATGCAAGGTTGTGGTTTTATTTCTGAATTGGATGTACAAAAACATGGATTTTTAGGAATGGTGGCAAGGATGGCGGGAGTAGGTGATGATTTAAGAATCAACCATCCTGATTATCCTGATTGGAAAGCCTTGCCTTTACAAGAAGAACACCATCATTATAACGGAGATGTTTGGGCTCGTATGTACATTCGTTATTCGGAGATTGAGCAATCGTTAGGTTGGATAGAATCGCATTTGGATGACATTGATTGGGAATCTTTATGGTCTGAAAATGATTCTGCGACCTTAAACTACAATGAAAAGAATGGAAAACCCAACGCTGGAATTTATACCGCAGCTGTCGAAGCATGGCGTGGCCCTTTGTTAGTATCTTTGGATTTGAATTCTGAAGGTTTGATAAAAAACTCTTATATTCGGGATCCTTCAGTTCTTAACTGGCATGCATTGGAGTTGGCAGTTCGGGGTGAACAAGTTGGTGATTTTCCTTTAAACAACAAATCGTTTAATCTTAGTTATGTTGGATTTGATTTATGAATTTTCTATATGAACTAAAAAGTTTTTTATTCCCAAAGAACGTATTAAATTTTAATACCGCTTCCCCAGTCCATCCAGCTAGCAGAGGAATCCCTGTTCCAACTAAAAAGATGCAAGAGGGATCTAGCAATTTATCTGAATCGGCAAAAGTTTGTCCGACAAAAGCTATCCGTATCGTATCAGATTTGGAAGTCCAATTTGATTATGGTAAATGTTTGCAATGTGGACTTTGTACGGAACGTTCGGATGGAAAACTACGCGATTCGGGTTTTATCTATACGTTTGCCTTAAATCGCGAGGAATTGAAAGTCACTTACCTTTCCGGTCGAATGAAAAAAGTAAGTGAGTTACCTTTTCCACTAACTGCAAATCAAAAGCAATTTCAGAATTTGACCAAAAAACGAGGTTTTCTCTACCGTGAAGTAGCGGCAGCAGGAAACAATACGGTGGAGTCAGAGTTAAATGCTTCTTTTAATTCTGTTTTTGATTCGGAAAGAGAAGGGGTTCGATGTGTGGCAAGTCCCAAACATGCAGATGCCCTTGTGTTTTCGGGTCCAGTTGGTCAAAATATGGCTGCGCCTTTGGAAACAGCTTGGGATGTGATGGCAGAGCCAAAAGCACTCATTGCTTGTGGAACAGAAGCTGTGAGTGGAGGTTTATATCCAATGGGAAAGCTACCGAAAGAACCTGATCTCTATATTTCAGGAGATCCCCCAAGGCCGGATGTCATTTTGCAAGGTTTTCGTCTTTTAATGGGAAGATTTTCCTTCCAGTTTCAAGAGGCGCTTCACAAAATTTTAGAGAATGAAAAATAAGGTGCGTGGATTTAGAAAAAGAAGAAATCGTTCGTGTCCTGGTCCTAGAACCTCAAAAGAAATCGTATGATACAATCTCCCAACTGCTCAGTGAGTGGTTTGGAGATTACATCGAGTTAACTTGGCGATCCGTTTTCGAAAATGGTGCTGAGGAAATCAAAAAAGCCCAGTATGATCTTTTGATCACTGAAATCCAATTCCCTGAACTGGAAGATTCACCCGAATCAATATTAGAAATGATCATGGATCTAGCCGGACCATCCGAACTTCCCGTCGTTGTGTTTACCAAAGCAGAGGGAAAACAACTTCCTATACAAGCCTTTCAATTAGGAATTAATGAATACTTCGGCAAACGAAGGTTAAAGAAGAATATATTAGAACATAGATTTCGCAATTTGTTTCGAGAAATTTATCGCAAAAAAGTTGTCTCTATTCAAATGGATGATAGCTTAAAAAGATTCCAAGACCTTTATGGAATGAACCAAACTGAGATTCAAGATTTGAATTCGATGGTCAAAAAATTTAAGAAAGAACTGGAAAAAGAATACGAAGAAAAATTAAATTTAGAGACCGAAAAAAAGAAAATGCAAAATGTTTTTGGTATGTATGTAGATCCAGTGATTGTTGAAAGTTTGATGAACAATACACTGTCCCTTGACCAAAAAGGAAAAGAACAGGAGGTTTCTGTATTATTCTCGGATATTCGTGGTTATACGACACTCTCTGAAAAAATGAAGCCGGAACAGGTTATTTCTTTTTTAAACGAATACTTTACTGCAATGACAGAGGTGATTCTCGGCTATGGCGGAATGATCGATAAATACATTGGAGATTCTATTATGTGTTTGTTTGGAGCCCCTGTGTTTCAGGAAGACCATCGTCAAAATGCTCTGGATTGTGCAGTGGAAATGGTGCAAGTATTTGAATTGTGGCAGCCAAAATGGGAACAAATTTACGGTTTTGTACCACAAATTGGAATCGGCCTAGCATCAGGTAAGGCAATCGTTGGAAACGTTGGATCGTTTCAAAAACTCTCCTATACTGCAGTTGGAGATACAGTCAATATGGCAAGTCGATTGGAATCTATTGCGAAACCTATGGAAGTCTATGTTTCAGAGGGTTTGTATAATTTTTTACCAGAGGATTATGCTAATAAATACAAGTACGAAGAATTAGAACCTGTAAAAATTAAAGGAAAGGAAGGTTTACACCGAATCCTCAGTGTAAAACCAATTTAACGTATAACGAAGAATAGAAAATTGTATCAGGTACTAAAGAGTACTACAGAACTGATACAATTCGTTTGATTTTAATTTTTGGTCTTTTGAAGTTAAAAATGATTTTTTATCTTCAATCTCTAAACCAAGAGTCAACTTGTATTCCTCGAATTTTTCTTCCATACCAGGTTCTTGTTTACCGTGTCCTGTGGCTTTTGCGATCACACCTGCAAATCCAATGATCTGACCAAGGATAGTTTGTTCAACAACTGGTTTAGATAAATCTTCAATGGATGAAATAATAATATTTGGCATTTTCCAAAGTTTTGCAGCCGCACTTCCTATTTCATAAGAATCTACGCCAAAAGATTTTTTTTCGAGTGAAATCAATGTAGCATCAGATGTTTGGAATTCGGTAAGAACTTCCACATATTTTTTTCGATCAATGGTATTGAGTACGATTCGTCCAAGGTCTTGCATCAGACCACATGTGATGGCAAGTTCCGCTTCTTTTTTTAATTTTTTCTCTTCACAAAGAATTTGTGCGAAGATCCCTTTTGCAACGGAATGATCCCAAACTTCATCTCTAAATTTTTTATAATTTCCTTGGCTAAAAAGCGAGTCGGTCATTGACATCGCCACCATACTGCGCACAGTTTTGAATCCTAATCGAGTGATGACTTGTTTCATATTGGCAACAGGGTTGCCTCTGGAAAAAAAAGGTGAATTGGCCAGTTTCAAAAGTCTTGCCACAAGCACTTGGTCGGACTGGACTTTTTTCTCTAACTCCCCAAAGGAAAGCTCATTGTCATCATCTAGGGAAAGTACGGATAGTAAGACTGGCGGTACAATCGTCAGGTCTTTGATTTGGGAAAGGTATTCTTCAACAGTTGCCATTCGGATAGGGACCTAAAGTCAGATTCTAAAATCCTTGGACTAAGGAAACTAAAAACTCCCAACTATCTGGCAACTATTCTTGCGAATTCGATTCCTTTGAAATAATGTTGTAGGATCTCCCTGTGGTTGAATTGACTTTTTGCCATGGCAAAACTTCCCCATTGGGACATTCCTACGCCATGACCAGAGCCAAGCCCTTTTACAAAATAATCCCCAGAGTCTTCTTTGCGGATTCCAAATCGTGTGGACTTCAATTTGGTTGCACCTAGTTTTTTTCGAAACTCTGTTGCTTTTATTTTTTTGGTTCCGGATGTTCCTATAATTTCCATTTCATTGACACGAGAAGAGGGGAAGCGGCTTGTCACAAGGATGTCTTGGATTTCTCCAACACCTAAATCTCGTAAGTTGGTATTAACAAAATCAGTTTTCCATTTTTCTTCCCAAGAATATTGTTCTCCGTCTTTGTCATATTCTGAAGGAACAGGTTTTAAATATTCAACAGGACTTCCCCAAACGTTGATAGGATCTTCTGTATATCCACCTGCATTTGAATGGAAAAAACTTTGGATGGGCTGTCCTTTGTGAATCAAAATCAATCCTTCCGTTTCAAAAACAGCCTCTGTTGTATTTCTATGTTCTTTATTTTTTCCTTTATAAACTTGTGTATTGGTGGAAGTATCTACATCAAACTCTTGTTTTTTTCTGTTCAACATTTCCCTTACTACATAAGTTCTCGCACAAACTGCTTGCGCTTTGAGGGCTTCTTTGGGCCAAGAGGCACTCACTTCAGATGGTACAACTGACAAAAGATACAATTCGATCGGCACTAGATTGATGATTAAAACTTTTCCTTCGATTGGTTTGAGTAAAATGGAACCTCGGTAGCTGACTCCTTTGTATTCAACCCATTCAGAATTGCTATGTATTGAGATTGGTGCCTTGAGTGCGGTAGGATTTAATGATAAAAAATCATAAGCCTTTTTGATTGTTAGGTCATTGGCATCTCGAACAATGATTTCACCGGAGGATTTAAATACTTCCTCGTCTGTCGCATAACCAAGAAAAACTCGAACAGGTTTAGATTTAAAATTAGGTTCTTCCGGAGACCAATTGGTAACCATTACACTCGCACAACCGACTTGCCCCAAAATGGCCAAACAAAGAATGATCATCGATTTTTGAATCTTCATAGTACCCTCGCTTCTATTTTCGGAAAAATTCCAAAATTGATGAAGGGAAATTATTCAGGTTTTCTTTGAAAGAAAAGCACTGATTCTGTATGTGGGGTATGTGGATAGGGGTCTATGATGATTCCTTCCACAAAATTATATTTGGGAAGAAAAATGGATACGTCATCTTTTTGTGAGTAAGGATTACAAGAGACATAGAAGACATACTCAGGTCCAAAATCTCGAATCCACTGGTTTACTAATTTCCCAGCTCCTGCTCTAGGCGGATCTAAAATCAAAGTTGCATCTTGCCTTTCTTTTAATTGTTCAATCGACATAAATAAATTCGCAATTTGAAAGGAATGAGATTTATTCGGATAATTCTCTTGAAAGGTTTTGGAAGCTATTTCAATAGAAGACTCAGTGAGTTCATACCCGTCTATATGTTCAAATAAATCACCATATAACAGAGAAAAGAAGCCATTTCCACAAAATAAATCGATCAGATTTTTGCCATTTTTTGGTAAACGTTCTTTGATAAACGAAAGGATCGGTAAAAAACCATTGGGATTGGGTTGAAAAAAAGAATCGAAAGGGATTTGAAATGACCTACCAAGGACAGATTCCCTAAATGTTGATTTCCCGCGTAAAATTTCTGGACGACCAGATGCCGAAACTTCGGATTTAGGTCGGTTATAACAAAAAAGTAAGGATTCTTGTGTTAGTGAGTCCAAACAAAGTTTACGAAAATTTTCCATCGAAGGATGTGATTCATAACCATCTGTAAAAGTAAAAATCAAAATTCCATCATTTGTGTTTTGAGCTTTTCTAATGGTGAGATATTTTAAACCACCTTCTTCTGATCTTCGGTCCCAAATAATTTCGGGCATTTGATTGAGTACAGATTGTACATCATTTAGAGCCTTGTTTGCCCAATTAGATTGGATAGAACAAGATGTGATTGGCACAACTTTTCGAAAATTTCCACGTTGTCTTTGTCCAATAATAGGACCTGGAAATACAGAAAAATCCATTCTAGATCTATATTCATAAATTTGTTCAGAAGGAATGGATTGGATGGAGATATCTAAGTTTTTTTTAAATCCATCTAAGATGGGAGAAAATTTTAAATCTAGTTGTTCCTTGTAGTTGATATGTTGGCCCGTACATCCACCGCACTCTCCAAATACATTGCATTTCACTAATTGCCAATCATGGTTGCGAATGGTTTCCTGGATTCTTAAGGACCTTTGTCTTGGCCTTCGTTTGACATATTCCACATGGAGTTCGTCACCAGGGTAAACAAAGAAAATATTCACCTTTTTTCCGTTAGGTGCTGTGACGATTCCTGAAAAATCAGAATCTAAACTTTCCACAATGACTTTGTCCAATGTTTTCTACTTGCCAGTTCCTTTTGATTTTTATAGGATTTCCGACATGGTTTTTTCGAAAAGACTCTTTTCTTTCCATCTCCTCTTCCTCATTTTTACGGGATTTCTCTCAAACCTGTCTGCCCAGGTCCTACTCACCAACCAAATTTTGGACCTGAGATCAGAGACGTCTTTTGGCCAATCAGTTCATAAATGGAGTTTCAAACCGGGCGACTCACCTCTCGTCTCAGAAGAAAAAGAAGATGACTTATATTTAGATGAAGAAAACGGACAAACCAAAGCCTTACGTTTTGCTCATGCCCAACCTGCCTTGGAAGAATCGGTAAGAAACGGTTGGATCTCTGGGTTTCAAATCCAAACGGCTTGGGACAAAGTGAGAGATGGAGATGGGGAATTGTATTTTCCAGACTTCAAACAATTCCAAGAAGCATACAAAGGATATGCTTGGTATCGTACAGAAATTCAAATTACAGAAGAGGACATCCGCTCCAAATTCAAATCAAGGAACTTAACTGTTCGGTTGGGACAAATTAGCCAAGCTGATGCTGTTTATTGGAATGGAAAATTCATCGGAGGAACAGGCTTACATTTGGACACGGAAGAAGGAGCCGAGTTGGACGATAAATCTCTTTATAGTGATAAAATTCGATTCTACCAAATCCCCATAGACCAACTAAAAACAGACGAGCCCAATGTCCTTGCTGTGAGGGTTTATGCAAAGTATCCATTGAGTCCTGGTTTGTCTCATGATAAATTTTATATATCCTCTGTAAAGTATTCGGAACGGGCAGAGTATTGGAATGATTTTAAGAAAATTTTTGTGATCGTACTCACCTTGTTACTTGGTAGTTTTTACTTATATTGGCAATTTTTGTTTCGAAACGAAGATGATGCGACCATATACTTTGCATTAGGCTCTATTTTCATGGCAATCAATACTTTGTTTCAAAGCCAAATTATTTATTCGATTGTTAGTGATGGATTTTGGATTAAAAAAATAGAGTATTTGGCTTGGATAGGACTTGTACATTTACTTTTTAACTTTATTGTTCGATTCGCACATGTTAGACAAGGTTGGATACAAATTACTAATCTGTATATTGATATCGCTGGTATTGTTTCTCTACTTGTAGTTTTAGTTTCTCCCAATTTCTTTTTTCTATCTAAGTTTTTCTTTGGTTGGAGTTTTGTTTCCATCGTCCTAGGTGCAGCACTTTTTTATATTATCTTTCTTGGAAGAAAGGTTCCTTCCATGGGAACTGTATCTCTCGGCTTTTTTGCCTTTGTTATACTCATTCTGAATGATATCTTTGTGGAAATGCAATGGGAATGGTATCCTAGTCATACCTATTTAAAAGATTATGCTTTTGCTGCCTTTTCTGTGTCAGTCGCTCTTTCGATTGTAAAGAACATGATTGATTCCAGAAGGCTTGTGGAAAAACAAAGGGAAGAAAAAGATAGGCTCTCTCGATATTTTTCGCCAGCAGTAATGGAAACCATCGTTGCTGATAATATAAAGTTAGGTGGTGAAGAACGAGACATTGCTACTTTGTTTTCTGATATCGTTGGTTTTACCACTTTTGCTGAAAAAAATCCGCCGGGTGTTGTGCTTGATCATTTAAATACAATCTTTGAATCCTTGTCCGATTTGATATTTCATTATTCAGCAACTTTGGATAAGTTTATTGGAGATGCCATTATGGCATTTTGGGGTGCACCGAAACAAACAGAATTAGATGCCTATCATGCCATAGCTTGTGCTGTAGATATGCAAAAAAAAATGGAAGAAATCAATCGTGATTTAGGCCTCCCTCCTGGAACTTTTCGGTTACGGATAGGGGTCAATTATGGAGAAGCGATCGTAGGAAATATTGGCTCCGTCAAAAGAATGGATTACACGGTGATTGGCGATGCAGTGAATACGGCTGCCAGATTAGAAAGCCATGGGATTCCAGGAAAGGTGGCAGTTTCAGAAGCCGCTTATCTGGCTGCTGGTGGAAGTGAATACATTGAATTTGAAGAAACCAAGGAACTCACTCTCAAAGGGAAAGCTGAACCGGTCAAAGTGTATTTTGTAACAAAAGTAAAACCAAGGGCTTAATCCAAAATTTACTTAACTGATAACCAGAATTTCCTTTCAGATTCTGGTAGTTTTTCAATCGCATAACGTAGCATCGTTCTTGGCATCTTTGCTGCGTTAGATTGCAAAAAGCTAATTAGAGTCTTTTTTTCCCTGTTCCCAATCTCACGTAACATCCATCCAGTGGCCTTATGGATTAAATCATGTTTGTGATTTAAGTAAGATTCACAGTACCGTAAAGTATCTTTAAAGTCATTTTTCCGAATAAAGTAAAACGTGCTTAAGATTGATATTCGATTTTTCCAGAGATCCTTTGATATATGAAATGTATCGAGGACATCCCTTGGTCTTTGAAAAAAGAAGGCACCAAGAATTTTATCGGCGCTTGAATCGACTAAATCCCAATTATTGATTGAGTTTGTATGTTTTAGATAGAAATCAACAATCTCTTTTTGTTTTTTTTCAGTAATATCCTTGGACTCAAATTTAAGAACTAAAATAAATAGAGTTGTTAATCTTACCTCATGAAATGGGGAAGTGATGAGTGATTTTAGAGAAGGGATATCTATTTCTTTATAATATTTTTTTGCTATCTTTCTTTGGATGGGAACAGTGACTCCTAAAAACTTGTCTCCTTCTCCATATTCTCCTGGTCCAGTTTTAAAGAACTTCGGAAAAAAATCTGCCTTTTCTTTATTTCCTTCTTTTTTTAGATCAGAAAGGATCTGTTCTTGTATTTGTTTCATACACCTAAAATCACTGTTAAGTTGGCACCTGTCATATTATCAGCAACCGTTTCACATTCTTCCATACTACCTTGAAAACAAACTGCTTTCCCATTGGTATGTGCTTCAATTGCAATTTTTTTTGCTTCTTTTTTTGTTTTGAAACAAAGTTTCATCAAACAATCTTCTACATAGGAAAACTCGTGAATGGAGTCATTAAAAAGAATGACAAAGTAAAAGTAAATAGAATCAAAATTGGTTTTTGTTTCTTCAAATGTAGCCGGTAGGTTTTCTTCTGTCATGGAAAAAGTGAGTCGGAGTTCCCACTCAGTTCACCAATATACTCCAAATAGGATTTCATTTTAAACTTCTTTTTTGTGGAATCGGAAGACATAAACCGAACATTCCCGAATACATTTCGTTCAGGAAACCATGGCCTATCAAATAATCCAAAACACCATAAAATTCCAGTATAAGAATTGGGATTTCTTCCATCGTATGCATATTTGTTATTCAAATGTTCTAAAATTTCGAAGGCTTCTTCGTAGGATTTTGTCCACTCGATTACCTTTTTACCCCATAACATTCTCATGTAGTTATGCATCCTTCCTGTTTGTACAAGTTCTGTTTGGGCAGCATTCCAGAGTTCATCGTGTGTTTTTGCAGATTCAAATTGTTCTAAGGAATAAAGATACTCTCTCGTATCTGATTTATGTTTTTTGAAATTAGTTTTAACCCAATCAGGTAGATTATCTAAATTGATATTTTGAGATTTGGATTTCCAAAAAAATAAATACCCTATATCTCTCCATGTAATTAGCTCATCTAAGAAGTGGTTGGCTGAAGTCGACTCAGAATAAAAATGTTCCCTATCTCCAGGTTTTTGGTGACTCATTCGTTCTGGATTCCACTTCCCTTTTGAAGAAGTATCTAAAACAGATTGAAAGATTTCTTCGATGCCTATATGACCAAAGTGTAGGTAAGGAGAAAGGCCACTTGTTGCAGTGAATTCAGGTGGATTGGGTTGGGATCTCCCAGTTGCATAATCCATTAATTTTTTTGATACAAAAGTTTTTAATATCTTCAGTGCTTCATTACGGCCACCTTTCACGTCTTTGGCGGGAATAACGTTGTTTTTAAAATCAAAGGAATTCAGGAATGTATTTAATTCTTTCGGTAAGCCAAATCCTTTTGGTGGTTTTGAATTTTGATGAAGACCTTCTAAATCTTCTTTTTTCCAGTTTGGATTTGCTCTTTCGGGTATCCCTTTTAAAAATTCTTTATGAATCCAAATACGTAGAATCCTTGCGGCACTAGCTTCTTTTTCAAATCTAGAAAACGGAATCAATGAATTGCTATCCACAGCAAAAAGAGGGCAGTTGATTTTTTCGGCTAATTTTTTAGTTTGTTCGGGAATGATAAAACAAGGAAAGTCATCAGTAACAATTGCCGCAGCGTTTTTGGATAATTCTTTTAAAATACCACGAGCGGGATTCTTTTTGGATTCGATAAAAGGCCAATAATTGATTCCAAGTTCGTCTGCTCTTGTTTGGTTATCATACATCCCTTCGATAATGAACTTATGGATTCTCTCGGAAGACCAAGGATAGTCGGAACGTAATCCCTCATACACAATGAGTTCTTTCTTTTGTTCTTTTGCGAGATGAACCGCAAAAGAAAATGAGTGGTTCGAATCAAATCGGCGGTAGGCTTGCATCCAGTAGAGGATGTACTTTCCTTGGTTCTGAATGGGATTGGCATTACAGAGACGGATCCGTTCCTGATTCACCTTTATTAGAGGGGGAAAAAAGTAATTCGGTTACTTTTTTTCCTGAGTGGACCAAGCCAAAGTCCGGGAGATTTGTGTAATAAAAATGCAATATGTTTTATATTTAATCACATTGTTCTCTGCTTAGGATTCCACCTCCGCAAGTTTCTTGCCAATTGCCTTAAGAATATAGACAAAATGGAGGGTTTTTAGGCATTAATAGTTTTTTTTCCTGTCTCTAGTCCCTAGAATTCAATTTGGGTACCAATCTTGCACTGTTACTAAGCAAATAACATGGAAAGGAAACATGGTAATATGAAACAGTATTTCAAATCAATCGCCTTCCTGCTCCTGGTTGTTCCGATGTTCCTTTTTGCAGATGAAGCTGCAACCGTCGCGAACCCGGCGCAAGAAACCGCAAACGCAATCCAAACTTTAACAGTTGGTTTAGACACCTTATGGGTGCTAGTCGCTGGTATGTTGGTATTCTTTATGAATGCCGGTTTTGCTCTCGTTGAATCGGGTTTTGCTCAATCAAAAAACACCGTAAACATTCTAGCAAAAAACTTTATCGTTTTTGCAGCTGCAACATTCTCTTATTGGGCAATTGGTTGGGGTTTGATGTTTGGTGACGGATCTCCCTTCATGGCAACGGAAGGTCTTTTTTTCTTAGGTGGAGCTGATAACTCTCCTGCCATTGGCGATGCATACCAAGGTGTGTATTCATCTATGAATTGGACAGGTGTTCCTCTTCTTGCAAAGTTTTTCTTTCAATTGGTTTTTGCGGCGACAGCAGCAACAATTGTTTCTGGAGCAGTAGCAGAACGAATTAAATTTCATTCTTTTCTTATCTTCTCTTTTATCCTTGTCGCAGTTATGTATCCATTCACAGGCCACTGGGTTTGGGGTGGTGGATGGATCTCCGCACTCGGTTTTCATGACTTCGCTGGTTCTACCGTAGTACACTCAGTAGGTGGATGGGCTGCTCTTGCTGGTGCGATCGTCCTCGGCGCAAGGAAAGGAAAATTTTTACCTGATGGTAGAATCAAACCGATCCTTGGACACAACATGACTTCTGCAGCTCTCGGAACACTTATCCTTTGGCTTGGCTGGTTTGGGTTTAATCCTGGTTCCACTATGGGAGTAGGTGACGGAAGTGTGATGGCACATGTGATTGTTACCACTAATATTTCTGCAGCCCTCGGTGCTCTTGCATCCACTGTGACAGCTTGGATCATTTTGAAAAAACCAGATCTTGGTATGATTTTAAATGGAACACTTGCTGGTCTTGTGGGAATCACTGCACCTTGTGCGATTGTAAGTCCTACATCAGCTGCTATCATTGGCGCGGTGTCTGGTGCTCTTGTGGTATTATCTGTTCTTTTCTTTGATAAAATCAAAATTGATGACCCAGTAGGTGCAACATCTGTTCACTTAGTTTGCGGTATTTGGGGAACATTAGCTGTCGCAATCTTTGGATACGAAGGTTCTCCGGCTGGAGTAGAAGTTCCTTCTATCTTAACACAACTTTATGGAATTCTTGCGATTGGTGGTTTCACATTCGTCGTATCATTGGCAT
Source organism: Leptospira meyeri (assembly GCF_004368965.1). Lineage (NCBI taxonomy): Bacteria > Pseudomonadati > Spirochaetota > Leptospiria > Leptospirales > Leptospiraceae > Leptospira > Leptospira meyeri. Next base: position 165,707 of record NZ_SORO01000003.1, on the reverse strand, counting down.
TATGGTTTGTGTTGAAACTTGCAGGTGGAATCCGAGTGGGTGAAGAGGAAGAACTTAGTGGTTTGGATCTTGGGGAACATGGAGCGGAAGCTTACCCTGATTTCAATATCCGAGCTCGTGGTTAAGGGAATAGGAGTATAACATTATGAAAATGATCATTGCAATCATCCAACCACATAAGTTGGAAGAAGTTAAAGCAGAATTAACAAAAAACGAAATCTATCGTTTAACAGTATCTGACGTTCAAGGTTACGGACAACAAAAAGGGAAAACAGAAGTTTTTCGTGGACACGAATACACTGTAAACCTGCTAAGAAAAGTTCGTTTGGAAATCGCCGTTAATGATGAATTCGTAAAACCAACAGTTGATGCGATTTTGAAAGCAGCAAAAAGTGGTGATGGAAAAATCGGGGACGGAAAGATTTTTATCTCTCCTCTCGAAGAAGTCATTCGAATCAGAACTGGCGAAAAAGGCAAAAGCGCCATTTAAAAACTTCCTTTCATCAAAGGAAAAATCGGAAAACGTGTGGGGAAAAATCTCTACACGTTTTTTCTTTTTTATCTTAGTGTCAAAATCAGGTGATTGTGATCTTTTTTTAAATTTAATTCCAAATCTTCGAATGGGAGCCGAATGCCACCTCTGCGGTAGCGATTTTCCATCCTTTGAAATGGGATGACTTTGCCATTCACTTGGGCTAATTCAATACTCGCATTTTCTGATTCTACACGATAAATGATTTTCAAATCTTTTTCTTGGCACCTGACATCCCATTCTAATCCATCTAAACCTTTCGGAAGGATTGGATCTAGTTCGAGTGCATCGGAAAAAATTCGAATCCCAAACAAACACTCGTAAACTAGTTTGATATAGATTCCCGGGCCACTGGAATAAACTCGCCATCCTCCTTCTAAAGGGATCTTACCAGCTAACAAATCTTTATACTTTTCTTTTGCTTCGTATCGATCAAAAAACAAACCATCGGAACTTGAGTAATAACAGTTTGATTGTCTATAGTTACTTACGGGAACTTTGTTTTGGATTCCGATGGGGTTGACTAAGTTTAAATTGTAAAAAAAATCATCTGCCTTACCCATATATGCCAAAGATTCACAATAACGTAAATGGGCATGGGTGTACATTAGACCAATTTCCCTTCCAAAGTAACTGGCAGTTTCTGCTCTTTTGAATTCAACGTTATTTCCGTCTGAATAAAGAATGGGTGTATCGAATAAACGAACTCCATCTGGACCCGTTAGGAAATTTTTAATGAGGGTTAAATGAAACTCAGCTTCCTTGGTATCCAAAACCTCTGCTAATATTCCATAAATCATAGGAAGAATACTATAATGGATTCCAGTTTTTGTATCTCTCGGATGAAGAAAAAAATTTTGTGAATCCGTATCATCAAAGTATCTTAAACCGGTAAGTGTTTCATTCGCCATACAAAATTCTTTGATATTTTGTTTGATAACCTCTAATTCTTTTTTATAGAAATCTACTTTTTCTCTATCATTTGTTAGATGAAAGATTTGGATCAGTGCCTTATAGGTAAGAGATTGTAATTCGGCAGTCCAAGTGCTGACTGCTTGAGTTCGGAATTTTTCTTTTACTGGTTGTAAGGAATCGTTCCAATCCCCGTTTCCGTAGATAGGAAGATTTGTATTTTTCACCAAACGTTTGTTTATGAGAGAGATGGTTTTTTCTATTGCTTCCAAAATCGTTTTTGTTTCTTTTTTATGGATAACATTTGTTTTTACTTCAAGGAGTGAAAAATCACCAGTCCTTTCTAAGTAAGTAGAGAGAGCAAGAATGGGCCAATATAAAATGTCTCCATGAGAATCTCCGGCTCGAATTGTTTTGTCGCGAGGATAGAGCATAAACCATTGAGGCCAATCTCCATCCTCATTTTGTTCTTCAAATACAATAAGAAGAAGACGGCGACAGGATTCGAAATCACCCGTTGCAAGTAGATGTTCAAAGGCACCTTGGCATACATCCCTAGTTCCCCATCCGCCTCCCGAGTACTGTTCGAGTCCTCTTGGATTTAAATAATGAATGCGTGCATTTTGTTCGAACCAAGGAAGGATTTCTTTGATCTGTTGAAGAACTTTCAATTCCCTGTTTTGTATTTTTCCTTTTGGGAGATACTTTGTATGAGAAAAAAACTGCGTTTGGTTTTCCTCAGTGTTTTTTTGTGTGAGAGAAGTTGCCAAATCACCTTGGATAGAAAATTGAAGGTTTGAGTTTACTTCTACCAGAGCTGTCAGATAAGATTGTCCTCTGGAATTTCCATCCAAAAATAAAAGTCGATCATCGGAAACTCTCCAATGAGTGAAGTCTTCTCCTTTGATTTGGAAGCCTTTTCCTTCAAATCTTTGGAATAGCGGGGAATTTTGATTTGGTTGGATTTTGATATTGGTTTTGTTTTTTGTAATAACGGGAGGTAGTTCTAATGCTCCGTTGTCTCCATCAAGAGCAATGTGAAAAGATAAAAGGAATTGTTTTGTTTGTAAATTGTTTGTTGCAACTTGAATCAAAAATTGATTTTCGTTTGAGGCTCCTACCTGAATCCGTAAAACTTCTTTTCCCCTTAAGTAGATCCATTCAAGTTGATTTGTATCCATTCGCAAAAAAGAAGGGGTATCCAAAAGGGCAAAACCAGATCCTTCTTCAATAAAAATACGAAGTCCATAGGAGTGAAAAAATTTAAGATAACTATGGTTACGTGATATGTATTGGTTGATACTTGTGTTTCCCTCTGTAAGTTGAGATAAAAAAATCCCGTTAAAATAACAGGTCGCAGTGAGAGAAGATTCGTCTGGAACTTTGAAATCCCCTGTCCTTAAAATTTGACCATGTGGTCGGAGACAAAGACGATCTTTTTCTTTTAAGACCACGTGGGTAGATTCATTTGTAAAAAAAGAAAGAAGCTTTCCCGAAGGAGAAAATTCAATTTCTCTCCATTCGCCTGGGAACAAAGTTTTTAAATTGGATTCAGTGGGATTTTCACCTTCTACTCGTTTTGCGGTGGAGAAAATACTCTGTGAACTTGCGGACACCACAGTCATAGTATTCCAATTAGGGCTCTCGTTCCATCCCAGTCGAATCTTGGGGACTAGGGTTTGGGGATCAGGAAAGGATGTTAAGGTTTTTAGATCTGCGAATAAATAACCATAAAAACATGTCTCTTCTGTTTTACCTGGAAGTAATCTGGTTTTTTGTCTTTCAAGGCCAACGATTGAGTGTTCACCTTGTCTCCGTTTAGCGGAAAGTTTTTTTTGGACACTAATTGGATATAAGTCCAGTCCATCGGTAACAAAAGATGAAATGGGGTTCGTGCTGAATAAAAAAGAAGCAGGGTATTTTCCTGATATCGGTTCATTTTGTCTAGAAAGGATGCCATAACCATAATCTTTTGTGTCGACTGGTTCATGATGGATGTAATGGCAAACAAAGAATTCATTTAATCTAGCTGCACCATAATCACAAATTCCTATATCTTGCACATAAACCAAATCATATTCCAATGGTTCCTTGTTATGGTTTGTGATTTGTATTTTATATCGCCAAGCTGGGAGATTAGGATGTAGTTCCAAATACAAGGAATAATCCATTCCATGGTTGTGTCCCTTTGAGAGATAAGAAGAACCAAAAATTTGAAACTGGGAATTTGAATTGGATCCAAACATTGGATATAAAACCAATCCGTCTTTTGAATGAATTCGTAAAAAAAGATTGTTAATGCTTGGCTCCATTTCGTTTCCAAGATAAAGGTTCACAAACAATTCTTCAAAACGAATCGAATGTACATTTCCGTTTGATAAAAAATGAAATTCAAGTTGTGACTGATTTTTTATAGATTGTTTCAATAGTTTTGTACCTTTGTGGTTGAGCTTAAGGACCATTTCCCAAAATGAGAAATATCTAGATGATGGTCATATTCCAAAACAGTTTCTTCATCCTTGGCAATGACAACAATTGTCACTCCCAGTTTGTGAAAAAGTTTTAATATCTTTGATATTTCAAATTTCCCAAGACTTGATCCTGGACGATCCAAAATCAAAAACTTTGGTTGTGCAAAAAGAATACGAATGACTGCAATTTTATACTTTTCGGCTAACGATAGTTCTTCGTTCCATTCTTTTAAAGTCCTTAGGCCACCAAAACGACGCACCAAAGTTTCAAGTCCCATTTTTTTTAGTTCTGCAAGAATTTCCGAATCTGATACATCTAAGTTTCTGTATGCGGGAACAATCACATTTCGGAGCCTACCAGGTGGCAGATAGGGTTGTTCTGGTAAAAAAAGAATTTCTTCAAGATTTGGTTTTTTGATTTTTCCTTCGTTATGATTATTAATTCCTGCGATTGATCTGAATAAACTCAGTTTCACTGTTTCATCGGGTGAAGTAAAAAGCCAACGTTCTCTTCTATGGATCTTCAAATCTAAACTGTCTACTAAAAGTTTGGATCGGTCATTGGAGTATAAAGTAAAGTTTTCAAAACTAATTTCATCGGAACTATAGTTCACTTCTCGTTTTTGTTTTTCATCGGCTTCTGAGTCCAACATTGCTGTTTCAAGCGAGTTCAACCGTTTGACTACAGCTGAGAAAGCAGAAATGGATTGGAATTGTGTAACAATCAGAGAAAATGCATTGAGTAGAGTTGTAAACGCAAGGGCTGCTTGTGTGATGACTCCAAATTCAATTTCTCCTCTCATATAACTCGGAGCGATGATGAGCATGGGTATGATCTGAATGAAGTAATTATAATTATTAGTAAAAAAACTAAGTCGCAAGTTTACCGAAATGAGTTTGCGAAAATTATTTACTAACTTTCTTAGTCTTGATTTTAATCGAACTGACATTCTTGCTTCTCTATGAGTCACTGCAATGGATTCAGCATGTTGGCGAATATGCAAAAGATCTGCCCTGTAACTTGCTTCCATATCCAATTGGTCATAGTTGAGACGGATGAGCGATTTTCCAAGAAAGATGGTGGATATTGTTCCTGAAAGTGCATAAGTAACTGCTACCAAAAAAAGTATTGGGTTAATGCTCCAAAGAACTCCCGAAAAGGAAATTGCCGAGAACACACCACCAATAAAAAGTAAGGCAAAGGATATAGTTGTTGTGGTAAAGGCTTTGACATCATCGGTAATCCTTTGATCAGGGTTTTCGATGCCGGGACCACCAATGATTTTTTGAAAGGTTCTTTCCGTTAAATAATTTTCAGTGAATTTCCAGGTAAGTTGTTCTCGCCATAAGATACCAAGCCTTTCCTCTGCATACCGATTGATGGAACCTATACCTGATGAAATAATAAAAACAAATGCGTAAAGCATTGCATTTGTGTAAAATGCAGTTGTGTTTTTTTGTTCAATAGAGGAAATAAAATCGCGACCAACATAACTATTGATGACATTGAATACATTGAACGAAATGACAAGGATGATTAGGCTAATCCCATAACGAACGGCAGTTGGTCCTTGTTTTGATTGAATTAAATTTCGTATAGTGTTTGTTAAACGCGTCCAGTTTTCTGACGGTTTTCGTTTTTTTTCTGAGGGCATTTCTTAACTCTTATCAAAACAGAGTTTTTAATCAAATGCAAGGAGGTTTTTATGATTCAATAGTTTCTATAGTGAGGTCCATTGTGACTTGATTCCAGATTGATTCTAAATCGGAATTCCATTCTGAAGGAAGATTTTCACGTATAGAGGAGATAAGGATTGGTACTAGTTTTGGAAATTCTTTTTTGGGAATACCAATCGACTCATAAATGGTTGTTAGTTTTGATATTTCTTTTTTTAAGGAATTTCGATTTCCTAATTTTTCAATAATAGACTCGATGACCGTTAAAAACTCAGAGGAGTGAACTGGAAATTCTTCTGAGCTTAAATTGTGATGTAGATTTTCTTCCACAAAACTTTTTAATTTTTCTGTATAGTCTTCTATCCAATGTGGATTGTGTTCTAAAACATGATCAAAAGATTTTTGAATGCGGAGGATAGAATCCGAAACTTTAAAACCAAGAACTGAATAGGCTGTCATTTTTTCTGACTTACCTCGAAGTTTTGTGATAATCTTTTTATTCACAGAAAGAGAAGGACCAATTAAGTGATAAATTTCATCTGAAACTATAAAATTTGTATTTGTTTTTTTGTTTAATGCTTCTAGACGACTTGCTACATTCACAGTATCTCCAAGTACAGTTTGGCTTTTATACTCGGAGTGGCCGATGTCTCCATAAATGACATTCCCAGCATGTAATCCGATTCGAATGTCAAAGGTAAAATTAAACCTATCTTTCATTTCTAAATTAAATTTTTTCAATTGATCAAACATCCGAAGACAAGCACGGATTGCCGAATGAATGGTTTCCTGTTTCGCTTTTTTGAAACTTTCTTCGTTTTTTGTGGCCTCATCCTTGTTTCCTATTTGAAAAAAGGCTAAAATTCCATCCCCGATGAATTTATCAATTTCTCCTCCGTTGTTGAGGATCGGTTCACTCATCTCTTGAAAGAATCGGTTGAGAACAAAAACGACATCATATGGCAAACTGGATTCGGTAAAAGCTGTAAATCCTTTGATATCAAGAAAAAGAATCACCGCATAACACTCTTCTCCTGTTTTTGAAGATTTGGATTCGCTAGTGACAGTTTTTAAGTCTTTATTATCTTTTATGATCCTGCGTAAGGAGACATCTCCAAAAACTTCCGTTTGGCATGCCAGTCGGATCTCCGAAGGCCAACCTTTTCGGTCAGCGAGGGTTTGTTCCCTTTCGTTTCGAGAACTAAGATGGGAAAGGCCTTCGGTAATAAAAACCCGGCATGTGGTGCATTTGGCATTCCCTCCACAAAGATGGTAGAGAGGGTATTCATATTTTAAGGCAGTTTCTAGGATAGTGGCCCCTGGTTTATTGGTCTCAAGAGGAGAATTTTTTTGGTCTTCAAAGGTAACAATGGACATGGATCACCAATCTTTTTCGGGTAATTGAATCATCTAGTTACCAAAAAGGAAGGGCAAGTCGGAAAACACTCGCGTTTTAGAAAAAAAATCTTCGTTTAGAATACATTTCATAAAAACTAATTGCATTAGTTAAATAAACTAATATTATTAGTTTTTATGAAAACGAACTACCACAAAATAATCCTTTTTTTCCCATTTTTGTTTCCCTACTTTCTTTGGGGAAAAGACCTAACGCCTGAATTAAGTGCAAAAACTTTTTATTTTCAGACAAAAGAAGGTCGAGTCGCCTATACCCAAGAAGGTAAGGGCAAATCAAATTTGATTTTACTTCCGGGCATAGGAGATAGGAAAGAAAGTTATGCGGAACTTGCTCGATTCCTTGCCAAAGATAATTCTGTTTATCGTTTTGATTTACGAGGACTAGGGGAGTCGGATGTCAGTTTTTCTTCCTATGGACCCAAAGAAACGGCAGAAGATATTTTGGCGTTCATTCGAGAGAAAGATTTACGGAATGTTTATATCATTGCGAATTCGATGACCGCTGCATCGGCGGTGTACGTTCGTTCGAAAGAAAAAACTAGAGTATTGGGTTTGGCTCTTTCGGGTCCATTTGTCCGTGATAAGGAGCCAATGTCTCTAGGAATGAAAGCCCTGATCCACCTTGCTTTTCGAGGACCATGGGGACCAAGTGCCTGGGTTTCTTTTTATGAGTCTTTATTTCCGGTTCACCCTCCAAAAGATCTAAAGGAAAGATCAGAAAAATTAAAAGCGAATTTAAGTGAAGAAGGTCGTATGGCAGCCGTTAGATCTATGTTATTTGCACCCAAAACAGAATGTGAAGTAGCTTTGCCTCTCGCCTCAGGTAATGTCCTTGTGCTAATGGGTTCGAAAGATCCTGATTTTGGTTCTCCAGAAGAGGAAGCAGAATGGATATCCAAAACTTTGGATGGATCTGTAAAAATTTATGAAAACGTAGGCCACTATCCTTTTGTGGAAGAACCTTCTCGGTTTGCAGCGGATGTAAAACAGTTATGGCAAAAAAAATAAAACACAAACCGGGTAGGCCAAAAAAAGGTCAAACACAAATCACAAGAGAATTTGTTTTGGACTCTGCCTGGAACTTGGTTATGGACCAGGGTCTTTCTGAATTTCGTCTTGCAGGACTTGCAGATCATTTAGGTATTCGGACTCCCTCACTTTATAACCACATCCGCGATCTAGAGGATGTGCGTAGGGAGATAAAAAGAAGGTCCTTGCAAATATTAGGTGACAGACTTTTGCAGAAGCTCAAAGCATTGGGTGGCGGATCCGAACGAATTCCGGATTTCTTAAATACTTACAGAAGTTTTGCGAAGTCTCATCCCCATGTGTACCCCTTGACCATAGAATCGACAGAGTCTGATCCCGATCTAAAACCTCTGGGTGATCGGATTTTGGAAATCTGCATGGAAGTTTTTCGCTTTCAGAGATTGGACGAAACGGCAGTACATAGGATTCGGATTTTACGTTCCCTCCTACATGGATTTATTGTTTTAGAAGAAGCTGGTGGGTTTGGAAGGAAGGAGTCGATTGAGGATAGTTTTAAGAAAATAACAGAATCACTGGAATCTGGTAGACTCTGGTAAAACTTTACTTTTCGGGAGAATGTGCGTGCGAAAACCTGGGTAAAGAATTATGGCAGCACTTACAATCACACTACCAGATGGAAGTTCCAAGGAACTAGAATCGGGTAAATCCTTTTCTGATTTCATCCAAGCCCAACTGCCTTTCTTGAAAGAGAAAGCTCTTGCCGTTGTTTTGTCCGATGGTCGCACCGTTGACCTTTCCTTTATTCCTACGACGAACACCACGGTAAAGTTTCTCACTTTTGATGATACAGAAGGAAAAGAAGTTTTCCACCATTCTTCGGCTCACTTACTCGGTATGGCTGTCCAAAGGCTCTGGGCAGAGGCTCGTCTTACTGTCGGTCCTGTCATTGAAAATGGTCCTGGTTTTTTCTTTTATGATATCGACTTTGGATCTACCATTTTAACTCCGGAAGACCTTCCCAAAATCGAAGCCGAGATGGCAAAGATTGTGAAAGAAGACCTTGTTGTCAAACGTTGGGAACTTTCCAAAGAAGAAGCCATTGAAAAATTCCAAAAAGAAAACGAACCTTATAAAGTAGAACTCATCCAAGGTTTCGATTCCGCATCGGTTTCGTTATATGGGCAAGGGGAGTGGTATGACCTTTGCCGTGGTCCACACGTAGCCCGCACTGGCCAACTAAAAGCCTTCAAACTCACTGCGATTTCCGGTGCCTATTGGAAAGGGGATTCCAAAAACAAACAACTCACTCGTATTTATGGTGTTTCCTTCCCCACCAAAAAGCAGTTAGACGAGTATATCTTTCTTATTGAAGAGGCTAAAAAGAGGGATCATAGAAAACTGGGAAAAGAATTAGATCTTTTTAGTTTCCAAGACGAAGCTCCAGGATTTCCTTTTTGGCATCCAAAAGGCACTGTCCTTTGGAACACTCTTGCTTCCTACATTCGGGAAGAATGTTTCAGACGCGGGTATCAGGAAATCAAAACTCCTGCCATCTTAAATTCTTCTCTTTGGAAAAAGTCAGGTCACTGGGACAATTTTAAGGAAAACATGTACTTCACTGACATCGATGAAAGTGAATTTGCAGTGAAACCCATGAACTGTCCGGGTTGTTGTTTGATTTACAAGTACCATATGCACTCGTATAGAGAACTTCCTCTTCGGTTTATGGAACTTGGAAATGTACATCGTCATGAAATGTCGGGAGTTCTCCATGGACTTTTCCGTGTGCGCGCTTTCACTCAAGATGATGCGCATATTTATGCCCCGTTAGAGAAGGTAGAATCAGAAGTTGAAGACATTATCGATTTTACTTTTGATGTGTATAAAAAATTTGGATTTACTGAATTCAAAACTTTTATTGCAACTAGGCCTGAGAAGTCACAAGGAAGTGATGAAGATTGGAATCTCGCCACACAAGCGTTACACGATGCATTGAGAAAAAAAGGAATCGAATACGGAATCAAAGAAGGGGACGGAGCTTTTTACGGTCCTAAAATCGAATTCAATATCAAAGATTCTCTTGGAAGACTTTGGCAATGTGGAACCGTTCAAATTGACTTCTCTATGCCAAGTCGATTTGAACTCGATTTCACTGCCTCTGATGGAAAAAAACATGCACCTGTTATGATTCATAGAGCCATCTATGGATCACTCGAACGGTTCATTGGAATCCTCATTGAACACTTCGAAGGAAAATTTCCACTTTGGTTAAATCCGACACAAATTCGTGTCTTAACTGTGGCAGAAGTTCATATTGATTATGCAAAAGAAGTATATCAAGATTTGGTCATGCAAGGTTTCCGAGTTGAGATGGACCTTCGCAATGAAAAGATCGGAAGTAAAATTAGGGATTCCATCCTAAAAAGAAGTAGTTACACTTTGATTTTAGGTGATAAAGAAAAAGAATCAGGTTCTATCTCCTTCCGAAAGATGGGAGAAGAGAAAACAGAAACCGTTTCGCGTGATGGATTCCTTTCTCTTTTAAAGGGCGACCTCTAAATAAAGAAATTTCTTGACTAACACTTGGGGGAGAGTTACGCTCCCTTCAGTGTCCCAAAACCTGATCTTAACCAAACAAATTGATCCGGTCGCATACTACCTGGATCTTCCTATCCATCCACCGTATGACGCGCGTGATGCGTTTGATGCCATTCCCATGCAACTTCTTCCCTTTGCGGAAGGTTTGACTGTGGGTTGGAAAGTAAGTCCTATGCAGTTTGTAGATGGGCTGGGTCGGGACCTTAAATTTGATTGTCCAAGTATTGTCATCACCGGGGGACAAAACCTAGGTGATTCGCCTGTAGTTCTTTATGTGGTTGCCGCTTTCTATGATGATAGAAACCGACTGTTGTCTAGCCAAACTTGCGAACATATCATCCAACCTTGGGAAAGTTATGATGTCCCTGGGCTTTGGAGTCGTTTCCCTTTTCCTATTTCTGAAATTGCTAGTGTTTCTGTAGGAATCACTTCTTATGGTTGGGAAGATCCCAGTCCCCAAGAGGCAATGGTTTTATCCAAACAAAAACCGAAACCAGAAATCAAATATGAATGGAAACGAGAGGGGGGATTGGTCGGATCCTATAGTTTCCAAAAATGGAATCCCGGAAAAGGGGATCTCCTTTTGGCCACAGAGCCTCTCACCAAAGAAAACCGCCTTCGCATCCGACTGGAACGACGAGAAAGTGAAGGATTGACTTATCTTGCCTTAGTGCAGTCGAAATCTCCCAGACAAAATACCAATGCCTTCGACCATTTGATCCAATACGCCGTATACAACGGAGAGGGCCAACTTTGCCATGGTGGTTCTTGTATGGGAATGGGAAATCATGGAGATTTAGTCTCTCTGGTTCCCATTTTGCCGGAAATCTTAGATTCTGACTCGTTGTACTTAGAGCTTGTTGTTTGGGAAGGACCTTCCGGATCTCTTTAACCCCGCCTACCTAGCAATTTGTAAAGAAATGTACTTGCTCGCCTGGATTTTACGCCGAAATTGGAAATTGAAAGAAATTTCGGAGACTGAATGCAGAAACGGCCCAACCCTAGAGGGAACCCAAACCAAGATAAATTCGCCCACATCAGAATTAACGAACAAATTACCAATGTAGCATCGATCCGACTCGTCTCCGACGAAGGGTCTGACATCGTTACTCTGGAAGAAGCTCTGAGAAGAGCTAAGGAAGCTAACCTTGATTTGGTGGAAGTCTCAGGAGACCAAGATGTTCACGTCTGTAAGTTGATCGATTTTGGAAAATACAAATTCGAACTTCTTAAAAAAACGAAAGAAGCGAAAAAGAAACAACACGTTGTCACGGTGAAAGAAATTAAAATCCGCCCGCGGATTGATAACCATGACTTCGAGATTAAGAAGCGTCATGCTTTAGAATTCTTGCAAAAGGGTGATAAAGTAAAAGTGACTCTTCGATTCCGAGGAAGAGAGATGGTTCACTCTGAAATTGGAATGAATATTGTTAACCGGTTTGTCGAGGACCTAAAAGAGCATGCCTCTCCCGAAAAAATGCCGGTACACGACGGAAAGACGATAGTTGTCGTGATGAACCCAATTAGTGAGAAAGCTAAAGGATAAAAAAACTATGTATAAACTAAAAACAAACAGGGCAGCAGCCAAACGTTTTAAGTTTACCAAATCTGGTAAAATCAAACGTGGTTGTGCGTTCCGACGACATATCTTAGAGAAAAAATCTCCTAAGATGAAACACCAAAGCCGTGGAATGCACCTCATCCATGAAACAGATTACAACCGTGTAGAAAAACTTCTACCTTACGGAGGTTAAACGATGCCACGCGCAGTCAACGGAACCATCCATAAGAATCGTAGAAAAAAAGTTCTCGCTAAAGCAAAAGGTTTTAGAGGCGGACGTTCTAAACTTTTCAGAACTGCAAAATCTGCAGTGATGAAGGCGGGTCAATGGGCATACCGTGACCGTAGAAAGAAAAAGTCCGAATTCCGTAAACTTTGGATTACGAGAATTAATGCCGCAGTAAGAGAAAATGGAATGTCTTATTCAAAATTCATCCATGCACTCAAAACACACGGAATCAACTTAGATCGTAAAACTTTGGCTGACCTTGCTTACAATCACAAAGAAGTATTCAACGCCATCGTAGAAAAAACCAAAGTCGCTAAATAAATTAGTGCTTGATTGGAATAGAATGGCTCGGCTATTCTATTCCATCGGATTGTTATCATGTTAAAAATCGAAACCATTGAAGAGCTAGAAAGTAAAGTTGTTAAGGCTTTGGAGTTAATCCAAGACCTGAGAACGGAAAATGCACGCCTGGAGACAGAAAACGAATCCCTCCGAGCGGAAAACGACCAAATGAAGCTCGCAATGGAGGAGAAGGAACGCGAACTAAAAGCGTTGCGAACTCAGCTCCAAGACGCAAATGATGAGTTAAACCAACTCCGCGAACGAGAAGGACTTTTAGAATCCAAAGTCCACCAACTCCTCAGTCGATTAGATGGACTTCCGACAACGGGAAGTTCTGCTCCAAAATCACAACCAAACACAGATTCTAGTCCTGTCGAACCTATGGCAGCAGCAGGGGCTGCGGCAATTCCAAGTCTCGTGACAGATGAGGATGACGAAATCATTTTGCTCGATGAAGACGAATCAGAATTCCAAACAGAAGATGTTTTGGAAAAACCTCCGGCCTCGGCTTCCTTTGAAAAAGAAGAGCTAGTTGTTGAATCAGAGGAAGAAGTTCCTACTGTGGAAATCGACGAAGATGATGATATCATCATTGACGACGATGATGAAGCGATCAGCGTATTTGATGCTGACGACGACGATGATTTTTTAATTATCGAAGACGATCCTAAATAATTTTTATGGCAGAGTCTGCCCCAAAGTCACAGAAAATAACCAAACAAATCTTTGGTGAAACTTATACCATTGTAGGTGAGGCCTCCTCGGGATATATATCTGAGGTGGCTGATTACGTAGAATCTCGTTTAAACGATTTATCCAAGGCTTTGCCTGCGGCTTCCAAAACAAAATTAGCAGTACTTTGTGCACTCAACTTAGCGGATGAATTATTTCAAATGAGAGATGTCTCTGCCAAGGCAAAAGAAAATCCCGAACTAGAAGAACGAACAAAGAAGATCATTTCTCTATTAGAAGAGGGGATCATTGGGGATCATTTTTGAATCCAATTTCCAAAGAAGATGCTAGGAACATTCTAAAAAAAAACCTTCCGAATCTTCCCGAACGGGAAGACCATGAAGCTGCCATCTTAAAGCGATTGTACCCACTTTTGCAAGGCAAATCAAAAATCATCACATACGCACCAGACCTTCGGTATGAAGTGGATGTACTTCCCATTATTGAATCTAGTCCTCTTCCGAGGCCAACTGGATTTATCGAAGCCAGACATTCTGCCAAATGGTATTTCCCTCGGATGAATGCAGAAAAAAAACTTCGATTCCTTCGTCCGTTTTCCTTTGAAAAAAATGAATTGGGACTTTTTGAGCCAATAGGAGATGAGGAGATCTCCGTAGAGGAAGCCGATTTGATTCTTGTACCTGCCCTTGGATTCAATGAAAAAGGATACCGTTTGGGACGAGGTGGTGGGTATTATGATCGCATTTTAAATTCAGAATCTCTACAAAAGAAAACAGTAGGACTTAGTTTTTCTAAACTTTTTCCCGTCCCATTTCTTGCAGAGAATCACGATTTAAAAATAGGAAAAATGATTACGGAAACTCAGATTCATTCGTTTTTAGATTGAATCCGTGAAGGATTCTGACACGATTCCAGGTAGCATATGGACCAAGAAACATTACTCACATCCCTGGCGGAAAAAACCAAAATGGAACAAGAGTCCGATCTGGGAGACTTGGAACAGTTCCTTACTTTTACCATTGATAAAGAATTTTTCGGGATTCGTTTATTACTGGTGCATGAAATTTTAAAACCAGTTTTAATCACTCGGATTCCCAATGTAGATGATTACATTTTAGGTGTCATTAACCTTCGTGGAGAGATCATTCCTATTGTGGATTTGAAAAAAAGATTCCATGGAGCCGATTCCGAAATTTTCCCAATTTCAAGAATCGTCGTCATCATGTTAGATGAAAAAAGAATCGGTGTCCTTGTTGATGAAGTCAAACAGGTTGTTAAAATCCAAAAAGATTTTATCAGTTATACAACTGATGACTTGTCGTTAAACTATAGTAAGATGGTAGAGTCAGTATCTAGATACGAAGACCATTTGATTTTGAATTTGGATTTGGAACAAATTGTTGATTTTGTTTCATCCGCAAAGTAAAGAGAAAGGGATACGACATTGGCTGGAATTTTAGGCGAATACACAGAAGTTTTCCTGGAAGAATCTGAGGATCAAATTGAGGAATTGAATTCCAATTTGGTGAAACTCGAAAAGGACCATGAAAACCCGGAAATCATCAATGACATCTTTCGTGCGGCACACTCTTTAAAAAGTTCATCTGCCTTCGTTGGACTTTATAATTTATCTGATTTAGCCCATACGATGGAAAACCTTCTGCAAAAAATTAGAGAAGGTAGTTTAGAAATTAATGTCAAACTTGTTAATTTACTGTTTGAATGTTTTGATTTGATCAAACAAGTGATCGAAGGAGTTGCCAACGGTGTAAAGGTAGAAACGCCTTTTACTGACATGATTAAAAAGCTCCAAGATTATGAAGCCTCACCAACCAAGTCTGGTTCCGGCGCAAACTCTGCAAAATCAGTTGAAGCTCAGAAATCGAAAGAAGGTTCTCCTTCTCCGATTGCTTTAAATGAGGAAGAAATTTCGGAAATCCGTCAGTCCCTAAAAGAAGATAACGATCTAACTGCCTTTTCTGTTCAGTTAAAATTAAAAGATGAAACCCCGATGCAAAACCTACGTCTTCTTTTGATTTTGCAATCAGTAAAACAATCTGGTGTTATTATTAAATGTAATCCTTCTGAGGATGCATTGGACAATGGTCAGGGCAGTTTTGCACTTTCCTTTGTAACCGTCACTAAACTGAATCGCCATGAATTACATGTTCAGTGTAACATCGATATGGTGGATACACTATCTGTGGAAGAAATAATACTACCTGAAACAGAAATGGAAGCACTTGAAAAAAAGACTGACTCCTCTAACGCTCCATCAACAAAAACTATGGTCGCACAACCAGATTCAGATGAAAAACAGATCGTAAAGGGATCTGCTAACTTTGAAAAAGCTGTCACAGATTCTAAAGTCGTGATGAGAACCATTAAAGTATCTTCTGACAAACTAGACCAACTCATGAATAACGTGGGAGAACTAGTCATTACCAACTCCGGATTCCAAAAGATCTATGATGATTTAGTGGCTCAGTTTGGAGAAGATTCATTATTCAATGAACTCAAAGGAAAAATCGATCAAATTAACCGGATTTCCAAAGACTTACAAACTGGAATCATGAATATTAGAATGGTTCCGATTGGATCTGTATTCAACCGATTCACAAGGCTCATTCGTGATCTTTCTTTGGAAACTGGCAAACAAGTTAATTTGGTTTTACGTGGTGAAAACACTGAACTTGATAAAAAGGTAATCGATGCGATTGGAGAACCACTCATTCATCTCATTCGTAATTCCGTAGATCATGGGATTGAGTCTCCTGCAGAAAGACGTTCCGCTGGAAAACCGGAAGAAGGAACCGTGGAACTCAATGCCTACCAAGGTGGGTCCAATATCCTTGTCGAAATTCGAGATGATGGAAAGGGATTGAACAAAGATAAAATCCTTAAAAAAGCCATTGAACGTGGACTTGTAAATGAATCGGATGCACAGAATCTTTCTGAATCCGATATCTTTCAATTTATCTTTGCGCCAGGATTTTCGACTGCTGATAAAATCTCCGATATTTCTGGCCGTGGTGTGGGAATGAACGTCGTCAATAAACTCATCGAAGAGTTTAAGGGCAAAATCCTCATCCATTCGGAAGAAGGAAAAGGTTCATCCTTTACCTTATCTTTCCCGCAAGCACTTGCCATCATCCCATCTATCCTTGTGATTATGGAAGAAGAAGTGTATGCTTTCCCACTTTCCGAAGTTTCTGAAACCATTAAGGTCAACTTGGACCAAATCACTACTTTAGAAGGCCATGAGATCATCAACTTACGTGGAGAGGTTCTGCCAATCTATCGTTTGAATCGTATCCTTGGCCTTGCAGACAAACAAGATATGGTGGAAGTTCCTGTGGTCATCGTGAACTATAAAACAAGAAAACTTGGTTTTATGGTCGATGATTTGATTGGAAAACATGAAACCGTAATCAAATCCCTTGGTAAAAACTTTAAAGACATCCAAGGCCTAACGGGCGCCACCATCATGGGAGATGGAACTATCATTCTTGTTTTGGACATTCCTGGACTTGTTGAAATTGCTGCAGATAAAATTGATTGGTCTGATAAGTTAGTTGCTGGTGAAATGATGAAGAGGGCTTCTACCATTCGTTCTTTGGAGATGTCTGATTCTGAATTTATGTTTAAATCAAACCATCCAACAAATCGCTATAATGCGAAGTTGATTGAGTTACGCGCCAAGGACAAATCACGAGTTAAAAAAGATAAACATAAAATAGAAAAACACGTCATTGTTCCAAAAGAAGAGGTGTTTGCAGAAGAACCGGCTACCAATCTGAAAATCACTACCGAAGTGATCAAAACAGAAACAGAAGTGAACGGGGATTCTGGCGAATCTACTAAATCGGCAACAGCTACACTTGTGATTGATCACAAAACAGATGAAATCCACCGTTTGGCTGATGTTGCAAAAATTGAGAATGTTAAGTTAACAGAAAGGGAACAAGCCGCAGAAATCATTAAAGGTTTTGTGGAACAAAAAGAAGAAAGATTGAATCAGGTTGCTGCCTTAAATTCGGAAGCTATTAACGAGATCATGTCTTCCAAAGATATCAAAAAACTGGAGAATATTGTAAATACGGGTATGATGAATGCCGGTGTCGTTTTGTCTCAGTTAGTTGGTAAAGAGGTGGAACTTTTTATTCCAGAAATCAAACTTACCGATAGAGAAGGATTGGCGAAAGAATTCCGATATTCGATGGACCAATTTTTTGGAATGAAAATTCGTATGACGGGAGACCTAAACGGAAACCTTCTTATGATGTTTTCAGAAGAAAATGGATCCGAAATTGCAAAAGAGTTACTTGGGTCAGAAGATGCAAAGTATGCAGAAGGTAGCCTTCATAAACTATCAGAGGATATGGTTTCTGTTTTATCTGAAATCTCCAATATCGTTTGTTCTAGCGTGATGAACTCTCTTTCGAATAAACTGAAAAAGGAAATTTTACCTTCAGTTCCAGAGATGATCACTGGAAGTTTTATGGATGTGATCGACATTGTAAAACCGGAAAGAACAAAATTTTTGTCCATGCATACTGAATTTAATCACCAAGGTAGTAACCTAATTGGTGTTTTGGTATTCCTGCCAGATTTTGATGAGCTGGTAGATTTGATTCATAAATCATGAATAAAAAGCCAACCGTTGCCATTATTGACGACTCACTCCTCGTGAGGAATATCCTAAGTGATGCTCTCACAAAGAAGGATGAAGTGCAGGTCATTGCCACCGGCAAAACCGGCATGGACTGCATTGATTTGGCAGGGAAGCTGAAACCTGATTTTATTGTATTGGACATCGAAATGCCCATCATGGATGGCCTTACGGCTTTGGCAGAAATAAAAAAATTAAAACTACCAAGTCATGTGATCATGCTTTCGGTGTTAACACAACATGGGGCTGATGCCACATTTAAGGCATTGGAACTCGGAGCCGTAGATTTTATCCCCAAGCCGTCCAGTGGAAATCAGTTCTCCCCGGAAGACATAGCTGCGGTTTTATCCGCAAAAATCAAAGGGTTTTCTGATTCAAAGCAGCCGAGCATCGAAGTTCTCCTAAGGCCTGAGAGAACCGAACGCCAATTAAATAAAAGTTTTCAAAAACCGATCAAAGTAGACGCTATCGGAATTGGGACCTCCACGGGAGGACCAAAAGCATTGCAGACAGTCTTTGCTGGGATTCCGGAAGACTTTGCAAAACCAATCTTTGTGGTGCAACATATGCCAGCTGGGTTTACGAAGGCATTTGCAGATAGATTGAATTCCTTGTCGAAGATACAAGTGAAAGAAGCAGAACAGGGTGACTTAGTTCAGTCTGGAACCGCTTACATTGCACCAGGTGATTACCAGATGACGGTGGTCACAAAAGGAAAGGACCATTACATTGAGCTGAACCACACGGGCCAGGTCAATGGGCATAGGCCTTCGATTGAAGTATTGTTTGATAGTTTGGTGGAGGCTTATGGTGGGGACCATCTTCTATCCATGATTATGACTGGAATGGGGAAAGATGGATCACAGGCCATCACCAACATTCACGCCAAAGGTGGTATTACTCTGGCGCAGAATGAAGCAACATCTGTCGTATACGGAATGAACCGTGTTGCAGTTGAACTGGGAGGAATTGATTTTGTTCTCCCAGTGGATGAATTGGTACCAAAGATGATTGAATTATTAAAGTCGAGAGGGAATTAACATGGCAAGAATTTTGGTTGTAGATGATGCAAAATTCATGAGAACGCTCGTAAAAGATGCGTTAGTTGGTGCGGGACACGAGATCGTAGGTGAAGCTGAGAACGGTAATATTGCGGTAGAACAATACAAAAACCTCAAACCGGACTTAGTCACTATGGACATTACCATGCGTGAAAAAGACGGAATCGAAGCAACAAAGGAAATCATTAAATTTGATGCTTCCGCTAAGATCATTATGGTAACAGCTCTGGGTCAGGAAGATTTACTGGCAAAAGCAATTAAAATGGGTGTAAAGGATTTTGTTGTAAAACCTTTCCCTCCAGAAAGATTGCAACAAGCTGCAGCAAAAGCACTAGGTTTATAAATCGTGTCCCAAACCCCGGAGTTTATCGTCCGGTGGCAAAACCAGGACGGAGGACTGACAGAAGGACCTTTAACGGTTTTATGGTCTCTGATTGATAGTTATAAGGTTGATATTTTTGAAGTCTCCCTTTCGCGTATCACATCCGATTTCATTCAATTTTTGAGAACCAGTCAGTCCTTATCGATTGAACTTACATCTGAGTTTGCTGTGATGGCATCTCATTTGGTGTATCTAAAATCCAAAGCCTTATTGCCAGATCCTGGTTTTGAGGAAGAGGATTATGATCCTCCCCTTCCCAAAGAACTCGTCGATAAATTACTCGAACACAAAAAGTTTCAAATGGCCGGACAACGTTTGGCAGAACTGGACAGGCTCACCGCAGGTATGTTTACCCGGGAAACCAATCAGGTTTTGGATGAAACGGAAGTTTGGTTGGATGTAAGCCTTGTGGATTTGATCTCTGCATTCAATTCGATTTTGGAGCAAGAGAGTTCTAATGAAATTGAGGATCTCGTCCCAATCTACGAAGGTGTCAGCCAATACTCCGTAGAGGACAAAATGGCCTATTTACAGGGCCTTTTAGAAAAAACCGGGGAAATCCACTTTATGGATTTGTTCGAAACAGAAAAACCGGAAAAAAAAGAAATCGTCGCTGCCTTCCTTGCCGTATTAGAAGTTGTTAAAATCCGAGTTTGCAAAGTCCTCCAACATGCAGTTTTCGGTGAAATCAAAATAGTCAAGGTTTAGATTCATTTGGAAGAAAGAACTTATACTAAGGGCCTTCTTGAGGCACTTCTTTTTTTATCTTCAGATCCAATCAAATTGTCTGCACTTGCCAAATCTTGCGGGATCGAAAAAACAAAAGCCCGGGAACTCCTCGACGAACTAATCTTAGACTACCAAGAAAAAGAAGGCGGTTTTTTACTGAGAGAAATCGCCGGTGGTTACCAGTTTATCACCAACCAAAAATATAGCGAAATATTAGCTCATATCTTTAAAGATAAAAAAAGAGAAACTCTCTCTCGCGGGACTTTGGATACTCTTGCCATCATTGCTTACAAACAACCAATTACACTGACAGAACTGGATGAAATCCGCGGTGTGTCTTCTCGCGCTATGGTAGCAAGTCTTATGTCTAAAAAACTAGTGAAAGCTGTAGGACAAAAGGAAGTTCCTGGTCGACCCACTTTGTACGGAACTACCAACGAATTTTTGTTACACTTTGGTCTTAGCAAACTCACCGATCTTCCTACACCTGTGGAAGTGAAAGAACTCAAATTTGAAGAATTCACACCAGAGTCTATCATTGTGACTGATGAAACAGAAATGAATCCTGATTTTGATACAAGCACACTACCGGAAGAATTACAAGAAGGGTCTTAAATGAGCAGTGCAGAAGAAGAACTAAAAAAACTCCGTGCTGGTATCGATTCATTAGACACTGAAATCATAGCTCTCATTCAAAAACGTGCTGGTTTTGCACAAGAGATTGGCCGTGTCAAAAAAGAATCTGGTGGGCCCATTTACCGCCCGGATCGTGAAAAAGATGTATATGAAAAAGTAACGAAACTATCCGGTGGTCCACTTCCCGCTTCCGTGATTCGTGCTATCTACAGGGAGATGATGTCAGGAACCATTGCCTTGGAACACCCGTTAAAGATTGGTTTTTTAGGCCCAGAAGGAAGTTTTTCTCATTCTGCTTTACGTGCCAAATTTGGAACATCCATTGAAGCGGTTCCGCAAACTTCGATCCCTGATGTGTTTCGGATGGTAGAGGAAGGAAAGTTGGATTACGGAGTGGTTCCTGTAGAAAATTCCACAGAAGGCCAAGTCAGTTCCACCTTGGATATGTTTTTAGAAACAGATCTTTTCGTTTATTCTGAGTTATACCAAAGAATTTCTTTTTCTCTACTCGGATTTGAAACAGACCTTTCTCTTGTGAAAAAAATCTATGGAATTCGAATTGGAAACGAACAATGCCGCAATTGGATTTCTGCTAACCTTCCAAGTGTGGAGGTTGTGGATACATCCTCCACAGCTATGGCGGCAAAATTAGTTTCTGAGAGAAAAGACGGCCTTGCGATTGCATCCAAAATTGCTGGTGAAATTTATCATTTAAATGTAATTGCTGAAGGGATTGAAGATTATTCGGGAAATACAACCAGGTTTTTGGTCATTGGAAAAACAGAATCACCAAAAACGAAAGAAGATAAAACATCCATAGTATTTTCTATTCCGAACCAAACGGGTTCTTTGTTTGCTATTTTAAAAACTTTTAATGATGCTTCGGTCAACTTAACAAAAATTGAATCAAGACCGTTAAAACGAAACTTATGGGAATATCATTTTTTCGTTGATTTTATTGGTCACAAAGAAGAGCCAAAAATTGCGGAGCTTTTAGAAAAAGTAAAGTCACAATGTACTTTGTTTAAACTTTTAGGTTCCTACCCAACTGCCGGATCTTTTCCTACATGAATCTATCCAGAGTTTTGATTTATGGAATGGGTCTTATGGGCGGATCCCTTGCACTCTCGATTCGTCAGAAATTTCCAAGTACAGAAATTTCAGCGGTGGTTCGTTCTGAAAAAAGTAAATCCACGATTTTGAACAAACAACTTGCGAATTTTGTTTTTTTGCAGAATGAATTTCTTACACCTAATTGGTCTAACTATGATTTGGTGGTTTTTAGTACACCTGTTGAATCTATTTTGAAAATCATTCCAACTCTTCCAAAATCGGGAGATACAATCTATATCGATTTAGGATCTACTAAAGAAACAATTGTATCTGCAGTGGAATCCTATTTTGGAGACTTGGCTCATAATTATATTTCTACCCATCCTATGTGCGGGTCTGAGCAGGTTGGCCCAGAAGCAGCCATCGAAGATTTATATGTTGATAAACTTTGTATTTTAACTTCACCTAAATCTGCATCAAATACCAGTTTGGAATGGGTTCGTTCATTTTGGGAAAAAATAGGTTCCTGGACTTTGGAAATGGACTCCAAATCACATGATGAAACATTGGCATACCTTTCTCATCTTCCTCATGTTATCTCTACCTTACTTGTCAATGTAGCTGGATCAAATTCTACAACCAAAAAAGAAATTTTGGAATCTCCTAAACCAATTACTGGGGGTGGGTTTCGTGATATGTCAAGGATTGCAGGATCCAATCCGGATATGTGGATTTCAATCTTTAAAGAAAATCAAGTGTTTTTATGCCAGTCGATTGATGATTTGATTCAACAATTATTAGAGTTTCGAAATCTTTTTGGATCCAATGGTTCTTTTGATGAAACCCAAATTCGAAAAATATGGGAATTGGCAATGGTGAACAAAGAAGAAATCCGTAAACTCAAATGAAATTTTTAAAAAACATAACTAAGTTAAGCGGCTGTAAGGCGGCCATTCTCACCAACCAAAGTGCTTTTGGTCATCAAGGGAAGTACCATTTTCAAACTTATTCTGAAATTTTTGATCTAAAAACTATATTTTTGCCAGAACACGGACTCTTTGCTGAGTTACAAGACCAAGTAAGTGGGGATGAACTAAAGTACCTTTTTGGAAATATGCAGATTGTCAATCTGTATGGAAAGGAAGAATCAAGTTTAGTTCCACCACGAGAAAGTTTAATCAATGTGGATGTGATCATCATTGATATAAAAGATGTTGGTTCCAGGTATTATACGTTTTTAACAACAGCTTATTATATTTTATGCGAAATTTCGCGCATAAAACAGGAAACAGGAAAGGCTCCTCTTTTTTTAGTGATCGATTCTCCAAACCCCATCGGTAATAAAGTCGAAGGAACACCTCTCCAAAAAGAATTCGAATCTTTTGTCGGTGTCACTTCGGTTTTGCATAGGCATGGTTTGACTCCAGGCGGATTGTTATCATATTATAATGAAACTTTTCAATTAAAAGTGGATGTAATTGTTGTACCTGTTGGTGTGTTTCATCCAAAATCTATATCAAGTTTTGAATGGGTTCCTCCTTCACCGAATATACCAACACAAAACACTTGTTTTGTGTATCCAGGAATGTGCCTTTTGGAAGGAACTAATTTGTCGGAAGGAAGAGGAACAACCAAACCTTTTGAAACATTTGGAGCTCCTTATTTAGTCGGTAAGGTGAAGGAAGAGTTGGACAAGCGGATGGTCTCCCATCAATCAGGAAATTATATTTTACGTAATTTACGTTTTTTACCTACATTTCATAAGTATGCCGGTTCCATTTGTGAAGGTTACCAACTCATGGTATTAAAACCTAAACAATTTCATTCTCTTTATTTTGTTTTATACTTTTTGAGACAAATGTTAGAATTGTTCCCAACAGAATTTGAATATTTAAAAGGAGTCTACGAATTTCGTTCGGATCGCCCTGCGATTGAGCTTCTTGCCGGCGATTCAATTTTATTAGACTATTTGTACGGAAAACGATCGGATTCTGACCTTGAGATGTATTTGAAAGAATCGGAAAGTCGTTGGACGAAACTGATAAAACCGTTTCGATATTAAATTTTTTAACAAAATGGTGTTGCAGACCGACTAATGGTTAGGTATACAATCACCATGACAAGAATGTTTCGAACCATTTTTCTAATTTCCCTTATGGCAACAGTTCTTACCAACTGCGGTTATAACCGTATCCAAGAGTTGGATGAAGAAGTAACTGCTTCTTGGGCAGAAGTTCTCAACCAATACAAAAGAAGATCTGACTTAGTTCCGAATTTGGTTTCTGCCGTGAAAGGATTTGCTAACCAAGAAAAAGACATCATGAAAGGAATTGCGGATGCACGGGCAAAAATTGGTTCTATCCAAGCAACTCCTGAACTTGTAAACAATCCAGAAAGTTTAAAACAATTCGACCAAGCGCAAGGGCAGTTGGGTTCAGCTTTGTCTAGACTTCTAATGATCCAAGAAAATTATCCGCAACTCAAATCGGACCAACACTTTTCTGATTTAATGGCTCAATTGGAAGGAACAGAAAATAGAATCACAGTTGCAAGAAACAGGTTCATCAAAGCAACCAAAGATTATAATGTGTACATTCGTCAATTCCCGGCTGTTCTTACTGCTAAAGCCTTTGGTTACGATGCAAAAGCTACCTTCACTGTGGAAGACCAAAAAGCAATTGAGAATGCTCCGAAAGTTGAATTTTAAGTCGTGACTTGAGATCGATATATTAGGAAATTCAAATAATATGAATACCTAAAATCTAGATAAGAACTCCCTAGATTAAAAACGAATCAATTGATCTGAGATATTAAAAGCCGGTAAAAAATTACCGGCTTTTTGATTTAGAACTGAAAGTAGAGAAAGGGGCTAGATACTGTTACACTGTAGATGATAAATGAAGTGATATAAAGTAAGATACAAGTTGGAATTAGAAAGTATAAATTGTCTGTGATAAAGGCAAATCTGTCTTCGTTTCTATCTTGGAGGATATCGACCATAAATAAAAATCCAACTAAGATCACAAGACTTACACTCATTTGTGGATAAAGTCCATTCGCACCAGTAAACGCACGTTCTAACATTATTTTGGTGATTCCCATACCTGTCGGAACTTCAGGAGTGGCTTTTGCTCGAAAGAAAAAACAAGACAAAACGAATACACCGACGGGATAAAGTGGTTGGATGGACCGAGGTACTCGGTTCCAAGCCTTTCTCATGGTTTCGAATTTAAATACAAACTTTTCCACCACCATCATTGTAGAATGGAGGGTTCCCCAAAATACAAAAGTCCAATCGGCTCCATGCCAAATTCCTGAAACAAAAGTAGTGATAAATAGATTCACATAAGCCATAATCTCACCACGTCTATTTCCACCGAGAGTGATGTACACATAATCACGTAACCAAGAGCTAAAGGAAATATGCCATCGTCTCCAGAGTTCACTGAGAGTTCCTGATAAAAAAGGGCGATCAAAGTTTTTCGGAATATGAAAACCTAGAATCCTCGCAGTTCCAATCGCAATGTCGGAGTATCCTGAAAAATCGCAGTAAATTTGCACGGCAAATAAAAAAGCAGCAATCCACATTGCGATCCAATTGTAATCTGTTGGATTGGCATACATAGGATCGATCACATAAGAAACTGGGTCAGCGATGAAGGTCTTTTTAAAGATTCCCCAAAATAGTTGTTTTAGACCTTGTTTTAGGTTTTCTTTGGTAAAGTCTTTGGAATCTAAAAATTGGTGGAGAACATCACTGGCACGTAAGATGGGACCTGCGACAAGTTGCGGAAAAAAAGCAAGAAATAACCCGAAGTGAAAAATGGACTTCGCTCTTACCACTACACCTTTGTAAACATCCACTGCATAGGATACTGCTTGTAAGGTGAAAAAACTAATCCCCATAGGAAGGAGTATTCCTGATTTTTGTACAAAATCTGGATCACAAGGGGTAAGAGAAAACGTTTGATTCCAAACCGTAATGGAAAAGTCCAAATATTTAAATACAAAAAGTAAACTTAAATTACTCCAGATAGCCACATTCAGCCAAAAGAGTTTTTTTACTTTGGAGGTGGAAAACTCCATATAGTCGACGGCAAGTTTTGTAATGACAAAAGAAAAAACGAGTAAAATTAAAAATGGAATTCGAAAGATCGCATAGAAATACAAACTAACGATAAATAACCAAAGACCTTGAAATCGTTTTGGAATTAAAAAATAAACAAGGATAACAACGGGAGCAAAGATCAAATAGTGAACTGAATTAAATAGCATTTTATTTGTTTCCCTTTAGGGCATCGGCAATCGATTCGGCAGCCCATAAGTTTCCTAGTTTCGTTAGGTGGCCATCACCAGGAATATAATAGTCTTGAATTCCAGCTTTTTTTGTTTTTCCATTTTGTGTGAACTCACGACCGCACATTTTGTCCGTATAGGGAAGGATATCAAGAGTTTGGATCCCTTTTGATTCTAAATACTTTTTTGCTCGAGTGGCATATCCACCAAGTGCATTGTACTTTCCTACCTGCCTACAATACACTTCTTCTATTTGCATCGGAAGGAAAACTGGCACAAACTTGTATCCTTTTTCTTTTGAAAGATTGATCATCAAATCATAGGCTCTGGTTGTTGTTTCCGGTAAGGGTTCCAGTGAATCTGGATCCACTGGCGAATCTGAACATACTACGTTTAGGTTTTGTAGAGGTCTAGGGCAAACGAATTCATCCTTTTCTTCGCATTTTTGTTGTTTGATGGGAAGGATAAATGTTTCTCTTAAGTAAACCATCGGCGAAGATGTTAAAAGATTTGTATCTGCTGAGATAATGTATTTTGTTTGTGAAAATTTTACTTTTGTTTGTTCATAAGCAAGTTTTAGAGCCTGCAAAAGATAGGAAATTCTTGTGAGTTCAAACTGGATTCGGAAGTTTTTTTTCCATACAGGATCATTTTCATGAAGTGCATCGTTTTCATCATCAGGAAGGATCCCTTGAGCCCGTAATTCATTTGGCATCGTAAAATCATTCGGTGAAATAAAAAATAAAACTGTTTGGATATTATCAATTTTACCTGACATATCTTTTAGTCGTTTGTAAGAACCAAGAGATCCATATGCGTCAACGCCTAAATTTAAACTTTGGTAACTCAGTCCGTTTTCTTCTAAACCGCCAAGCCTAGAACAAAATGTATCTTCATCGGAAACACCAAATCCCATAACCAAACTATCCCCAAGACAGACAAGTTTTGGTTTTTTGGGAATGGGCTCTTCTATGCCTCGAAGTCCTAGAGAATTGGTTGTGAACTGTCCTTGCCAGAGATCGGCATAGTGGCGCACAAAACGACTTTCGTTTGGTTCTAAGGTGACTCCATACTCAGGATGGTAGGCATGCAACAATTTGACATCGCGGTAGTAACGTAAAGCAGGCGGATTGGAAAAGCGCAAAATCAATTCCAAAGAAAGTAACGCCAACGGGAAAAATAGGACAATGGCTCCCCATCGTTTCCAGTTTTGAATCATATCCCTCTAAAATTTATACATAGGGCAGAGAATCAAGCATTTCTAAGGCAAATTTAAGAAGTCCTTGGCAATCGTATCGGCAAAAAGTTCTGCGAGTGCGGGCCCTGGATGACCATCAAGCGGAATGTACACTTGTTTTTGTTCTTTAAACAACTCTTCCGTTTTTTTCCTTAGATCGATGGTTTTGACTTTCTGTTTTAGAAAGAAACTTTTTGCTATATCGTAATTTGGATCTTTTGTGTCTGGGGTTCCTTCTCTGGACATTCCCCAACTAAAGAGGATGTTCATTTTTTCTTTAGGGATGAGTCTGTCTGAAAAAAAATCTAATAGGTGAGAATAAGTGATATGGTTTTCTGGATACTTGGTAGGAATTCCGTACGAAGTGTACGAATTTGCCTGGGGAGAGGGTAAGAGATTTCTATACAGATAGGAAATTTGGGACAACCGGTGGTGGACGGGATAAAAGATTCGTTTGAACCCTCTTTTTTCTCGTTCATCATCAATAAAATCAGAGGGATTCCAAATCCAGTAGATCTGACCTGGAAGTTCCTTTGTACGAATGGTCTGTAGAGCTTGTTTCATAAGTTGCAAAACCCCCCTCGTGCCAATGGCATCCACTGCAACCACTCTCACATCTAAATTATATTTCGATTTTAAATAAAATGCAGGTGTTTCTTTTGTTGGTAGACCATATCCCATCGCCATAGAATCGCCAACTAACCAAAGTTTATCATTGTTGGTTTCTTTACCAATGATTCGTTCGCCTAGGAAGTTGGTTTGGATGTCCCAAATTTTTCCATCCCTACGCAAAAACTCTTCATTTACATTCGGACAAAGGCGGATTTCCGTTAATCCATATAAACAGTGAATTTTTTTGTATCTGATTTCTTCGGTATCCGTCTTGAATTGATAACGAAAAAAAACCTCTCCTAGAAATAAAACTAAGAGAGCGAAGATACAAGATATGAATGAGAATTTATAGAATTTTTTCAATGAGAAGGTAAAAGAAAGAAAGGTTTCCAATGTAGAGAATCATTACTAAAAATCCCATTGCAATTTGAAAGATATAAGCAGAATAGGAAAATCCCTGGTAAGCAAGATAAGCAGTAATACCTAAGATCATCTCGGGAACTAACACATAATAGGCTACTTTTCCCCACATCTTCACATTTTGTGGATACCAAGAACCGAGTGCCCACATTGTAGCCTCTGAAGTTCCAAAAATCACTAGAGCCGAGATTCCTACCCATAGACCTGTTCCGATTATGGAAACTGACATTTCTTCTAACTTGATCCCTGTATAAACACAGATAAATAATGGAATGACCCATAGCCCTGCCATATAACCAGAAACAGTTCCTATTTTTAAAAAACCATCTTCTGGAAAAACTAACGTTTGTAAAGCGCTAGAAAGAAACCAATCCGGAAAGACCATAAAAATGGACAAAGGTACCAAAAATTTCCAAATCCGAAAGGGTGTGTGCCACCGAAGTCCCAGTGAGAGTCCAACAAAACTAATATGGAATAGGAGAGTGAGTGAAGCAAGTTTGATCCCGGACGGGCTTTGTGACCAATACAAAACGAATACGGATACAATGCTAAATATCAAAAAATACAAAGCCAAAAGGAATTCTTCTGCTAGGAACTTGGGTTTCATCGCTTTGCACTTTAATGAATCTGAAAGGGGATGCAAGTCGAAACTTAGTTGCGAGGGGTTAAAAAATGATAACGAAACAATTTTCGTTCGTGTTCTTGGTGGGAGATACTGGGTTCGAACCAGTGACCTCTACCATGTCAAGGTAGCGCTCTAACCAACTGAGCTAATCCCCCAAGGTAAAACCACTTCACCAGAGCCGGGCCCACCGTAAAGTACGATTTCGCAATCGGTTCCTGAATGAAAAATCCCCACTCATTTGGTCGGCAAGCCGATCTGGTTTGGTTTTGTCCGGGATTAAAAGTATCAAATTGTCTTTTGCTCTTGAAAGGCCTACGTAAAGAATCCTTCGTTCTTCTGCTTCATCAAATTCGTTTTTATTTTCGCTCCAACCAAGGACAAGATCAAGGATTACGGTTGTGAATTCCAAACCTTTGGCGCTATGGATGGTCATCACTTGTGTCTGAGGAACTCCCGATTGGATCCATTCGTTTTTTCGAAAATTGCTACGAGTGAGAATGATGCTGTTTGGATCTTTTTTTTGCCATAGTTTCCAGATCTCTGATGGTTGTTTTTTTGTTTCTCTGATTCGTTCCACAAGGAAAATTCCTTTTTCCTTTCTAAAAGTTTGTACCTGCTTCGGAATTTTATCTTTATTGTGATGTAGTGGAAGGAGAGAGGATTGGATGATAGAATTCTTTGAACGGTAGTTAGTGGACAGAAAGTATTGGATTACGGAAGGAAAATGTTTTGGGAAATCCAAAAAAGGTTTTGGTGTGGCTCCGCGAAATCCGTAGATGGCTTGCCAATCATCACCAACCACAGTGATGGATTGGAAGTTCATTTTTTTAATGATGAGGAGTTGGACCTCATCAGTGTCTTGGAATTCATCGATGATCAGCGATGTCCATCTTTCTTTGGCTAGGTTTGATGATTCCATATCTAAAAATTTCAGAAAGTCAAAAATCAAATCATCAAATTCAAAGTAATGGTGAATCTCTTTCCATGATCGAAAACTTGTTAAAAAAGATTGGTAACTGGTTTCGGAAAGATGACGAAATTTTTTTCCATTATTTTTGAGAAGAATTGGAAAGGGAATTCCTCCAATTTCAAAACGTTTATCAAAAAGAATTTTCTTTGTGATTTCCCATTTTTTGGATTCACCCAATAGTTTGTAATTTGACCAATTTTTGGATGGATCATATTTTTTTAACACGTGATAACAAAACGAATGAAAGGTGGATATATGGTATTCTTTGGATAAACCTTTTTTTTTACACCTTTCTTTGAATTCGTTTGTTGCTTTTTTGGTAAATGTAACAATCAGAGTGTTTTTGGGAAGAATGGAGTTTTGTTTTTCCCTTTCTTCCAATAAACCAATCATGGTTGCCGTTTTTCCAGAACCTGCTCCAGCAATGACTTGTTTGATAGGAAAATTAGAATGAATGATTTTTTTTTGTTCTTCGCTCCACATAAATGAAGAGAGAAAACTAAAACTTGTTTGGTCCTACTTTTTTTAGTTATTGTTTAAAGACGGCACTGTCTTCATCTTCCTCTTCTTTGAGGTCATAATAACCATAAATAAAATTGGAACTTGCCTTCACTTCCATTCCGTAAAAATGTTCCGATATCCTTCCTGATTTTGTAACTTCTAATTTGTATTCTTCAGCAAGAAATTTCATTTTATCCATTGATATCTTTTCATTGATTTTTGGACCAAAACCAGATTCCGTTTTTGACCAATCGATGATAAAAAGCCTTCCTCCAGCCTTCATGGAACGGATGAGTCCGTCCATCGCCAAACCAGGGTTCGGGAATGTGGATAATGATAAGGATGCAAAAATAATTTCGGGTACAGGAACCCATTCCGGGAGAAGGGGATGGTCTGATTGGTCCATATGAAATGGTGTGAGTTGTTCGATTCCTTCCATTAGTTTACGTCGTAAGACCATATCAATGATCTCTTGTTGGCATTCCGCAGCCCAGATCCAAACATGGGGAAACCATTTTCTAAACTCGTTAAAGTAAAACCCAAGCCCACTCCCAAAGTCAACGAGGTTGTTTAAACCCTTCCAATTGAAAAAGGCATACACATCTTCAGGTGGGCAAACCTCTCTCCTATGGCTCGAAAGTAAATATTCCTGGTAACTTTGTGAACGGTAGTATTCCGTTTCCGACATAATGACAATTCTTACAGAAAAGCTGGGAAAGTACAAACGAAAAATTCAATTCGCAGGTAGTTACCACCGAAAATCTAAGTATGAAGTTCTCGATTCAATTCTGGATGGCTCTATTGCTAATGTCTCAATTCCCTGTTTGGGCAGATTCTGGATTTGAGGAGAGTCGGTATCCGACGATTGCCAAAGCAATCCACGCAAGTATCCTTCCCGATAAAAAATCGATTCGTTTGGATTGGGACCCACCCAAACAGGAAGGGGAAATCATCGTAGCTCGTTCCACGGTTATGATTGATAGCCCTGAAAAACTTTATATTGCAGATTCTCTAGGCAGATACAAAGCATCAGGAGCAAATGCAACACGTGTTTATTTTGATTATAATTTAAAACCAGGCACTTATTACTATGCAATTGTCATGGTAACGGATGTTCGCCGTAGAGAAGTAAAACTTTTTTCAAACCAAAACTATACGGTGGTTCCCGTCCATATTGAAGAAGAGAATGGAACACCAGTTGTCGGACAAAATCCAGATTTTCCTGCCTTTCCAGCGGATGCAGGGATCCAATCCATGGTAGGTGGGGTGTCAGGAATTACTGCGAATATTGAAAGAAAGTTTGTGCGTTTGAATTGGACACCACCAAACGGTGCGACTGCGGGACGAACAATGTATACCGTTTATCGGTCTAACTCACCTTTGACTAGTTTGCCCTTGATGCAAAAGGCGGAAAAATTAGCAGAACTCACTCATCCAGTAAATTCATTTTTAGATCAAGATTTGGATAAATCACAAACTCTTTATTACGGCGTCTCTGTGAAACAAGTTGGTGGCGAAGAAACTCTTCCTTTGGAGGATAAAAAATCCACCTTACGGGTGTTTTATATTAAGCAGACTGAAAAAAATAATGCAGAGGTCATTGTAGAAGAATCACCTAAAAAACCAAAACCTGAAGTGGCATCCAATGAACCAAGAGCCGATCTCGGAGGTGCCATGCATGTTAGAGGACTTGGTTACGAACGTGTGGGCAAAGGAGCCGTGATTAGTTGGCTTAGCCCTGAAGCAGCTGATGAAACAACAGTTTACAGTTTATACGCATCAGTGAAACCTTTAAATCAGGGAACTTCTTCTTTTGGCCAAGGATCAGTGGTAAAGGTGGCAACAGTTCTACACCCAAAAACCAATTTTTTTATCAAAGAACTGAAAGAAATTGATGAATTGTATTTTGGTGTGACAGCCAAATCAAATGGAATTCCAGAAGATTATAATTTAAAAGAAAACGTATCTTATTTTAAATACAATTTTTCCAAGGATATTCTTCCACAAGAAGAACCAAATGTGGTTGCTGAGTCGCATCCAAAAAAAGAACCAGAAAAAACAGAAAATTATAAAAATGAACATGCAGTAACTCCAACCGATACATTGTCACCGAAAGAAACCGCAGAATCAGTCAATGATTTGAGGGAAGAGCCTTCGGCGACCGTAAATTATGATTTAGGACAAACCGATTTAAATCGAATCATTAAAGAAACAGTCATTAGAAAAAAATATGAGACAGCCGTATATCGGTTGGAAGAATATTTAAAATATGAAACCAATACTTACTTACGAGGGAAGGCTATGTTTTTTCTTGGAGTGAGTGCATTAAAAACAGGTGATACCAAAAAAGCTTTAAAATGTTTTTTGAAACGGGAAACTAAATCCTATTCACCAACTCGAGTGGAATTTTGGACGAATCAAACCCTAAGTCAAGCGGGTAGAGGAAATTTATGAATCGAATCATAGTAACTTTAACTGGTTTTTTATTTATAGTTGCAGGTCTTTCTACTGCATACTACCAAACAAATATTTCAGCTAAAGAAGATAAATCACAAGCCATTTTGGAAAAAATTGCGGAAGGAGAAGAATACTTAAAACAATCTAATCCGCAGAGTAAAGAGCGAGCAATTGCCATCTTTTCCGAGTTAGCTGGAAAGAAAGGGTTAGAAAAGTATGAATTCCAAATTAAATACAACCAAGCAAGAGCCTTAGAGAAAAACTCTGATTTTTATCCTGCGCTTGATATTTATAAAGATCTAAAAAAGAATTCCAATCTGAAGGCTGATGAAAAAGAAAAACTAAGTTATTCTCTTGGGAACCTACTATTAAAAGTTGGAAATGAATCGGAAGGCAAGGCCCATTTGGAATCCGTTTTGCAATTGAGTTCGGATAACAAACTTAGATCTAAATCATTTCTTTCCCTTGGGGATTTTTATTATAGAACAGGGCAATTTGAAACTGCTCGTAAAAACTATACATTAGCTCTTCAAGAAGATCCTAACAATACAGAATCAAGAATTGGTTGGGGTAGGTCACTTCGCAAACTTGGAAAAGACTGGGCTTCATTTGACGTATTTGATGAATACATTGAAACTGCTGACCAATTGGCTGGTGCCGATGAAAAAGTGGTCGGGGAATATAAGGACTCAGTATTAAAAGACGCAAAAGATAATTACACCAAAAAACAATATGGAAAGGCGATCGAACTTTTCCAAAAAGTAATCAGTGTGAATCCAACCCCAAAAAAAGAGGAGGAAGCATTATACTATATTGCTCTTTCCTATGATGCGATGGGAAAACAAGTAGAATCTCTGACTTATATAAATAAGGTACTAAATAACAGCGATTATTCGCTCGACCAAGCAGCTTTATACAAAAAAGGAACTATTTATTTCAGACAAGGTAAGTTTGAAAAAGCAGCAGGAATCTTTCAAACAATTGTAGATAAATACCCTAAAAACCAGATTACCGACAAGGCGATTGCATGGAAAAAAGAATCACTCGATCAGTTTACCGACCACAATGATCTTGATGATTCAGATGTATCGTCTGATTCAAATTCATCTAAACCAAGTTCGTTGTCAAATCGACCTGAATCTGGAAATGATTTAGAGTTTTAGTCGGATTCAATTAGAAATTCATTCGTTTTGGTATTGTGAATGGCTTCTTCCATTCCGAAAGTTTTGTAAATTTCCGGGACAATATCCGCAAGCGAATGTATATTTTCTGCGAAGCGGTCAGCATCCTTTCCATATAGGATGGTGGCCGCCGGGTTTTCCGTATGGTTTTTTTGACTTAAATCTTCCATATTTCCATGATCACTTGAAACAATGAGTAGGTCCTTTTTTGGATCTAAACTTTCCAATATCCCACGAAAAAAATTTTCTAAGTTTTGGATTACATGTTCTGCCTTTTCCCAATCCATTGCATGACCTACTTTATCTGTCAGAAAATATTCATACAAAGCCAATTGGTAGTGGGCAAAACGAGAAAGAGATTTTTTGCCGAGTTCGTACGGATCTCTTCTGTTGAGTAGAGGATCTCCTGGTTTTAACATTTCAATCCCAAGAGTTCCCATGATCTCATGGGTTAAATCCATGTATAAACCTCTTTCATTCGAGAGGTCATCAAAGTTTTTTAAAGGCCGACCACTTGCCAACTGGACTAAGGTAGAGGCAGAAACTAGTTTGGGTTTTTCCTCTACGTGTTTGAGGTAGGGGGGAGAAAAACAATTTAGAAAATCGCTTAACTTTCCATTTTCATTTAATACTTTGATGAGTGAATATTTCGAAATGATTTTGCGAAGGGTGATGGTCGGAAACCCACTCACATGTCGACCAAGAACTTTAGGACCAGGGATTCCAGTCCAAAGTGCTGTTTGGCCAGTGGCAGATTGGGGAAGGCCAGAAACACCCATATGCGCATCGGTTTTGACATAATGGATTTGGGAAGGCGAAACTGGTAAATCGGCATCTGACTTTGGAATTCCTCCCACAGGTGCTAAAAATCCTTTGGCAAATCGGCTAAAAGGGTTGGATTTGGGGTCGTAGTCTGCGATGCCCACTCCGTCCAAAAATACATAAAAAATCATTCCTTTCCTTGGACTGATTGGTTTTTGCAAATGACAACCCGATAATTAGAATGATGAAACGGAATTTCGGAAACCTGTCTATTCTTTTTGGATACTTTGTGGTTTCTCTCCTCGTGACCTCCGTTTTGTTCGGATATTTTGAATGGATTCGCCCCATTCGGATGAAATCAAATTTGATTTCCGCTTTGGAACGTTTTGATGAAGATCGTACAAAAGAGTATTTAAATACACTCGAGTTCTTTTTTCGAGAATCAACTCTTCCATACCGAGCCTCCCAAGTCACTTCTCGCATCAAAGACACCCTTGGTTTAAACTATGTTCGGTTGTATGATGATTCTCTTCGTCTCATCCATAGCACAAACGAAACCAGTGAAATTTTTCAGGATGAATTAAGGCAGGATCCTTCTGGGTTGTCAGAGGGAAAATTAAAAAACCTATCTAACGGTGATTATGTGTATCGTGATTTGTCAGGTAAATTTTTTGTAGTGTTTCCAAAGGGGCCACCTTTACCAAAACAAATTCAAAATGCTAATTTAGAGTTTGGATATCTTTATTGGGCCTTCGATCCAAAATCCCAAAAAGTTTTATATACCAATGATGAATCCATCTTAACGGGTGATAGAGAAAGTAACCAATTGCTTGGATTGTTTTCCGGGAAAGAAGGACAAATCATCACTTGGCAGTTAGATGGTGAAAATTCAAAACTCATTTTAGAGTCCAGAGAAAAGTTTTCTATTTATTTACTTCGTCAGTCAGATTCGGAAGCGGACGAAATACGTTTCGGTTGTTTTGTTCTTTTTCTCGTTACCTTTACTGGATTGTTTTACATTCGTTTTATTTGGATTGTCACTCACTCTGGGAGTTTTCAGTTCAAACGTAGAATTCTTTTGCCAGTCATCGCATATCTGATTTTACTTTTGTTTTATCAAAAGAGTTATGAACTTTTCCCCGATTATCGTTATTATAAACCTTGGACTAAACATAGATTAACTCAATTTGAAGAGACACTATCCGTTCTTGAAAAAAATCTTCTTCGTGAAGGGCTTGGAGAAGGTGGGGGCCTTGGCGAAACTGAAAAAATCGTTTCGGAATTGTACCTTTGGAAAAAAGACTCAATTGAAAACAAAACAATTCAAAATCGATTTGGAACAGAAATTTTTAGTTTATTCGAACGCATTCAAAATCATCCCATCACAATTTTATTTGAATCTGATTTTGACTTAGTATATTTAATACCAAAACGAAATGTTGAAACGGGTTCCATTTCCATTCTTGTGGCAGTGCTCGATTCTAATCTTTTGTTGGCGAAAAAAGAAAAAGACCGGGATGAATTTTATTTTCCAATGGTTTCTGCAAAGCTATCAGATAACAAAAGTAAGGAACAGGTTTTATTCAATCCTCGTATTTGGAAAGGAGAGGATACTTCCAAATTTGTTCATTTGGATTCTAAAAAACAGTCTGTTGGCTTTTTAAATCATAAATTCCATTCCTATTATACTTCTAAAGAACATGGAAAACCTGGGTTTTTATCTGGTTTGTCAGTTTATCGTTATTCTTCCTTTCCTCCTTATTTGTTAAGTTTTGGATATTTATTCATCGGACCTTGGATTTTCTTTGTGTTATGGGCTTCTATAAAACGTAAATGGGAACATCGTAATATGTTAGGGGAATCCCTTTTAGTGAGTGAAGAATCACCAAATCTAGAAATAGAGATAAAAAAAACAGTCTCCAATAAAGAAGGAATTGAAACAAAAATGGAACCCGTTATAAACAATCCTAGTCCTGTGAAAAAAACGAGTTTTAAAATTTTACCCCCGGCAACTTGGAGAAGAGTCGCAATTCTCGATGCAGTACAAAAAAAACGAGAAACTATTTTTAATCCAGAATTAGAAAAACTCGTTCAAACCGTTACGAAAAAAGAAGATTCAAAAGAAACTAAGTCCAGTTCACCGGAAACTTTCTTCACGTTGGTTCCAGAAGAAAAACGTGTTGAATATGGTTTGCTTGATAAAATTTATCGAGAGAATGAAATTTCATATGATGGAATTATTGGTTACACTAAAAACTTTATTTCACGACTAGGTTCTCCTCGTTTTTCTTATTTGTTTTTAAATGATTCTTTAGGTTCCTTCCATAATCAAATTTCCTCGGGTCTTGACTATAACACTCGTTCTAATTTAATTTTTTTACACCACGATCCTTATTTACCCTTTGATGAATCGGGATTTGCCATGTTGGATGTTGATGATACAGTAAGGCTTGATCGTTTTATTGCAAAAAAGTTTTCTTGGGAAATCCTTTTGCAAACAGAAGCTATCATCGCTTTTCATATGGAATCTCTTGGTTTTCCGGGAATTTTTTTGGTTCTTTTGAACAAAGAAGAAAAAACAAAGTTTTTAGATTCTCACAAACGAATGATTCAAGAAAAACTTCGCCAAGTCATACCTGCTCTGCATGTCCTAGTAGAAAAAGAGGAACGAAAACCTGAGTTTTTAAAAGACAGTTTATCTTGGATGATTCGTTCTTTTATGCAAGCAACCTTCGGCGGAAAAAGATCCACATCTGTATTAAGAATCCAATGGCCTGAATACCATCCATCACCGGAATGGGAACGTTCCAAAAGACATTTTGTGGATTCGATCCAAACGTATCTGGAAAGTAAAGATCGATTGATTGAAACATCACCCAATTCTATGTTGATTGTAACGGCAAAAGACTTGTATCTTTCTGTGATCCAAAAATTACAGGAACTACCATTCCGCCATGAAATCAAATCGATGAAATTTCCAGATGATGGACAAAACTTCTACTTATACTTTTAAATTTGTTTGTATCTTATTTTTATCGACCCAAATGGTCTGGGCCGGCGGAAGCAAAAAAAAAGAAGAAACAACTGCTTTAAGAAAACAAATTTACAACCTGCACAAAGTGGATGATGAAACAACGTCCATACCTTATTTGGAAAGGTATTTGGATTTAAGTCAAAACGAGTTGTATTTCAAATTACTTTATGCAAAAGCACTTTTGTATAGAAACGATTTGTCGGTGCCAAGGCCTGATGAACCTGCAGAAGATCGAATCAATAAAGCAAAACTCATTCAAAAAAACTATAATCTCTCCTCTAAACTTTTCCAAGAGAATGTTTTACATTTAGAAAAAGTACGGCCTAGGGATCCAAACTTGGGAAGATGGTATTATCTTTGGGCTTTTAGTGAATGGTTTTCAGATAACAAAGAAAAGTCGATTAAACTGTTTCAAAAGGCAGTGAAGTTAGACTACCGTTTGACCGAATCATATTATAATATTGCATCCTTGTACGAATCCCTTGGGCAGTGGCAGGATGCCAGTCTGTATTGGCGTAAATTTGAAAAAGCCGAAAAGGAATTGGAAGAAGAAGATTAATGGCAAAAATTGATAAACGGTTTCAGATCCTACTTTCCGAAGAAGAACAAATTTTATTAAAAAATGAAGCTTCCAGAAGAGGAATCTCCCAGGGAGAACTCATTCGAATGGCTTTAAAAAATGAAATCATCCAAAAATCGGAACTTGTGAGAAGAAAGGCCCTCATATCCTTGACGGAGTTACTGGATTGAAGGTTTATCTTACTTCTTCTTTATTGTTATCACTATTAAGTTCTTCTCGAAAACAAAAGATCCAAAAACTATTGTTAGAAGCTCTTGATTCTCACCAGAGGTTTTTTACATCGTCTCTTTCTATTTATATACTGTTTCAACAGTTGGGAGATATTGAAGTTACTAAGAAAACACAGATCCTTGGTTTTTTAGAGGACCTAACGGATACTATTTTTGAATTAGATACAGAGAGCCTTCGGACTCAAATTTTAATGTCTGAGACCTGTGATCTTGAGATGGCAATTGCTTTGAAAGAGGGAATGGAAGAAGTGTTTGTCGACTTAGAAAGGGAGATAAACTCCCTACCTTTACTTGTTGTTCGAAACTTCTTTGGGGAAACTAAATGAAACGGGAGGAGAAAGTGGACTTTTTTGGTCTTTGGAATCCCATTCGTTCAGGTAACGGTTGTAAGCTGAAATTCTGAAATAATAAGTTAGTCCTGATTGGAAGAGGAGTCCTCGTTTCTCCTTTCTTGAAAGATCTACTTGATCGGCAAGAGGTCGAAACTCATCGGTTCCCAGTTCTCCTTCTGGAATATAAATATTGTTTACGAGGGTCTCTTCATTGATACAAAAACGTTTGTTTCTAAAACTACTTTCATCTTCATTCCCATCAATTTTATTTAAATTTCCTGATTTGTCTTTTTTGACAAATACCGAACCTAACATTCGCGTAGGTGTGAGTCCATAATGAATGATATAACCACCACCGTTTTGTACTTCTTTTTCATGATTGGAATTCCATAAAAAACAAATTGGATCCCCAGTGTTTGGATTTGATTCCAATCGAAATCGAGTTGGAACATCGGGAGGAGTTTGTTCCGTATAATCAAAGGAGAGGGATTGGACATTTGGAACCGATTTTCCAAGCGGGTCAGGCCTGAACCACAACTTCCATTGGTAAAATTTGAATTTGGTTTTAGGGAGTCCTTTGTCCAGAGATCCAATCCTTGTCCATGAAGGATCCAATTTAGAATCCAGAAACTTTTGATTCGAACCACGGAAGTAGAGTTCTAACATTGTGTCTTTCGGTTGTTCCATATTCCAATGGATACGCGTTAAACTGGAATTACTATATTTTGTTTCTAAAACGGGAGAAATAGCAGTGTTTCCCTCCATAAAACCAATTTTGGTTTCATCATCATAACGAACCGATTCAAACTTGGTGTATTCTTCTTCGGGTTCCCCTTTGTGGATATGAAATCCATCCAAATTTCCATAGAATGATTTTCCAAGCACAAGAGGAGTGGAATCATTTTCTGGAAAACCGAATCCTAATGTATCTGCTTGCCTGTTTTCATATTCTGCTGTTTCGATTCCATTTTGGTACATGATATATTTGTGGTTTAATGTATCAAAATATATGGAGATCACTTCCCAAGTTTTTCGTTTGAGTTTTACTTGTGATTCCAAAACAAAACTTGCGGTTCTGCCTTCTGATTTTTGAAGTAGGTTGTTTACTTGTAATATTGGTTTACTTTCGCTTAACTCGAGTGAGATGCCGTATTTTTTTCCTTTTACATAAACAGTTCGGTCCAAAATGACAGAACCCGCTCCCTGTTCCCCTAAACGAACTGGAATCGAAATCGTAAAAGGATCGGGATGGGTCCCAAAAAGAGAATTTCCAGAAACGGAAAGATGGATTTGGTTTCTGCGACCAGAAAAGTATGCGGATCGTTTCCCGAAAAAATACGTTTGGTCATCGGTTAAATAAGAAGAGGAAACAACGGAGATGGATTTGGATTTAAAAGGAAAACCGGCTTCAGTGATTTGTGGCTCTCTCACATCACCTTCAAAGTCGAAGAAAAGTTCTCCGTGTTTGGGGGTATTTTCTTTTGGCCTTAGAAAGTTCTTTTTACCTGGTTCCGAATTCTGAACCACTCCGATTTTTTTCCAAAGACTTAGGTTGAGGATTTCTTGTTTTGGGACTTCCCATCCAAATAAGGGTAGGCCCCAAACAAGGAATAGGATTAAGACTGTTCTTCTATCAGTCCCAATCTTTTTTGGTGCCGTCCACCTTCGAATTCTGTTTCTATCCATTTTTTTACGATTCTCTGTGCTAAATCTGTTCCGAGAACCCTTCCCCCTAAAACGAGTACATTGGCATTGTTATGGCGTTTGGACATCTCCGCCGTAAACTCATCATGGCAAAGGGCCGCTCGAATGCCTTTGAAACGGTTGGCAGCAATGGATGCTCCAATGCCTGTCCCGCAAAGGGCGATGAGTCTAGGAACTTCACCGGAAAGAACCTTTCGGCAGGCATCTCCGATGATGGTGGGGTAGTCGACGGACTCTTCGCTCTTAGTTCCGTAATCGACAATTTCGTAAGTTTCCTCGAGACTTTTCCGGAGGAATTCTTTGAGGGCAAATCCTCCATGATCAGATGCAATTCCAATTTTTTCTTTCATTCTGCTTTCTCCTTTCTATGTTTTAGGGTATCGGTGTATGATTTTAATGATTCCAGTGAGAGGGAGAGTAGGAACTTATCTCGCTCTCTGAGTAAACTTCCGTAGTATCCTGTGAAAAGTTCTAAGTAACGCTCATACTTATCGTTAGGATTTTTCTCAGATAAGTATTCGATAGAGAGGTTTGTGATTTCTTTTTTGATTTCCAAATGTGATTCAAACCACTGTTTGGCGAGACTCACTTCTCCGGGTGTGAGCGGATATGGACGACTATCGGAAAGAAGGATCCTCCACTCATAGGAAAAGAAAGTTTCTTCCTTATCATTACCATCGAGCAATGAGGATTGGAAATACTCACCTAAATCCTTTGCAAGAGGGTCATCACTTGGAAGCGTTTTTGATACCTGGTCTCGGAAACAATTTAATGAGGCCATACGGAGTTCTGCTGATTCTTTTGCAAATTCTCCCATTTTGGTCCGGTCCAAATTGATGAGACTCGGACTAATGGCACCAGGAGGAATTTCTTTTTTTAATGGCAAATAACAATCTTTCGCTGCTTCCCAACCCAAGTTCCCTTCGGGAATCCAAATCGAATGTGCAGTGATTGAACCGACAAAAATGAAAAATAGGAGTGAGTAGGGTTTTACAAAATTACCCATGGGTCCTTTCAAATTCTTTGATCAAAGAGATAAGGGCATCCACACCTTCTACTGGCATTGCATTGTAGATACTTGCTCTAAATCCACCCATGTCACGGTATCCTTTGAGCCCAGCAAACCCTTGTTCTTCGGCAAGAGCAAGAAATTTGGAATCTAGAGCTTCGTTATGACTTCGAAACACAACGTTCATTGCGGAACGAAACTCTTCTGGAACCGGTGCATAAAAAAGGTTTGAAGCATCGATTGTCTCATACAATTTTTTTGCTTTCCTTTCATTTGTTGCTTCCATCGCCTCAAGGCCACCTTTTCTTTTTAAGTATTTAAACACAAGACCAGCAATGTAGATGGAATAAGTGGGAGGTGTGTTGTACAAAGATCCATTTTTTTCCATGAGAGCAAAGTTCATTAGGTTTGGAATGGGATGGTCGAGTGTTGGCAATTTTTCTTTGTCATAGATGACAAGAGTGAGTCCAGAAGGCCCAATATTTTTTTGTGCGCCTGCAAAGATGACAGAAAAATCTTCTATGGGAAGTTTACGACTTAAGAGCTCACTTGTCATGTCAGCAAAAAGGGGAGCCTTTTTTAATTTAGGGAAAGTTTTATAACGAGTTCCGTAAATGGTATTGTTAGAAGTGATATAAACATATTTGGCTCCCTCATTCACGATCTCATCGGTGATGGTGGGAAGTTCCATATATTTGGAATCGGCCCCATTAAAAATAGATTTCACATTTGGGTAAAATTTCTTTGCTTCTTCATAGGCTTTTTTAGCCCAAACACCTGTGAGTGCAAAATCAGCAGACTCTCCCACTTTTAAATAATTAAAAGGAATGGCTGAAAATTGTAAAGTGGCCCCACCTGGAAAATAAACCACCGCATAACGGGAAGGTAGTTCGAGTAATTCTCTTAGGTCACTGAGAGATTCGTCCAAAATATTTTGGAAAACATTTCCTCTGTGGCTCATTTCCATAACAGACATTCCAGTCCCTTTGTAATTTAGGAACTCAGACTTAGCTTCCTCCATGACTTCGGTGGGCAACATGGCAGGGCCGGCATTAAAATTGAAGACTCTGTGCGTAAATGTAGGCATTCTCCCACAGAATTTTGAAGATCCACCCCCCGGTAAATAGATTTTTATTCTAAAACTTGCTTTGCAGAATCACAAAGGTTGTTAATCTTGTGGGCATCCCAGATCCCAATTTTCGTGAGGAAACAATGAGAATTTCTCGTTCCATCATCATTTGCCTAACTTTTGTCAGTCTTTCGCTGACAGCCCAATCCAAAGCCCCACTCGGTGAGTCCGAAATCAAGGGTTCCAAAAAAATCGAATTCATCAACCGTTCCTTACGTAAGGCTTCCGATGAGATCATCCAAGAAAATACCGAAATTGGTCGTAAACTGGCTGAAACCCTTGCAAAGGAAAATACCGCCACTGTGGATGGAGTCAAAATCCAAAGAGTTCTTCCTGGTGCTGATGGAAAATTGGGAGCCGATATTCTGATTCTTTCCGAATCACAAAGTTTTGACCATGTTAATTCCATTGCACGGATCATTGCTTCCTATGTAGAAAAATCTTTCCAATACAAGGTGGGGAATGCGGAGACTTTGGCTCAGTACATTCTTTATTACAATGCAACGCACCGAAAAGACTCAAAGTTTTTTACAAAAAAATATACAGAAGGAGTTATTACCGCTACTTCTCCTGACAAATTGGGGATTGATACTGTTTATAAAAATTGGCCAGGCAAAACCCAAATCATCATTCCAATTGAAGGAAATATCCTTAAAGATAGTGGAAAAGATCTCACAACGGATGAGTTAGAAAAAGACGTCAACAAAACTGTGAAGGATAAAGAAAAAGACCCCGCCACCAAACAGAAGATGGAAGACGAAGCCAAAAAAATGGATAAGTTGCAAACTGATAAAATCAAAGAAGAAAAAAAGGTTTTGCAAGATAAAAAACAAGATGTTGCAAACGAACAAAAAGACCTCCAAGACAAAAAAGAGGCGCTGAAGAAGAAAGAACAGGAAACAGTTGCAAGCCTAAATGAGTTAAAAAAAGACCCAGTCAAAAACAAAACTGAGATCGAAAAGAAAACCGAAGAAATCAAACAAATCGAACAAGAAAAAAAAGACACTGAGAAAAAGTCGGAAGCGGTAGAGGCAAAAAAAGAAGAACTC
Source organism: Leptospira meyeri (assembly GCF_004368965.1). NCBI lineage: Bacteria > Pseudomonadati > Spirochaetota > Leptospiria > Leptospirales > Leptospiraceae > Leptospira > Leptospira meyeri. The sequence continues at coordinate 121,625 of NZ_SORO01000003.1, read as the reverse complement.
AGCAAAAAAGAAGAACAAATCGCGAAAAAAGAAGAAGCACGCACTGGAACCACTTCAGGCGACTCAGCTAAAAAAGAAGATACCGTGCAAAAGGTAGAAGCTAAAGTTGAAGAACTAAAATCAGAACTTGCACAAACCAAAGAGGAACTGAAGAAAAAAGAAGAACAAAGTGACAATGTAGTGAACAATAAAATTCTTTTTATGAAGTTTATCAAGTATGATACAGATGGTCACTATTCAAATGAACTTTGGGCCATTGATCCTGCAAAAGATGATGCTCTTTTTAAAAGTCCATACAACAATATTTGTTCTAAGGAATTTAAAGAAATCGCCAACCAAGGGGTTCTTGTTCTCGGTTATGATGGAGAAAAGGTCGAAAATAGAAAACACAAACTTGTGTTGCTTGACCCAGACAAACTCGGTGTGAAAAAAACAAGTGAGTCTGCAGATATTTTCTGGAGAACTCCGATGATCAATCGGGAAGACAAAATCTATGTGATCGAAAAAGTAAAAGACAAATACCATGTGGCTCGTTTTAAATCTGATTTAACCTTTGAAAAAAGAACAGAAGAAGCCGTAGAAGAAAACTCAGAACTCACATTTTTTGGGGACAAAATTTATGTGACCGGCAAACCAAAAGAAGGTGATAAAACCACCATTAAAGTATTTAAGAAAGAAGATTTAAGCCTACTCAAAACCATCGCTCCGTAAGGAGGATGGGTTCTTATTTTTGAAATACATATCTAAAACCGTTTGGGTTTTATCGCTTGTGAGTCTTTTTACGGACATTGCAAGCGAGATGTTGTATCCCGTTTTACCAATTTATCTCAAATCAATTGGATATTCGATTCTCTTTATTGGCATCTTAGAAGGAATCACGGAAGTAGTAGCCGGCTACGGAAAGGGATACTTCGGCCAACTGTCAGATGTTACAGGTAAACGTGTCCCTTTTGTAAGACTGGGCTACACCTTAAGCGCTATATCAAAACCCTTATTAAGTATTGGCCAAGTCCCATTTGTTGTCTTATTCTCGCGCATTTTGGATCGAATTGGAAAAGGAGTCAGAACAGGAGCAAGGGATGCTATTTTATCCGCAGAAGCCACCAATAAAACTAAGGCTAGAGTATTTGGATTTCATCGTTCTATGGATACATTGGGTGCAGTCCTTGGTCCAAGTCTCGCTTTAGTATACCTGTATTTCCATCCTAAAGATTATGCATTTTTATTTTATTTTGCATTTTTGCCAGGTATGATTGCGATCGGATTTACTTTTTTTTTGAAGGAAAAATCGAATCAATCCATTCATACGAATTTAACGAAACAAAACCATTCTCTATTTTCTTTTCTTTCTTATTGGAAAAAAACAAATTCCAACTACAGAAAGTTAGTTGGCGGATTGTTAGTGTTTGCATTTTGGAATAGTTCTGATGTGTTTTTGATATTAAAATCGAAAGAAGCGGGACTTGAAGATCAACAAGTCATAGGGATTTATATTTTTTATAATTTAGTTTATGCAGTTTTCTCTTACCCACTTGGAGTATTCGCTGATAAAATTGGACTAAAAAAAATGTTCCTATGTGGTCTCGGAATTTATGCCGTTGTTTATTTACTAATGGGAATAACCCAAAATCCATTTTTAATAATAATGGCATTTTTTTTGTATGGTATTTATGCAGCTGCAACGGAAGGGATTTCTAAAGCTTGGATTAGTAATGTCATTCCAAGTAATGAAACGGCTACAGGGATTGGGATGTATGCCGGACTACAAAGTATTTCTGCGTTCTTTGCCAGTTTTATTGCAGGTTGGTTATGGTTTCTTTTTGGAGCTCCAGTCACTTTTTTTGTTACTGGAGTTATAGTCGTTTTTGTTGTTCTTTATTTTCTTACGGTACAAATAACAGAAGAACCGAAAGTTTAATCTTTTAAATATTCAATCCTTTCTCGGATGGCTTCATTGGATGGATTTTTTTTAGCTAAATCCTCAAGAAGTTTGATGGCTTGAACTTTTTTTCCCATAATGTCCCAAAGATCAGAAAGTTCGAGAGCTGGCCTTGGATCACTCGGAGATTTAGTGAGAAGTCCTAAATAAATTTCTTCTGCTTTTTCAAGATCCCCAATTAGGCGTAAGGCGGCCGCTTTCCCGAGAAGAGCAAAGTAATCATCGCCACTGGCAAGAATTTTGTTAAAACATTCCAAAGCCTTATCATAATTGCCAAGACCTCTAAGGGAATCTGCATACCTGTTGATGATGAGTTTGTTTTCCGGATCGGACTCAAGAATTTTTTCCCAATAGGTGATGGCCGTTTTAAAATCCTTTTTACCACGATAAGATTCTGCGAGTCCATAGAGGGCAAAAAAGTTTTTTGGGTCGAGATCTTTGGCGCGGTCGTAATAAAGAATGGCTTTATCAAAGTCTTTGATTTTGCGGTAACTGTTTCCTATCTCTGTTAAGATCTTAATATTGTTTGGTTGGCTTGAGAGTAATTTTTCCCACCATTGGATGGCATCCACATACCTTTGGCAAGCAAAGTATAAATGTCCAAGTCCTACAATTACATATTGATCGTTTGGGTTGATTTGAAGTGCTTCCATATAGTACACTTCGGATTCTTTGAAGTTTTTTAACTTTCTGTGTGCATCTGCCACTCTTGATAGGATACTAGCATCTGTTATTGTTATGTGGTGAAATTCTTCCGCAACTTCAATGATTCTTTTGAGGCTATTTAAATCTCTGTAGGCATTCATAAGTCCCATAAGTGAGAACTTATTGGTTGTATCCCCGCTCAAACATTTACGATAGTATTGGATTGCCTGCTCAGGTTGTTTGGTTTTTGCATAATAATCGCCAAGACCAACGAGGCCGTATGTATTGGAAGGATCTTCATCAAGTAATATGTCTAATCGTTCTTTCGCTTCTTTGAAACGTCCCTGATCAAGAAAACGATAGGCCTCTTTTGCAAGGGCTTTTATTTTTGTGAACTTTTCATCTTCTTGTGGCTTTTCAATATCTGTATTTTCCATATCCCTGGTCCAATTTTCAGCATTCTTTTTTAGACAGTAAAAATCGACTCAAAAACGTGAGAACATTGACAACAGGCTCTTTTTTGCAGAAATGACAATGAGGGGGAAACGTATGTCATCTACAACCGAAGCAATTACTGGCGGCCGACTGATGGTCGAATTATTGGAAGAAGCGGGTGTGGAAATCGTCTTCGGATACCCTGGTGGCGCCATCCTCCCTTTTTACGACGAACTCTATCATAGTAAAAAAATCAAACATATCCTTGTTCGCCACGAACAAGGTGCCATCCATATGGCAGAAGGTTATGCTCGTTCAACAGGTAAGTTAGGCGTTTGTATTGCCACTTCCGGTCCTGGTGCTACAAATTTAATCACAGGACTTACCGACGCCAAATTAGATTCCATTCCCATCCTTGCCATCACTGGTCAAGTTTCCACAGATGCCATTGGGACCGATGCCTTCCAAGAGGCTGATATTTTTGGAATCACCATCCCCATTACTAAATACAATGCTTTAATCAAAAAAGCAGACGACCTTTCTCGTCATTTTGAAGAAGCAATTAAGATTGCGATGGGCGGAAGACCAGGCCCAGTGCTTTTGGATTTTCCAAAAGATGTTCAATTAGAAAAAACATCAGTGAGAAAGGCATCAGCACTCAAAATTGCTCCACATCATTATGAAAGACCAAAGGTGAAAGGCGATCCGCAAGAATTCGCGGAAGCCTTAAACCAAGCCAAACGTCCGTTACTCTATGTTGGTGGAGGTGCCATCAATTCCTTTGCTTCTGCCGAAATCAAAGCACTGGCTGAAAAGGCAAATGCTCCCGTCACTACCACTCTTATGGGACTTGGCGCATTTCCTGGAACCCATCCTTTGTCCGTGGGAATGCTCGGAATGCATGGAACTGCTTATGCCAACAAAGCAGTGTTAGAATGTGATTATATTTTAAATTTAGGTGCAAGGTTTGATGATAGAGTTGCTAAATACCAAGACTTTGCCCCGAATGCAGTTCGTGCACACGTTGATATTGATGCCGCTGAGTTTAACAAACGAATCAACGTGGATTATATCCTTCATGGAGATTTAAAAGATGCCATTCGGGAAATCCTTCCTTTTGTAAAAGGCGGAGATCGTACTTCTTGGATTGAAAACATTCAAAACCTAAAGAAAAACCATCCACTTGATTTTGACAACAGTGGGGACAGTATCAAACCACAAGATTTTTTACAAAGGGTTTATGCCAAAACGAAAGGAGAAGCTATTGTCTCTACTGATGTTGGCCAACACCAAATGTGGGCGGCACAGTATTATTTATTTGATAAACCAAATACTTGGTTAACCTCGGGGGGACTTGGTACAATGGGATATGGTCTTCCTGCTGCCATCGGTGCAAAGTTTGGAAATCCAGATAAAATGGTCATATGTGTTACAGGAGACGGTTCCTTTCAAATGTGTATCCAAGAGTTGGCAACTATCGCGCAATCTCAGTTAGGTGTTAAAATTTTACTTTTTAATAACAACTTTTTGGGAATGGTTCGCCAATGGCAGGAACTATTCTATGAAGAGAGATTCAGTGAGTCGCAATGGACCTACAATCCTAACTTTGTCAAATTAGCAGAAGCATATGGGATTCCTGCAATGCGAATCGAACATAAATCAGAAATTGATAAGGGCGTGGAATTTTTCTTAAAAGACAATGGATCTGCCCTGATTGAAGTGATGATCCCAGCGGAAGAAAAAGTTTTCCCGATGATCCCTGCAGGAAAATCACAACAAGACCTAATTGAATTCAAAGACTTGGGGAAAATGAAAAAATGAAACACACTCTAAGTATTTTAGTAAATAATCATCCTGGGGTCATGAGCCATGTTTCTGGACTTTTTACCCGTCGTGGATACAATATTGATTCCATTGCTGTTGGTGTGACGGACAATGTGGATGTTTCATCAATGACAATTGTTTTGAATGGGGATGATTTTATTGTTGGTCAGGTAAAAAACCAACTCCTCAAATTACCCGATGTTCTGAAAGTCCAAGATATGGCTTATGCCAGTTCCGTACAAAGAGAACTGGTTCTCATTTCATTTTCTATTACGGAAGTCAATCGAAGTGAAGCACTTACCATTTGTAATGGATTTGATGTCAAAATTTTAGAAATGACCGAAGACTCACTTCTCATTGAATTCTCTGGAAATTCTAGACAGGTAAGCAATATCATTTCTGTACTCAAACCTTTTGGAATTCGGGAGATTTCGCGCACTGGCCAAATTGCCATTGCTTATCGAAACCAAAACTCTGTGTAGAATCCACTTGACAGTGGCCAAATTTGGGGAGAGCATTGGGGCGTTAAGTGGGTCAATGTTTCTCCATGGTTCGCAAATCAATTTTATTTTGTCTTCTTCTCCTAACTATTGTTATCTACGCTGAATCGGAGCGTTTGACCATTCCTCTCAAACGGGGGCAGGGTTCTGATGTTTTGTATTTTGATTTCGGAGAAACGGCACCTACTTCGTTTCTGGCCGTGGAAAGACTCCAAGAACCAAAACTAGAAGATTTAAAACTAGGTTTTTTAGATCCAACGCCTGGATACTTCAACGGACCAGACGGTGGAGAAGTATACCAATGGTCCAAAAACCATTACCAATGGAAACGTGCAGATGGGAGTATTTACACCGAATGGGCCAATGGCACTTTTAAACTTGATTTTCCTTCGGGAATTGGTTTTATCTCTGTTCCTGCGTCTTGTAATGGATGTTCGTCGACACTTGTATGGAATTATCCTGATTTAACCAAAATCACAAAGTATTGGATTTCACATCGAAAAGAATACGATTACATTTACCAAAAACCTCATAACTTTGAAAATTTCCTCCTTGTTGATGAAACAAAATACGGGAAACCCAAATTAGAATTGGGAAATTATGTGTTTTACGGATCAGATAAATGGAAAGAATACTTACGTGTGTTTGGTGAAAATTTTAAAATGAAATCTTTTTCACAATATGTGAAAACAGAATTTCAATTGGAAAATCGAGGAAAAATCCCTGTTTTACTTTTTGATCAATATGAGGATTTTAAAGAATATGTAGGTGCTGAAATTCCTGGTGGAACTGAACAAGGTGGGTTTGGGGGAAGAGATTCCATCACTCTCTGCTGCGGAGAAAAAATGCCACAAGCCACTGGTGTCATCGAGTTTGATTCGGATGCGCTCCGCCGTATTCATTTTGGGACTTTTTACCAGATTGCCCTTCACAATTTAGAACAAGTAAGTTGTTTTAAAATTCAGTCAGAAACAGGGAAAATTCCCTCTGCTGAAATTTCCGATCCTTGGTTTGAAGCGGGACTTTCAAGTTATATTGAAGCAAAATTTTACGAACGAAAACAATTCTATATTTACAATGATGCTGAAAAGTTAATTCGAGAAAATAAAGTACCAAAAACATTCAAATTATTGTTAGATGCAAAATATAAAGATTTAATTCCTTATTCCATTGGACCCGTTCTCATCAAACACATTCATGAAACCTATGGAAAAGAAGCCCTCATTTCCTATCAAAAAGAAACATGTTTGGGAACTTCTCCGGCACTTGCTTTACAAAACGCAACCGGTGTATCGCCAGACCAAATTTTAAAAGATAGTTTGCTTCGTTTTGAAAAAGAGAAAGACCCAATTTTAAAAATGGGAAAAAAACTGCAACTTTCCGGTTATACCACCATGAATGCACAGTTTCCTACCGAGTTTAATCATTTTTTAGACAAAGGTTTTGAACTCCCGGAATCCGCATTGGAAATCAAATCTTATACAGAACTTCCTGACTTACATAAAATCTTTCCCGCAAACGTAGAATCTTTCTCGGGAAAATTGGAAGGTGATTTTTTAGGACCAAATTCTAGTTATTTTTATCTCTGGAAAAAAGGAAACTATCGTTGGTATGGAGATTCTTGGGAGGCAAATGTATTTCCCGGAAACCAAATTCTGTATCGAGGTTCTAACTTTACTTTGATTGGATGGGAAAACGGGAAAAAACAATACATATCACCGAAAGGAGATTCGGTGATATTTTTTAATTTGGAATCCAAAACCTATTTGGATGCAAATGGAAATCAAATCACTCCTTAGTGACCTTCTAACCAACGTTCTGCTTCGAGTGCCGCCATACAACCGCTTCCTGCTGCGGTAATGGCTTGGCGGAACACTTTGTCCTGTACATCACCGGCGGCAAAAACACCTTCCACATTGGTTTGTGTAGTTCCTGGTTTTGTGAGGATATAACCTGTTTCATCCAAATTCAATTGGCCTTTAAAAACTTCTGTATTGGGCACATGTCCAATCGCATAAAAAAGACCACCCACTTCTAAATCCTTTCTGGATTTGTCTTTTGTGCTTTCGAGAACGATAGAAGTAAGTCCACCAGTTCCGCCTTTGGCTTCAACTACGGTTTGGTTCCAAAGGATTTCAATTTTTGGGTGTTCCAAGGCACGTTTTTGCATGATTTGAGAAGCACGGAGTTGGTCCCGACGCACAACTAAATATACTTTGGATGCAAACTTAGTGAGGTGGTTTGCTTCTTCCACTGCGGAGTCACCGCCGCCCACCACTGCAAGAGCTTTGTTTCTGTAGATCGGCAAGGCACCATCACAAACGGCACAGGCAGAAATCCCACGTTGCCAAAAAGTTTCTTCTCCAGGAACATGCATTCTCTTGGCTGTTGCTCCTGTGGCGATGATCACAGACTCTGCTTTGATTTCTTCATCGTCTGACCAGATGGTAAAAGGGCGTTTAGAAAAATCCACTTTGGTGATGGTTTGGGTGTGGATGGTGGTTCCGTATTTTACGGACTGTTCGCGGAACAGTTGGGTGAGTTTGGTTCCATCAATTCCTTCTGGGAAACCAGGAAAGTTTTCTACCTCTGTCGTGGTAGTGAGCTGTCCACCGGCTGCGACTCCTCCGGCCATAAATCCTTCATACATCACCGGGTTTAGATTGGCTCTAGCCGCGTAAATGGCTGCTGTATGTCCTGCGGGACCGGATCCGATGATGACAACTTTATGGTTCATAATTTCTCCTATTCTGTATCTTGTTCTTTATTATTTAGACAGGATTTCCAGGATTCCTGTTTATTTTGTTTCACAAGCCCGGACCCACGGCGCATAGTAGGGGTCCCCTGCAAGAGGGCTTTTTTCTAAAGTCAGAAGATAGTCCTTTTGTTTGAATCCTCTGGTGAGGCAAAGGTAAGTGGTTTCGAAAAATTCCAAAGTTTCTTTTTTTCCTTGGAAACGAATTTCTTCCAAAATTTCCAATGCTTCTTTTTCATATCCTGTGGTAAGATAAAGCCGGAAGAGTTCACGTTGTACTTCCGTGTCGTCCTTTTTTTGTTTGTGATATTTTTCCAAATAAAAAATGGCTGTGGCAATGGACTGATTGCTTTCTGCAAGAAGGAGTCCCATTCGTTTCAGAACGGGGTCATATTCTGGATTTTCACGGAGAGACAGTTCGTAGTAGTAGAGGGCTTTGGTTTTCTCTCCTACCATTTCCCATTTTTTTCCCTCTTCGAAAAGGGACCGTTCCTTTCGGCCGCAATTAACGACTAACAATAGTCCAAACGTGAGTAAAAAAATAAGGGAGTTTCTATGAACCACATCTCCTTTTTTCCTGACATAGCCATTTGTGGCAAAAAAAATAATAAGTCTCTTTAAGCTTTTTGTCCGACTCTTTAAGTAACATAAGAGAGTAAAGATGGGTTCCAAATTGCCAGTTTCTCAAAATCAGCTTTTACAAACATTCCAAGAGTACCTGTCCGTAGAAAAAGGACTGAGCGATAATTCGATTTATTCCTACGGATACGATCTCAATAAGTTTGCGATCTTCTTGGAAAAAGAACATATCAACTTCTTAGAAGTAAAAGCAAACGACATTATGCGTTTTCTAGAAGAAGAAAGAGAACGAAAAATCTCCGCAAAAACACTGGCTCGCGAAGTGGTGGCAATCAGACAGTTTTACAAGTATCTCCGCGATGAAAAAAGATTGGATTCCAATCCAACTGAAAAAATTGAAACTCCTGAAGTTGCAAGAACAATCCCAGATTATTTAACTCAAACCGAAATTGATGAACTTTTTCGAAATATCAAAGAGGACAATTTGTACGAACTTCGTGACAAATGTATCTTTGAACTTTTATATTCTTCCGGGTTGCGGATTTCGGAAGCATGTAACTTAAAAATGACCGATATCGATATGGAAAACATGACGATCACTGTAGAAGGAAAAGGGGGACGCCAACGTCTCGTTCCTTTCGGTGAAAAGTCTTTGGAAATTTTGAAAAAGTATCTGACGGAAAGTCGTACAGAAATTTTGAAAAAAAGAACTTGTGAATTTGTGTTTGTTTCTAAAAAAGGTTCGTATATCAACCGTAAGTCGGTTTGGAGACTTTTGAATCATTATATCAAACGCACAAAAATAAAGAAAAAAGTAACACCACACACTCTTCGCCACTCTTTTGCTACCCACCTTCTTGAGAACCATGCAGATCTCAAATCGGTTCAGGAACTTTTGGGTCATATCGATATTTCTACGACTCAAATTTACACTCATATGGCAAATAAAACTCTGAAGGAAGTTCATAAGAAATTCCATCCGAGAGGATAATGTCGAACCAAAAGAAACCTACGGACTACGGAAAAGTAGTCCGTATCCAAATCCCCTCCAACCCCCGTTTTGTTTCTCATACACGTAATTATTTTTTTAACCTTTGTTTAGAACATGGATTTTCTCTTTTTGATTCCATGGATTTAAAACTGGTGATTGGGGAAGCCATTGTCAATATCATCCGCCATGCCTATTCTGGAAACACTGGAAAACCCATTTTTATAGAATTTCAATTTGATAAAGACCGCGTAGAAATTCGGTTGAGAGATTATGGAAAAAAAGTAGAGCCAGGCGAACTTCGTAGTTTTGATCTGAGTGATTACCGTGAACATGGGATTGGACTTTTTATGATCAAAGAACTCACCGACTATTATTTTCTCGACCAATCTTTTGAAGTAGGGAACCAAATGGTTCTAATCAAAAGAAAGTAACCTCCATTTTTCTCGACAACTATCCTTGATTTGTAAGTTTATCCGTATGGAAACAATTCATGCGACGACCATCCTTTCTGTTCGAAAAAACGGTAAAATTGCCGTAGGGGGAGACGGTCAGGTATCCATGGGAAATACCGTGATGAAACATACTGCCAAAAAAGTCCGAAGACTTTACAACGGTAAGGTGATTGCGGGATTTGCAGGAAGTGCTGCCGATGCTTTTACTCTTTTTGAACTTTTTGAAAAAAAATTAATCGAACATGGTGGATCTGTCTCTCGTGCCGCTGTGGAGCTTGCTCGTGAGTGGAGGATGGACCGGATGCTTCGAAGGTTGGAAGCACTACTCATTGTTTGTGATGCCAATGAATCTTTTTTAATTTCAGGAACAGGAGATGTCATTTCACCCGATGATGGAGTGCTTGCCATTGGCTCTGGCGGAAATTTTGCTCTCTCGGCAGCTCGTGCTCTTGTTCAAAACACGGATATGGATCCAAAAGACATCATTACAAAAGCAATGCAGATCACTGCTGATATTTGTATATACACAAACCATAATTTGGTGATTGAGGAATTATAAAATGACATACCCAACCATTCTTGCAGAAGTTGCGGGTTCTCCAAACCCTGCTGAGGAATTAACTCCTCGTCAAATTGTAGAAAAGTTAGATGAACATATCATTGGGCAAACCAAAGCAAAACGAGCTGTTGCGGTTGCCCTTAGAAATCGTTCTAGACGCCGTAAACTTGACGAATCTCTTAAAGAAGAAATTTATCCAAAAAACATCATCATGATCGGACCTACAGGTGTGGGGAAAACGGAAATAGCTCGTCGTCTGTCTAAGTTATGTGGTGCACCCTTTCTGAAAGTAGAAGCCACAAAGTATACGGAAGTGGGTTATGTTGGTCGTGACGTAGAATCAATGATCCGTGATCTCGCAATGGGTGCGTTAAATTTGGTGAAAGCCGAATTTCGTGACCGTGTGAAAGACAAAGCCGTTGAAAAAGCAGAAGAAATAATTCTCGATGCCATTTTACCTCCCATCTTCCATAAAAAAGAAGAAGATCTAAATCCAGAAGAAAAAGAAAGGCAGACTAGTTATAAAGAATCCAGAGAAAAGTTTAGGGAGAAACTTCGCAAAGGAATCTTAAACGAACAAGAAATCGAAATCGATATTCCAAAACCCAGTCAAACAACCGGTATGCCCATGTTGCAAGTGTTTGGTGCCGGTAATATGGAAGACATGGACAACCAGTTGCAAAGTTTACTCGGTGATTTGATGCCGAAAAAAACCGGCAAACGAAAAGTAAAAATAATTGATGCTGGGAAACTCCTTACCGAATCGGAAGCAGAAAAACTAATCGATGCAGACAAAATCCAATCAGAAGCCGTACGTCGTGTGGAAGAGATGGGGATTATCTTTTTAGATGAGATCGATAAAATTGCCGGTCGCGAAGGAAGGCAAGGTGCCGACGTGTCCCGGGAAGGAGTACAAAGAGACTTACTTCCGATAGTCGAAGGATCCACTGTGAATACAAAGATTGGACCGATCAAAACAGATCACATTCTTTTTATTGCGGCTGGTGCCTTTCATATGACGAAACCCTCAGACCTTATTCCTGAACTTCAGGGAAGATTTCCGATTCGTGTGGAACTGGAAACTCTCACCGAATCTGATTTTATTAAAATCCTTACCACACCTAAGTCATCTCTCACCAAACAATATGAAGCTCTTCTTGCCACAGAAGGCGTGAAGATTGAATACACAACCGATGGGATTGCAGAAATTGCCAAATTGGCCTTTCAAATGAATGAAAAAAATGAGAACATTGGTGCAAGAAGACTCAATACCATTATGGAAAAACTTCTGGAAGATACTAGTTTTGATGCACCGGATTTACCAGAAAATCAAAAACAAGTAGTCATTAATGAAAGTTATGTGTCTTCAAAATTAAAAGGAATCATTGAAGATAAGGACTTAAGCCGGTTTATTCTGTAAGTCAAATGAAGGGCAAGTTCACAATTTGCCTCTTTAAATTGTCTTTAACTTTTACTTGTTAAAGAACCAGATCTACTCTTTCAAAACCGCGTAGGGAATTTCCAACGAGGATTTCATCCGCTTTTTCTAAGTCTGATTTGTAAAGAACGGTTTCTTTTACCCATCCCTTTCTGATGATTGCTTCTCGAAACACACCAGGAAGACCTCCTGTTTCGAGTGAGGGGGTAAACCAATCCTTGCCCTTTCTCAAGAAAAGATTGCGAAGATTGGTTTCTAGAATTCGGTTTTCCTGATCAAACAGAATACAATCATCAATGGATTTGGTTTTGCAGTCTTCTAACATCTCATGATAAAACGAACGGTTCGTTGTTTTGTGGTACAAAAATAGATTTTTTGAATCGATTGGGCGACTAGCAAGACCTAGTCGAATGGTGGGTCTTTTTTTTTGTTTAAAAAATGAGAATGTTTCTCCATGAAATTCACCACGTTCTCCGAGTAATAAACGAATGCGCAAGGTATCATTGGAACCATCGGTGAGAGTTTTTAAAGTGGCTTTTGCTTTTTGTTTTGAAAAGGGATAACCAAATCGATTTGCAGTTCGTTTCATTCTTTCTAGGTGCAAATTTAATAAAAAATAATGTCCCTTTCTAAATCGTAAAGTTTCCAATATTTCAAAACTGGAAGTGTTTGGGTTTGTGATAAATTTTAATTTTGCTAGGCATTCGTTGTATTCAGCCTCGGCATCGGAAAGAACTGTAATTCCGCTTCCCACTCCATAGTTTCCTTTCCATAGATTCTCGTCTTTTTTGAGATGTAAGGTTCTAATGGAAACATTGGATCGAATCCAAGGAAATCCATCTAACATTTCTGAAACGAATAATGATCCCGTGTACAATCCTCTATTTGTATTTTCCAATTCTCTTACAAGTTCAAAGGATCTTTTTTTGGGAGCTCCAATCACAGATCCAGAAGGAAAAAGAGCCTTTAGGACGGGAAACCAGGCAAAGGGATTTTTTAATTTGGCTTCTACTTTGGAAACCATTTGCCAAACTGTTTCCAGACCTTTCACTAAAAAAAGATCTGTTACTTGGACTGTTCCTTGTTTTGCGATTCTTCCTAAATCATTTCGATACAAATCGGTAATCATTACATTTTCCGCTCTTTCTTTAGCAGAGGATTGTAGGATGGTTTTGTTTTCTTCGTCTTGTTTTGATGTGAAACCTCGAAGGTTGGTTCCTTTCATTGGTTCTGTTTGGATTTGGTTACCTTTGATTTCAAAAAACAATTCCGGCGATAAGGATAAAGTCCTTGTATGAAAAAAAGGATAATAAACAGAGTAACTGGTTTTTTGTTTTGCCTTTAAAGATTGGTAGTATAAAAACAAATCTCCTTCGATTGAAAGGGAAACTGAAAAACATAAATTTAATTCGTAACTTTCACCAAGTAAAAGCGCTTCTCTTGTTTTTTCGAAGCGTAACTTATAAGTTTCTTTATCCCATAAGACATTACTATTTTTTAATTCCGTTTTCCCAAAGTGGGGAGGTGAGGGATTTGGATACTTGATTCTTTTTTTTTGTTTGTAAATGGAATACTGGAGGAGAGGTGTCCCTTCTGGAAGAGGAGAATGGTTTAGATCCAAACCTTCGATAAAAAAGTATCCAAGTTCGAAAAAAAAGGCACCACATGGATAAAAACCTTTTTCTCTAAGATCGTCTAACTTGGATAAGTTGTTTTCTATTGTTTCTGCGACTGGTTCTGTCTTTGCGTAGAGGATTTCTACTTCCTCTTGTAAATCAAAATACCAATCGCAAAGGGTATAACCCGGTTCGGAACTGGAATCTTCAAAAAGAAAACCTCCAATTTTTCGGTATTCTTTTTCAAAAGATTCCCAAGTGATTTCTGAAACCTGTATCAAAACTCCATCTTTTGGAGAGCCTCTAACGGATAGTTGAGGTAAACCGTAGTTGTTTTTTTACTGGTTTGGATATCAAAACAATCCAATGGATCAAGACCTAAGTTATAAAAACCTTCATCTATCATTGCTATCCCAAACCCGGCACTTTCTTTTTCATCCAAAAAGTCTGGCCTGAAAAATTCTGCAGAGTTGCCTTGTTTTGCAAGTTCCGCATGTCTTTCTCTACTTTTACGAATTCGATTTAGATCCATACCCATAATGGGGGAATCATTTCTGATTCGAATGTAAACAGAAGTAGGCCTGATTTCAATTTTCATTGAAATTTTAAGATCATATTTTTTTACTTTTTCTCTAACTATGTTTAAGAATTCTTTTTCGTCGATGGAGAGGTTGTGTTTTTTTGATCTTTTTTTGTCCGATAAAGTTAGAATCTTTTGAACCACTTTTTTGATTTTATCGGGAACAATATAACGTTGCATTGCATCCCGAAGTGGTTCTGTTTCTAAAATGATGTCGAGTAATTCTTCCGCTTCTTCTTCTGGAGTTTGTCCCTGTGCTGTAAGTTTATTCAAAAGTTCATCTTGAAATATCACAAAACGTGTGTTTGCTTTTACAGCATTCAATAGGGCTTCCATTAGACCGCTAAACAAATGAAATGAAGTGAGTGGATTTGCACCAACTCGGTTTAAGATTCCTTGAACTACTTCATTGACGATATCTCTTGTTGACTTGGTGAGTCCTTTTAGTTCAAAATGGAAATAGTCCTTTTGAATCAATTGGTCCAAGTTTTCGATGATTTCAGTGCCTTTATATTTGATTTTCTCGTTTCCCATTGAGGTTCGCTAAACTTTTATGTTAAAAAAACGGGAAAACATGGTTTTGTAAACCAGTTTTCAATTCCGTGACAAAGGTTTGTGTCCATGAAAGAATTCCTTTTAAAAACTCCAGATTTGGGTGATACAGAAAAGATCGAATTGGTTCGTTGGCTCCGGAGTGTTGGTGATTCCGTGTCAAAAGGGGACGAAATGATCGAACTCGTCACCGACAAAGCGGCCTTTCCTGTAGAATCACCCTATTCTGGGACCTTAAAAAAAATCATAAAGGAAGAAGGATCGGTAGTGAAAAAAGGAGATATCCTCGGAATCATGGATATTAACGAATGAAAATCCTACATATTTCCGACTTACATTTCCCGAAGAAACTTCCTTTGTTTTCTCTTCGTGGAAAGGCAATCGTCGGTTATCTCAGCTATCGGTTGAGACGAAAATCAAAACATCCACTTGTCTTGGTTTCGGCAATGATTGAGGCCATTAGTAAATTAGAATATGATGCACTCGTCATTTCTGGCGATTTGACAAATGTTTCTCATCCAGGTGAGTTCGAAAACGCTAAAGAAATTTTACGTCCTCTTCTTACGGACAAAACGTTTTTAATTCCAGGAAACCATGATCGTTACCAAAAACGAGCCATTGGTCCAAATCCATTATTTGAAAAAACATTTAGCGAGTGGATGGGAACCCCTCTCGATCCAAAATTGTACATTCGATCCAAAAAAATTGGGGGAAAACTTTTTATTGGTTGGGACTCCAATTATGCCATCCCTAGAATCACGGCCAATGGTTATGTTGCCCCAGAAGTGATTGAAAAAACATCGTTTTTGGTTAGAGAACCTTATGTTCTTGTTTGTCACCATCCACTTTGGAATCCTAAAACGGAAATCGAATCCAAAGCACACCAAATGACAAACCGAACAGAAGTGGTTGCTAAACTAAAAGTGAGTCCACCTGAGTTATATTTGCATGGACATACACATACCAATTGGGTCAAACTTCCTGGACCTGGTGCCTCTTTTCCCATCGTCAATTCAGCATCCAGCACGAGACTTTCCGATAGGAATCACGAATGTGGATTTCATTTGATTGATATGGGAAAGTCTATTTCATACCGTCGTTTCATTTATTCAGAAGACAAATTCATTGAGACCAATCCAATTTTTTATGAAGAATCGGAAGGAGTCATTTAAAGGACAAACCATGGCAAATTCAAAAGTTGATTTAACATCCATCCAGAGACAACTCATGCAGGTAAAACACCCTGAGTTAAAAAAAGACATCGTAAGTTTGGGGATGGTTGCATCAGTAACACCGACAGATGATGGAATTGAAATTTTAATCAAAACGCCAAATGCGGATAGACGATTACAAATCGGACTCGAGGCACAAACAAGACAGCTCATCTCCAAAATCGAAGGAGCGGGTAAGGTCAAAATCAAATTTGAAGTAGACCAAAACCTAAAGATGGAAGATGGAAATCGGATCATCGGTGTTAAAAAAGTCATCGCTGTCGGATCAGGAAAAGGTGGTGTCGGAAAATCAACTGTCACTGCAAACCTTGCTTCCACATTAGCGCGAAACGGAAAGAAGGTGGGAATTCTTGATGCTGATATTTATGGACCTTCTCTTGGAAAAATGTTTGGAATCAATGGTCGTGTTGCTTTAAAATCTGAAGAAGATAAAATTTATCCGATTGAAAAACATGGAATCAAACTCATATCTTTTTCTTTCCTTGTGACAGAAGACCAACCAGTGGTTTGGCGCGGACCAATGCTTGGAAAAGCCATTGAACAGTTCTTATACGATGTTGTTTGGGGAGAGTTAGATTATCTTTTCATCGACTTACCTCCAGGAACAGGAGATGTTCAACTTTCACTTGCCCAACTCATTGATTTGGACGGGGCAGTGATTGTGACAACTCCGCAAGAAGTGGCAGTTCTTGATGCAGGGCGTGCTGCAGCCATGTTTAAACAAGTAAAAGTACCAATTCTCGGAATTGTGGAAAATATGTCTGGGTTTGCTTGCCCAAAATGTGGCCATGTAACGGATGTTTTTTCGAAAGGTGGAGGGGAAAAACTCTCCAAACAAGTGGGTGTACCGGAACTCGGCTCAGTTCCTTTGACGTTGGACGTCATGAGTTCTGGTGAGTCAGGAAAACCTGCTCTCCTAGAGGCAGGGGATTCTCCTTTAAAAGAGGCTTATTTCCGCATTGCAAAAAACTTGGAAAATCAAATCGCCCAGTGGGAAGATTAAAAATCACTTGTTTCTTCAGAGCTTTTTCTTAGTCTAAAAGATACACTATGAATTTTGAACGCGGTTCCAAACCAAACCCTACCGGTAACTTGATCGCATACTGCCATGTATTCGGTGAAAATCCGATTGCACCTGGTGGTAAAATCATAGCATCGAATGTGGTTGTCAGTTTTCTAAAGATTGGTGATAACTACCCGGTGGTCACCTTTCCTCCCGTGGGTTTACCCTCCAAAGAGGAACTAATGAAAATCCTTGCAGACAATATCCATCTTTATGATGTCGTACAACTCCCAGACTTTCAGATGCCTGAAAACAAAGAGTTGGCCAATCAATACATCCAAGAGCGGATGGAGCAGTTCAACTCGATGGTCATGCGTTATGTGGAATTTTGTAAGGCCAAAGAAAAGAAAACGCAAACCGCAAGTCTCACTGAACATTTAGACCAAGTCAGTGAACCATTAGAAACTCTAGCAAGTCTCTCTTTGGAATTTCGAAACACTTCTGGAATTGCTAGGGAAGCTACTAGGCTTAAGATGGAACGTATCGTTGATTACTTCCATAACAACCATCCCACCCTTGACATAGATAACTTTAAAAAAGCATTATCTGTTCCTGGAAAGATGGGAGATGAACTAGTGGGATTATACATACAAAAGTTTAACGCCATTCAAATTGAAAATTATGAAACTGCTTCTGATTTGCGAAAACGCATTTTAGAAATAGAATCTACTACTCCTTAACTCCTTAGGAAAAAAATTTCTTGACCAATTCTATCTAAAGTCTATCGTCAAATGCCCTTAACCTTTCCCGTTTCTGTTGAAAAAAATTTATCACTACAGAGACGGATGGAAGTACTAGGAATTTCTGAAAAAGATCTAAGCGAACGATTCATTCAGTCTGGTGGTAAGGGTGGGCAAAACGTAAATAAAGTTTCCACGGCAGTGCATTTGGTTCATAAACCTACAGGTAAACAAATCAAATGTTCCGTCTATAGAACCCAAGGTCTCAATCGTTATAAAGCGAGAGATTTGTTATGTTTAGAATTAGAGAGAGAATTGGAACCTTCAAAGTCCGAATCCTCTATTCAAAAACTTCGTAAGAAAAAACAAAACAAATACCGCAAGGCCCTAAAAAAGAAATTGGAGAAAGAAAAATCAGAATGGAACGATCCTATGTAAAACGAATCTTCATTTTTCTATTTCCTGTTTTTTGCACTGTATCTTGTTTTGATTCATTTCTTCCTTATCAATCTCTAAAATGGTCCCATGAATGGGAATTTCGATTTCTCACAAAAGAGGAGTTAGTTGTCTTTCGCCCAGCCATTGAAGACCTTTCAATCAAATACCAGCCATATTCTATTCCTTACATTAGTCTGGAAAAACCAATGCCAAAATATCTTTCAGCTCGGATACGTTACCGCGATCGTTTTGGGTATGAAGAACCGGCGCTGTTATTGCGTGGTCTTGTTACTTTTTTTGATGCGTATTGTGGAGAGACCAAGTTAGAAACCGAGTTTTTTCGTGTTCCATCTTCAGATTCGTCGACTACCCAGGATATGATTGTTTACAATCGAAGTTTTATCCCTATTTTATCTTTGCCAAACGAATGTTTGGGAAATTACATTTACATTGTATTTTTTTCAGATGGAATTTTGCCGATTGGTTTTTCCGAACCTCCTTTGTTTGGTGATCCCACTGACCACTACAAAGCAATTGCTAATAGGACGCAGTCATTTGCCTCTCTTGGTTTTTTCTTTTTGATTTTGGGTCTTTTTTCTTTTTACCTTTTTGAAAGGAGAAGGAAAAAACAATTATTGGCTTTCACTTGGTTTTCGTCCATATCGGGAATTCATTTTTTATCTCAGTCTGGATTTTTTGGCCTTTTTTATTACGATTCGATTCATCCTAGTTTTATCATTTTTATCCTTACCTTGTTTTTAATTCCCATCAGTTGTTTGTATTTTTTTGAGAAGTTGGTTGGGTCTGGTCGTTGGAACGTCATTAGAATGATGTGGCAGTTTCATGTTTTGTTTTCAATTGTGATCCTAACTTTAGCATTTACGGATACTATTTCGATGTCCGTAGGAATTTTAACATTTGTATGGTTGTGTTTGCCAACCCTTGTCATCCAAATCATTGTGGCTTGGGGGCAAGTTGTTGCAAGAAAACCAAAAGCCATTTTACTTGTGATTGGTGCATCGGCTCTGTTTGTCCTAAATGCACACGATATTTTATCTTCCCTTGGAATTTTGGATACTGTCCCGAGAGCTTCCCATTGGGGATTTTTTATTTTTGTGATTTCTCTTACTCTTTATGGTGAAAATTTATTTCGCAATTCGGAAGTAAAGTACGGAACTCTACAAAGAGAAATTGTCACCGCAGCAAGAATTCAAAGTGCCATCCTTCCTCCTTCAGCTCCCCATTGGGATCAAATGGAAATTTCTGTCCACTACCAACCATCCCATGAGGTAGGTGGAGACTTTTACGACTTTCAGGCATTAGGTGGTAGAAAATTTGGAATCCTAATTGCTGATGTAGTGGGGCATGGTCTCGGTGCTTCTATCATTGCTTCTCTTTCCAAGTTTGCTTTTTTTCAACATTACAAACATTGGTCGAACCCTTCCTTTTTGCTTTCGGCAATGAACGAGGATTTGGTGAAAAAATCTTTTGGCCGATTCACAACCGCCACTTATTTTCATATTGATTTGGAATCGAGGAAGTTTATGGTTTCGAGTGCCGGCCATCCATCTTTTTTTCACTGGAAGGCTGAATCAAAAGAACTTGTCGAAATCAAACCAAAGGGAAAACCTCTTGGTATTTTACCCGGTCTGACTTATGTGGAAGAGGAATATTCATTTAAAATTGGAGATCAGTTTTTATTTTATACAGATGGTCTAACGGAAGAAGAAAATGCAGATAGGTTGGAATACGGCGAAAAACGTCTTGCCAATTCTTTTTTAGAAACAATCGCCAAACAATCAATAGATCCCATGGGGAGTTTACTCGAAAATTTTCATTATTTCACGGGTTTGTCAGGTGCTCCACATGATGACATTACCATCATTCATCTGCATGTAAAAACATAATGATTTAAAATCTTATGCTAAATTTTAAAAAATTCCAAATTTAGAAAGTCTTAACCCTCAATATTATCCAATTATAGTTTGTTAAATGGTGAGAAGGAAATACGATTTGAATCATTATTTTCTGTTTTTATTGAAAAATAATACTTGCTGACTTGGAAATTATCATCTAACAATACCAAAAACTAATTCGGTGTATGCGATTATTTTGATGGTTTGCTATCACCTGATGGAGAAACAATGAAAAACCGCTTTTTTCGTTCCTTCCCAATAATTTTGTTATTCGGGTTTATTCTATTTGGTTTGTCTAGGCAAACCCACATTTCAGCAGAACCAACACCCTCTAAACTATCTTCTGCCAATTATCCCATCATTCGTCAGTTTGGTGATTCGATTACATTTGGGTACGGATTTGTTCAGTGTTATGGAATACCTGGTTTTTGTATGACAACAATTAATAATGGTGGTCACATTCAGACGTGTTCGCCCTGCGCAGTGCAAGAATGGGGAGGGGGATACCGAGCATGGATGACCGCTTTGGCCCTACAGCCTGCCAATCAGTTTGTTTTTGGAACGATTGGCTATCAGTGTGGAGGATCAAACGCAATTCAATGGAGCACGAATTCCATGTCGCATGATGGTTATCCAGGATTTCGAACCGATCAACTTGCACCTATTGCAGCTTTACCGAGTATAGCTGACATCACTTTAGTACATGCGGGAACAAACGATTTGATCCAAGGGCAGCCCGTAAGCTCGGCAACAGTTAACTTAACAAACATTGTAATGAACTTAATCAATCAAAATCCCGCTACAACCATTTACGTGGCGCAAATTGTAAGATTCATGAAACCGGCTTCCACCTGCACAACTTGTAAAGATTATTCCGTTTTGAATCCAATGGTTGAAAAGTATAACCAATGGATTTCGAACCAATTGACAAAAACAGTAATTGGTTTTCCAAATCAAATTGTGATTGTAGATATGTATGATGCACTTACATCTTCATCAGATTATTCATTTGATGGAGTCCATCCAAGTTCCGCTGGTTATCAAAAAATGGCTTGTTCTTGGGTTCGAGCCATTAAGAAAATGCCTTCTATGCCAAGTAGCCCTTGTTCTGATTTTTCTCTAGGAGAAACGAAAAGTTTATCTACTCCTTTAAGTTCAGAAGCAGAAAAGTCCTTAGCACTCCCAGAACAAATCCAACAAATCATGCAAGGTAAATACAAAGGATTGTAATATAATCGATTTCAATCTTTTGGATTTTATACAAAAAAAGCCTAAGCGGAATTCCACTTAGGCTTTTTTAATGAACAGATTGTTCAGAAGAGAATAGGGGATGATTTACATCATGCCGCCCATTCCTCCCATACCACCCATTCCTCCCATTCCGGCCATACCAGCACCTGCATCTTTCGGTTCTGGTTTGTCAGTAATGGTTACTTCAGTTGTGAGGATCATTGCGCCAATGGAAGCTGCGTTTTGAAGTGCAGAACGAACCACTTTCGCTGGATCAACCACGCCGGCTTTGATTAAGTCTTCCCAAACCATAGTCAGTGCGTTGAATCCTTCGTTTCCTTTTTTTCCACGAGCTTGTTCTACAATGACAGATCCTTCAAGACCAGCATTGGAAGTGATCATACGGATAGGTTCTTCTAATGCACGTAAGATGATGTTCGCACCAGTTTGTTCGTCACCACTTAGTTTAAGAGCTTTTACAGCATCTTGTGCACGAAGCAGTGTAAGTCCACCACCAGGAACGATTCCTTCTTCCACAGCAGCACGAGTTGCAGAAAGAGCATCTTCTACACGAGCTTTTTTCTCTTTCATTTCTACTTCAGTTGCAGCACCAACGTGGATCACAGCCACACCACCAGCAAGTTTTGCAAGGCGTTCTTGGAGTTTTTCACGATCGTAATCAGAAGTTGTGTCTTCGATTTGTTTTTTGATTTGGTTCACGCGGCCTTGGATATCTTTAGAAGCACCAGCACCTTCGATGATGGTTGTGTTTTCTTTGTCCACTACCACTTTTTTAGCGCGACCAAGCATCTTCACATCAGCGTTTTCCAATTTCATTCCGAGGTCTTCAGAAATTACTTGTCCACCAGTGAGGATTGCGATGTCTTCGAGCATTGCTTTTCTTCTATCACCAAAACCAGGAGCTTTTACAGCCACACATTGGATGGTTTTACGAAGTGTGTTCACAACGATTGTAGCAAGAGCTTCCCCTTCCACTTCTTCTGCGATGATGACAAGAGGTCTTCCCGCTTGCGCAATTTTTTCGAGCACAGGAAGAAGGTCTTTCATCGAAGCAATTTTTTTGTCGTAAATTAAGATGAATGGATCGTTAAAAGTTGCGATCATTGCTTCTGGATCAGTTACCATATAAGGTGATACGTATCCACGATCAAATTGCATACCTTCTACGATATCAAGAGTGGTTTCAATTGATTTTGCTTCATCAACAGTGATCACACCTTCTTTACCTACTTTGTCAAAAGCTTGAGCAATTAGGTTACCAATTTCTGGATCATTGTTTGCAGAGATAGTTGCAACATTTGCATATTCTGCTTTGCTATTGATTTTAATAGCATGTTTTTTGATTTCTTCTACAGCGGAAAGTACTGCTTTGTCAATTCCGTGTTTGAGTGCCATTGGGTTTGCACCCGCAGTTACGTTTTTCAAACCTTCGTTGATGATGGCTTGTGCAAGGATGGTTGCAGTTGTTGTTCCGTCACCTGCGATGTCGTTAGTTTTTGTAGAAACTTCCTTCACCATTTGAGCGCCCATGTTTTCGATTGCGTCTTCTAGTTCGATTTCTTTTGCAACAGTAACACCGTCTTTCGTGATGGTAGGAGATCCAAATTTTTTATCGATGACTACGTTACGACCTTTTGGTCCAAGAGTCACCTTTACTGCGTTAGCGAGTTTGTTGACTCCGCTAAGAAGTTTTCTGCGCGCTGTTTCATCAAATTCAATTGTTTTAGCCATGATTGATTATTTCCTTCTATAATTAGTTTGTCACAACACCGAGGATGTCGCTTTCACGGATGATGAGTAGATCACGTCCGCCTTGTTTGATCTCTGTTCCAGAATATTTTCCGTAGAGAACTGTATCTCCTACCTTTACTTCTAAAGGAACGAGTTTTCCGTCTTCATAACGACCTTGTCCAACAGCGATGACTTTCCCTTCTTGTGGTTTTTCTTTCGCTGTGTCCGGTACGATGATGGATCCGATTTTTTCTTCCGACTCATTCTTTGGCTCTACGACCACTCGGTCGCCTAAAGGTTTGATTGATGCCATGAGTAACTCCTTGTATGCAATCTACTAATGATTCCGAGTTTAGCAACAATTCGAAAAGAGTGCTAAACTCAAGAACCATAAAATGATTGGTCGAAAGAACCGTCAAGCACTTTCAATCAAAGAGTGCTAATTTGAATCTAGAAGCCGAAAAGTCCTGTTTTTTTGCGTTTAGAGCCTCGTTTGGGTGTGACCCCAAGCATTCCCAGAAGCCCCCTTGTGACCTCTTTGGCAACGGTTCGGCCCACTTCCCGGGCAAGTGGGTTTTTGGAAAGGGTTTCCACAAAACTAGGGTCTTCTTTTTCTTTGGCTCGTTTGGATTTGGTTCTTTTCTCGCCTGATTCTTCTTCGGCAGCTTCGGTTTCTTCGGCGATGGTTTCCATTTTTTTGGAAAGCATTTCGTGAGCACTTTCCCGATCCAGAGTGGTTTCGTATTTTTTAACAAGATCTGATTTTTTAATTTTTGATTCCAGTTCGTCCGAATTCAAAGTTCCCATTCGTGATGCAGGTGGAGCAAGTAGGGTATGGACTAGGGGGGTTGGACTTCCTTTTGGGCTAAGGGCCGTAATAAAAGCCTCACCTATTCCCAGTGTGGTGATGACTTCCTTGGTATCATAAAATTCTGTTTCGGGATAATTTTCAGATGCGGTTTTGATCGCCTTGCGGTCGTTTGCTGTGAATGCCCTGAGTGCATGTTGGATTTTGAGACCAAGCTGTCCTAAAATTTCTTTAGGAAGGTCTGTGGGAGACTGGGTACAAAAGATTATACCCACACCTTTGGAACGTATGAGTCGTACCATTGTTTCCAATTGTTTGAGTAAGTCATTCGATGCTTCATCAAACACTAAATGCGCTTCATCAATAAACAAAACAAGTTTCGGTTTTTCTAAATCTCCTTCTTCTGGAAAGGTCGCATATATTTCTGTGAGAAGAGATAACATAAAAGTAGAGAAGAGACGAGGTTTAGTTTGGATATCTGTTAGGCGAATGATAGACACATTTCCTTTTTTTGATTCTGTGTGCAAAAGATCATTTACATCAAAGGATGGTTCCCCAAAAAAATCTTCTCCTCCTTGGCCTTCTAGTTCGATTAGCTTTCGTAAAATAATGGAAATACTTTGTGAAGAAACAGTTCCATATTCTTTTTCTAATTCTTCTTTTCCTTCATCATTGATGTATTGGAGGGCTTTTTTAAAATCTTTTGTATCGAGAATCGGAAGCCCTAAATCATCACAGTATTTGAAAACAAGGGAAACCACACTGCTTTGAGTATCATTTAATTCTAAAATGCGAGAGATGAGGACGGGACCAAATTCGGCAATGGTAGCCCGAAGGCGAACCCCAGGTTCTTTGGATAGGGACAAAAATTCTACTGGAAAGGAGGAAGGTTTCCAATCGATTCCAAGAGCCTTCGTTCTTTCTTTGATTTTATCATTTTCTTCACCGGACTCGGCAAGGCCTGAAAGGTCTCCTTTGATGTCCATAAGGACTACGGGAACACCTGATGCAGATAATCCTTCTGTTAAAAGTTGTAAAGTTTTGGTTTTACCGGTTCCTGTGGCACCGGCGATGAGTCCGTGCCGATTGAGAGTGGAGAGGGGGATGGAAACACTTGCTTCCTTAAATGTCTCTCCATCAAACATCCCAGAACCGAGATAAAGTGCACCTTGTGATGGATACCCTTCCTTTATTTTTGAAACAAATGCATCTGATTTTTTAGTCATTACTTCCCCCGAATCCTCTATTCCTTGGGGTTTTGAATCCTTCGTCAATATATTCTAGGGCAGAGGAAAAGAGAGGAATCGACCTACGAAATCGTGACAGAAAGAATAAATTTCTCGTACTCGTACTAATATGGTTTGAGTTTTTCGAAATTCTTTTTAAGGTTTGGATGTGGTACGTTTCCCTATCCTTTCTCTTTCGAAATACATTCTGATTCCTCTTCTTTTTTCTGTTTTTTTCCAATGCAACCGCTCCATACCATCCTTGGCTCAAGCGAAGAACATTACTGGGGGTGTTCTTGATCTTTCCCAGGAAGACCCAAAAACTTTGGATCCTTTTCCCCTCGCCGGTGAGTGGGATGCCTTTCCTGGAGAACTCCCTGAAACGGAGGAGGAATTCAAAGCTCTTGAGAAAAAGGAACCTACAAAATTAGCAGTTCCCGCTTACTGGGTGAACCAAAACCTCCCCGCCCATGGATATGTTACCTATCGTTTGAAACTAAAGGTAAACGAACCGATCAACCTAATGTTTTATCTGAGGGAAACTTCCTCTGCTTACCGGGCTTATTACCATAACGTAGAAAGAGGGCTTGTTTTACTTGGTTCTGCGGGGAAGGTTTCCAAAACCAAAGAAGGGTCTATTGGTTATTATTTAGAAACGGCACGTTCTTTTCGTGCCACTCCGTCCACAGTCATCTACTTACAAATTTCCAATTACCTGTACTCTCGGGGTGGTCCATATTATTCCCCCGTACTTGGTGAAGTGGGAAAAACCCTTTTGTATCTAAGATTCAAGGAACGAAAAAAAGCATTTTTCTTTGCTACGTTTTTTGTCCTGGCACTTTCTCATTTGTTTCTTTTTATCCATCGGAAAAAAGACAAATCTCCTCTTTGGTTTTCCTTACTTTGTATTTCTTGGTTAATTCGCATTTTGCTCTTTGATCGAGTGTCAAGGGATTGGTTTGTGGCTTCCGATTGGCTTGAGATGTTCCAGATCCGATTAGAATACATTGCCTTTTGCGGAATCCAAGTTTTTAGTCTTTTGTTTTTCTTTCAAAACCAAACAAACTTTTTTCCACAAAAATACAAAAAGTATCTTTTGTTGCCCATTCTTTTAGAATTTTTAGTGATCCTAACCACACCGTATGCGGTATACACAAAACTTCTAATCTTCAGTCAAGCTTACATGGCTTTCATTCTAACCCTTGCTATGGTTGCATCCTTTCGTTCTTGTTTAGAAAAGGAAACTAGATACATTGGAAGTATCATTCTGTTTGGGACGATCGTCATCCTATCTGCAACAATTTATGATTCCATTGTCTTTTTTAAACGATGGGATTTGCCTATGCTCACGGAACTCGGTTTTGCAATTTTTTGTATGTGCCTCGCCATTGTGATCTCCAAACAAAATGCACATACCTGGGAAACAGCCGAATACCTAACACTCAATTTACGAAAAGAAGTGGAATGGAAAACTTTAGAATTAAAAAAAGAAAAAGAAAAAGCTGAAAAAACAGGGGAATTAAAGGATAAATTTATCTCCATTGTTTCTCATGACATTCGATCTCCACTCTTTGGAATTTCATCTGTTTTCAATTTGCTTACAGAATCTCCTCCTTCTCTTTCTCCTGAAAGAGCCAAACAGGTGTTGGGTGAGGCATCTACCGGACTAAAAAATATCCTCAGTATGGTAGAGGAACTCATTAAATACTCTCGGTTTCAAAACGCATCGGTCTTTCCTGATTACCAACTTTTTGATTTTCGCCAAATTACGGACCAACTTATCGAAAGGGTCCAAGAAATGGCTGGTCCCAAAAATATCACAATCATCACGCATATGGAAGAATCCTCCATTGGAATCGGGGATCCTAATTTAATTGAACATTTAATCTGGAATTTACTGACCAATGCAGTAAAATTTACAAAAGAATCGGGAACAGTAGAAATTTCTTTAACAGAATCCAATAAACATTGGAGTTTGAAGGTGATTGATACGGGAATTGGAATGCCTCCGTATTGGGCTGAACACATTCTCGAGGAAGGATTTCTTTTCGTACGCAAAGGAACTGCTGATGAGATGGGAGCAGGTGTTGGGATTGCTTTTTGTAAAGAAGTGGCAGAACGTCACGGTGCGGAACTCATCGTACGCTCGGAAGAAAACCATGGAACGTCAGTTGAGTTACTCCTTCCAAACTTTGAGAAAATTGTTTTGGTTCTGGATGACAATCCGGGTTATCGAAAACAAATCCGAAAAGTTTTAAAAGATCTACCTTGTATCCTTTGGGAAGAGGAATACCCAGACCATGCACTCTTGTCTGTGGGCCGATTGAAACCTGATCTCATCATCGTGGATTATTCCATGCCAGAAAAAACTGGACTCGATTTTTTACGTGATTTGTATTCCAACTCGGAAATGGAAGAAATTCGTTCTCTCCTGGTTTCTAGTTCACATACTGATCCTAACACTGGTTATAAACTAGAAACAACGGTCATCGAAATCGGAGGGGATGCTTTTTTAACAAAAACATCCCCTGATGAAAAAATGGTGGAGGCTGTAAAACGACTGTTAAACCTAGAAGTTTAGATTAACATTTGTTCTTTGGCACGTCCGATGAGTTCTGCTACCGTTTTGGCATTGAACCTGTCTTTTAGACGACCGACATGGTATTCCACTGTTCGTTTTGAAAGTCCAATTTCTGTTCCAATTTCTTGGTAAGTTTTTCCGTGTCCAAGAAGGGTCAAAATTTGTTTTTCTTTTTTGTTTGCTACTTTTCCATCTTGGGGTTTGCGGTTGAAACTGAGTTTTAGATTTTTGGAATAAACCGTTTTTCCAGATGCAATTTCGTTTAGGTTCTTTGTTAAACTACTTAGGTCGTCGCTCTTTAAAAGATACCCATCCACACCAGCTTCAATTGCGGAATGAACAATGGGTTGTTCATCGAGCATTGTGAGGGTGACCACTTTTAAATTGGGATGTTCTTTTTTCCAATCCTTGACCATATTGAGCACGTTTTCACCCGGGATTCGCAGATCGAGGAGGACAAAGTCAGGCCTAGTATCATTTAAGAGAGGGGCAATTTGAGACGAATGTTCCGCCTCCCCTACGACTTCAAAATCAGTCGAAGAGTTCACAACATGTTTTACGCCAACGCGTGTAACGGCGTGGTCTTCAACCAGTAATACCTTCTTTTTAGGTGTCATAAATTTCCCTTTGTTTGGAACCAGGAACCTTTTGTCCCTAGCGTTTCCCCCTAGTAGACGAGGAGAATTGAAAATATTAGTA
Organism: Leptospira meyeri; assembly: GCF_004368965.1. NCBI lineage: Bacteria > Pseudomonadati > Spirochaetota > Leptospiria > Leptospirales > Leptospiraceae > Leptospira > Leptospira meyeri. Next base: position 93,135 of record NZ_SORO01000003.1, on the reverse strand, counting down.
CTATCCCGTCCCATTTGTCCATAAAAAATCATGGGTCGTTCTACTTAATTTTCTCTTGCAAATTCGCTAAATTCCCCCATTTTCAGAGAAATCCTAGGAGTATGAATGAATACTAAAGTAGAGAGTCTCAAAAAAATATATCTCTTCCAAAAGTTAAACCAAGACGAACTGTTACACATTGCTGAAAAAATTCGGGAAGTCCACCTGCCTCCTAGAAATGTTTTGTATGATATGGGCGAAGATGCCGAGTCCATGTACATCGTGAAGTATGGTACTTTACAAATTTCCACAGCGACAAGCCACGGGGATGACGTGAACCTCATCACTCTCGGAGAAGGGGACCATTTTGGGGAATTGCCTTTTTTTGATGATGAAAAACGTTCCGCCAAAGTGGAAGCCAAAGAAAATTCTGAACTATATGAACTCCGTTACGCTGATTTGCACGATATGTTTTCTAAAAACAAAGAAATGGAGCTCAAATTCTATAAAGAAGTGACCCATTATTACATCCGTAGACTCCGAAAGTTAACCCACGACTTGGCCTATGCTCGGGAGTTAAGGAAACGATTCGCATAATCGATCCAAAGAGACAAAATTCAGACAAATTGGGATTTTTTATCGACTGCTAACGAAAAAACCTTTTCCATTCCTCAGTTTCTTCCTATTACAGCTAAGGAATGGGTTTCGGAATCCGATACTATTTACGTAGGCAGGGAGAAGGAATGCATGGTGGACCCCGAAATCCTAACCGAGAAGATCGTAACACAAAATAAGACCTTCTTGGTGGATTTGAAGAAAAACCAGGCTGGATTCTACCTGAAAGTATCGGAATGGTCGAATAGCAAAAAATCCTCGATCTTTCTTCCGGCAGAAGGAATCGATCGAATGATCGAAATCTTGAATCAATTTAAAAGCCGGATATCCGATAATGAGAATACGAAAGACCCGGAGTTAGGAGCCTTTTAGGAGTGAGTTTCATGGGGAAATTAGGAATGACCAAACTGTTGTTAGGCCTCTTCCTTTCAATAGGAATGTTGTACGCACAGGCAGATACTGGCGGACAAAATACAGCTAACACTGCAAATGATGAGGATAGCCCTCTTAGAAAAATCGTTTTAGATGATTTTGAAGAGGCTGAGGATTGGAGAGTCAAAGCTACCACTCCACTCGGAGAAACAAGAACTTTGAAACTCGTTCAACGCGGGCTCATCAAAGATGTATTCGATGAAAAAACTGTTCCAGAAGATGGCGGTGATAAAGTCGAAAAGAACCATATTTTAGGAGTCAAAACACATTTTGCTGCTAAGGGATTGGATCGTGTTGAATTATCCCCTCCGCATGAGTACATCATCAAAGGGAAAGTAAGACAAATCTCTGTTTGGGTTCTTGGAAGAAAGTACAGACATACTTTATTTGCAAAATTTAGAGATTATAAAGACGTAACACATAATATCCGTTTGGGTCGTTTGGATTTCTTCGGATGGAGAAAACTGACTGCGACCATTCCAGGTTTTATTCCACAAAGTACAAGATTTGCGCTTTTAGATAAAAACCTTCATTTCGTTTCTCTTTTTGTGACATCTGATGTTCATGAAGTAGCAGGGGACTTTTACTTTTATGTAGATGACCTCCAAGTGAGAACGGACAGATCTGAGGCAAAATATCCTGGATCTGAAATTAAGGACAATTGGTAAGCGGGAGAAAGGAACAATGGAAAACAAAAAAACAAAAATCCTAACATTACTTGCTCTATCGTCCATCGCTCTGATTGGTTTTGCACAAGCGCAATACAAAGTTTCCAATGGAGTGGCAACACCAATTGGAAACGATATTGGAGCTCTGGAACTCAAGGCCATTACCATCGAATCTTGGGACTCACCCGTTTCTTCTGCGCCATTTGGCTGGGAAGTTTTCACTGATAAAGATGGTGTGAACAAAGATGGTACAGGAGACATGAAATATGATGAGAACAATAAATATTCACCTGTTCTCAATGATCCTGTGAAATCACCTCTTGTGATGAGAGAAGTGAAACTGATTCCTGGTAAACCAGGAGATGTCAAAAACGTAGATGCGGGAAACGCAAAAGTTTTGGCTGTGAAGTTTCAGTTTACTTTCCCTGGAAATAACGTAGTGACCGTTCGCCCTCCGCGTGCTCCGGAATATGAAGTCACTCGTGCAAGACCTTATATCGATGCGGACAACAAAAAGAAAATCGAAAAAGTTTACGGAATTGAAGCTCCAGGAAATGTAAAAGCCATTTCTGTTTGGGTTCTTGGACGTGGTAACGAATACGATTTAGAAGGTTGGATCGAAGACTATAATGGGAATAGCCATATTTTCCCTTTCGGATCTTTGGACTTTGTGGGTTGGAGACCTCTCCACATCATCATCCCTCCAGGAATCCCGCAAGAGGCAAATGCTTTCCCTGCGACAAGAAACCTAATCTTCAAACAGTTTAAAATTCGCTCCAGACACAACACTGGGCCTGAAGCAGTTTACCTCTTTTTTGATGAACTTCGTGTCCTTGCGGATACATTTGAAGTCCATTTCGATGGGGCAAACCTTGACTTTGACGAAGAAGATTGTAAAAACAAAGTTAAGATGGAGCAAATGCTTCAAAAATCCGGTGCCATCTCCACAGGTGCAAAAATTCGTGATTGTGGTGGAAGCAACGGTTCGTCCCAAAACAAGTAGAATCCTCACTTACTCTAAAGAAAGGTTCCTAGGAACCAAAAAAAACCCAGCCAATCGGCTGGGTTTTTTGACTTTACAGAATCGAACTGACCTGGAAAATGAACTCTAGGACTGTTCTTTTTGCGGATTCATCGCTAAATTTACCGTAACAACTTTATAGGAACAATGAACACCCTTTATTGGAAATACGAAGAGGGAGATTCTTTTCATGCCTGATACTATTACCGAAGACAAATCAAACAAAATCGCCGAAAACGACAAACTAACTCCTCTTTTTAACGAGGAAATTTATGTACGTGCTGATGTTGGAACGGTCCCCGTTTCTAAATTCAAAATCTTTGACGATGTCATTGATGCATATAAGGCAGAAAATCGTTTAGCAGAAGCTAAACAAAAAATTGAAGACCATTTCAAAGAACATCCTGAGTCTATATCCGCCAAATATATGTTAATGATTATCTCTTTCATGGAAGATTCCATGGGAGATGCTAATTTGGTGAAGAACATTTTGGATGCTTTTAAAGCTCACGCCAAATGGACCATCATCGAATACATTACCGATTCTATTTTACGGTTCGGCGATCATAGACTCGCACTCCGTGTGAAAGCAGAGGCTCTTGACAAACTCAAGAAAAATAAAGAACTCAAAGTGGTTCTTGAAAAACTTGCCAAACAAGATCGTAAGAACCCAGAGATTGCTAAAAAATATGGTTTTTCCATCATGGAAGAGGACAAACCAAAAGCCATCTCTTATCTCAAACTTGCAGTTGAGATGTATGCCAAAAATAAAGAATACGTTCAGATGGAGGAGATTTGGCCTACCATCGTTCAAAACAATTATGAAGATGTTTCTTTCTTTGATAAAATTGAGCGTATCCTTCTTGGCCAAAGAGAAAAAACACGACTCGTCGGTCTTCTTTATCCAATCGTTGAACCTTTTAAGGCAATGGAAGATTGGGATCATGTGATCTACTTCTTAAAAAAGATTTTAGAACACGAACCTGCTTCTCAAAAAGCAAGAAATGAACTCATTCGTGCTTATAAACAAAAATACGTTGCACACTCACTTCTTGAAGATTTCCTCAAGATGAGCGAACTAGGTAACAATCGTAAGCCAGTAAAACTTTGTATCACTAACTTCGAAAGAAATATCGTATTTGATACTGGTAACTATGTAATGCATAGAAATTGGGGTGTTGGTAAAATCACTTCCATTTCCCAAACTGGTGACTCTATCTTTGTTGATTTTGAAGAAAAGAAAGACCATAAACTTTCCATCCAAATGGCGATCACTTCCCTTAAACCTTTGAAGAAAGACCATATTTGGGTGCAACACTACGAAGACAAACAAGCCATTAATACAATGTTTAATGAGAACTTAGCAGAGTTCCTAAAACAACTTCTTACTTCTTACGACAATCGGATGATCATTGCTGATATGAAGAACGAACTCATCGGAACGTTCTTAAAAGCTGAAGAATGGTCTAAATGGTGGGCAAAGGTGAAATCGGTTCTGAAAAAAGAAGCGAACATCGGAATGAATCCTAAGAAAAAGGATGAAGTTGTTTATCACGAAAAACCAATCACTCATTCTGAAACACTCACGCAAAAGTTCCAAGCAACGACAGATGCTAACAAAAAACTAGAAATTGCTATGGAAGCGGTTCGTGATGCAGATGAAGCTGCGGAAGCAGGTGAGTTTTTTATTGCTCATTATAACGAAGAAGAGTCAGCAAAAGATCCTATTCGTCGCCTTTCTGCATATCTGTATCTAGAAGAAGCAGGGAAAGCATGGCCGACGGAAGAGTTCTCTCATAAAATCCGTGATCCTGAGCTAAAGGCACTCATCCAATCTTTTTCCAAAGAGGATGCTTTAAAAATATCCAAAGCTTTGGAAAACACGGATATCAAAAAAGGATTCAAAGATCTGATCCGTGCCCACCATCCGGAGGCAATCAATATCCTGATTGGGCTTTTATTTGAAGTTCCAGTAAAGGTAAATCGCTCGGTTTTCCAAAACCTTGTATCGGATGAAAAGTTTGCCGAACTCAATTTGTTTGTTGAAACAGTTTGTAACAAATCAAAAGAAAACCCTGAAGTTTTCCTTTGGGTTGCCAAATCGATCTTATCTCATACTTGGAAGTTTGATTGGTTAAAGGTAAGTGAAGAAGATTTAGTTCTTCGTGTATTCCGTATCCTCAAACCCCTTGCAAAGATTGAAGACAAAGGAACGAAACTGAAAAACCAAGCGATGGACATTTTGTTCGGAAAAGACAATAGCCTTCTTCGAGACATTCTTTCCAATGCAGATGATGAATATGTTCGTAAACTTTTTGCATTATTCAAAGAAGTTCCTTATGTGACTGATTTGGAAAAAGACCAACTGTATGCTCTCATCAACGAACTCAAACCAAACATTGTTTGGGATGAATATGATTCCGAAGAAGATGCAGATGATGATCCGCTAGCAAACCTTCCAAGTGATGTCGTGCTTGTCACTCGTCGTGCTTTCAATGCGAAGAAACTTGAATTTGAACACCTTGTGAATGTAGAAATGGCGGAAAACTCTCGCGATATCGGAGAGGCCCAAGAAAAAGGGGACTTAAGAGAAAACGCAGAATACAAAGCAGCCATGGAAAAACAAGCGCAGTTGCAAGCGGCCATCAAACGTTTGGAAGCAGAACTGAAAAGTGCAAGGATCCTCGACTTAAGTGATGTCAAAACTGAGAAAGTAGGAATTGGAACCACTGTGCGTTTGAAAAACAAACAAACAGGGGAAGTGGTGACTTATTCCATCCTTGGTGCATGGGATGCAGATACAGAAAAAAATATCATTTCTTACCAATCTCCGCTCGCAAAATCACTTCTTGGAAAACATTCTGGAAACGAAGCAACATTGGTATTCGGTGCGACAGAGACAGTTTACGAAGTATTGGATATAGCTCGTTATTCCATGACAGGACAAGAGGCCTGAAGTTCTTCTTTCCAACCGCGAGTAGAAATTAAATCCACAAACGGTTCGGAAACATTTCCGGCGAAGTCGAAGGCCTTAGCTTCCAAAAGAAGATAAGGCCTTTCTTTTTGTAGACTTTTGGGAATGGTCACTCGAATGGCACGCCTATCGGGATCATATTCATATGGATAGGACTGCCCATCTATCGTAAGTTCTACGTTAGTTCGAAACCCGCTTCCCGTATCACCCAAAACATAATATCTTTCCTCAAAACATTGGTTTCTGATTTCAGGAAGTTCGATGTAACGCGCAAGGGAAGTCATTGGAAAAATGGTAGGGGGTGTTTCGTCAGATAAAACTAAAATAAATCCAAGTTTGGTGAGTTTAAAACTAAATCCGTTTGGTTTTCTTTTTTGTGTGATTGATTGGAATTTCCCAATGGAAGAATCGTAGAAATAAAGAGACTCTTTTGTTGGGATCGGGTAACCAAGGTTCCATTCCCCTGATCCTTCTCCTTTCCAACTCATCTTCTTGGTATCCAATTTGTAGATTTTACCTTTGAGAGGAAGCCCGCTAGGAATTTTAAAGGGGATGTCTTGCGCATTGATTTCAGTAATTTGTAATGATCCTTCTCCAGAAACTTCGGTCTTAGATAAATCAACTGTTAGTTTGCCATCTAAAGAATTGTAAATATTTCCTGTTTTTTTGTTTTTAGATAACCTTTCGTTAGTTTTTTCTTCTTTTTCATGAATTACGGTGAAATATACAGAAGATTTGTTTCCTGTGGCATCACGAAGGGAAACTTCTAAAGATAATTTTTCTTTTGGTTTGTATCCATCCAAATCTAAGGAAAAACCTTCTTCTTTAAAATTTTTCGACTGTTCATACATATGATAAAAATAAACAGGCGGGGCAAGTGATGATCGATTGATATCGTAGAACTGGTGTTTTTTGGAACCATCCTCATATGCCAAAAAATCAAAATTACGACTAAAAGTTGTTTTTCCATTCACAAACAAATCCATTCCGTATACATTGTTTTTGTTGCGTGATCGAATGAGGTCATACCCACTCATCCGAATACGAACTTTTCCTGTTAAAGAGATAGATTCAAAAAGATCTCCCGCATCAGTCAAAAGTTCATAACGGCCCTTTGATTTTTCTTTGGCAGTGAGGAGAATGGGGTTTTCTAAATGATCACCTTCTAAATACAGCGAAAGGATGGTGGGTGGAGTTTTATCCTTTTGGTGGATTTCTGGAAAATAGAGGGGGTTGATGATTCCTTTTTCAGCACGAAATTCGAGGTGGAGGTGGGAAATACCCGATCCCGATTCTCCTGTTTTGCCAAGGGAAGTTCCTTTTTTGGCTGCAAACATTCCTGGTGGAAGTTTGAGTTGAAACCCAGTGGGGTCTCCCATCAGTAAGATGGCCCGGCGAAGAAGTTCTAAATCATTTAAACTTCCACCAAATGAATGTAAGTGGGCGTATTTAGATTTGAGTTTGTATTTTGGACTGTAAAGATTCAAGGAAAGTCCATAGCCAGTTTTCGAATAACTAATTTCTTCTATATAACCATCAAACGTGGCTAAGATGCTATGACCATTGAGGCCATAGGATTTAAAATCAGAACCCAAATGTAAGTTGTGGTTTCGGATTTCAGCAAAGGTTCCAGAAACAGGAGAATAGTAGGGAAGTGGAAATCCCACTTCGTCCATAGGAATGTCGGGAATTTTTGACTCAGCCCATAGAAGACCGAATGAAAAAAAGAGTAGAACTGCCAAATTACGCAAGTGAGAGAACCTCATGGGAGAATCAGAATCCTCCCTCTTCCTTTGTCATGTCTTTCCCGAAACTCAGAGAATTTCCCTTCGTTTCGATTCCCTTGACAAACTAGACTTATGACTTAGGATGACAGGGAACAATTCAGTATGAAACGAGGCATTGTTTTCTTCTTCTTCATTTTCGTCTTTTCTGGTTGTGCCTTTTTATTTAAGGAGCCGGGCCGCCCCCCTAAAATTGATGGAGTTCCTATCCCTGATTCCAAACGTTTGATTTACATCCAAAATGTCAGAAACAATACCTATTCCCCAGGAATGCACACTCGTCTGACTCAGATGATCATAGAAGAAATAGACAGACGAGGAAGGTTTATCACCACCCGTGAAAAAACTCTCGCGAAATACCGGTTGTATGCGGAGATTGTCCACTACCAACAAGTCGGTGATCTTATGGATCTTGCTGACAGACAAATTACCTCGGAACTATTCGTAGTCACTCGAGTGGAAATCATTGAGGCGGAGACGGGAAATAAAATCCCTATGGAACGCAGCGAAATTCCCGGACGGGTCCATTTTTCGACCCAAGTTGGATTTCGGGAATCAGAATTGGAAGCTCAAAATCGCCTGCTTCGGGTGATGGCGCTTCGCATTGCAGAAGAATCAGAAAGAGCATGGTATTATTCTCTTTCTGGAATTTTGAATTAAGTTGAATCATTAGGAGATAAACCTTGCAAAACGATCCTATTTCCAGCGACGACACAAAAAAAGAGATGCTCGCCTTTGAAGAGTATTTGAAAGAAAAAGGACTGAAAATCACCAACCAACGTTTGTTAGTTGCACAAAAGATTTTTTCTTCACATAATCATTTTACCGCCGAAGGTCTTTTGGATGAATTAAAAGACAATAAGGATCGAATTTCCAAAGCAACCATCTACCGAATTCTTGCCATTATGGTAGAAGCAGGATTACTCGAAGAACATGACTTTGGTAAAGATTACAAATATTATGAACATATTATCGGCCATGAACATCATGATCATATAATCTGTATGCAATGTGGACGTATTGTTGAATTCATTGATGAACGAATTGAAGAACTACAAAACAAGGCAGCTTCTGAAAATGGATTTACGATCACTGGACATAGTTTGAATATTTTTGGTAATTGTTTGAATTTTGCCACTTGCGAACATAAAATCAAAAAATAGTGTCTTCTATTTTTAAAGAAAAATCTAAAGACCCTGGTTCTTATGCAAGAACTGGCACTCTTGATTTAAACGGAATCCAAATTGAAACTCCCATTTTTATGCCTGTGGGAACTAGAGGGAGTATCAAATCTCTTTCTTCTTCGGATATCGATGAGTTGGGATATAACTTAATCCTTGCCAATACCTATCATTTGTATTTAAAACCTGGGAAAGAAGTTTTAGACCACTTTCACGGCCTAAAAAACTTCATGTCTTACAAAAGGGCGTTACTTACCGATTCGGGCAGGTTCCAAGTGTTTAGTCTTGCGAGCCTTTTTAAATTTGAGGAAGATGGAGTTCGGTTCCAATCTCATATTGACGGTAGTCATCATAAATTCACTCCTTCCTCAGTCATTGATATGCAACGATCCATTGGCTCCGATATTATGATGGTTTTGGATGATTGTGCTCCCTATGGCAGTGATCTGAGACGATTGGAATTGGCCTTGGACAGAACACACCGCTGGGCGAAGGAATCATACAATTATTGGATGGAGAACCCCAATGGACAAAATGTATTCCCGATTGTCCAGGGAGGTGTGAACGAATCCCTTAGAAAACGAAGTTTAGATACATTACAAAATATAAATTTTCCAGGGATTGCCATTGGAGGCCTGAGTGTCGGGGAACCAAGACCAGAATACATTCGTATTTTAGAATGTTTGGCACCATTTTTTGACGAGGCGCGCCCTCGTTACCTAATGGGTGTGGGGACTGTTGTTGACATCTTAGAAGGTGTAAAAAATGGAATCGATATGTTTGATTGTGTTTTGCCAACAAGGAATGCGAGGAATGGCCAAGTGTTCACCTCTCAAGGCAAAATCAATTTAAGGAATGAAGCACATCGATTGTCAGATGGCCCCATTGACCCAGACTGTGGATGTAAAGTATGTGTAACATATAGCCTTGGCTACATTCGGCATTTACATAAAGTGAAAGAATTGACTGCTTTTTCGCTCTCAACGTACCATAACTTATTTTTTATGCAAAGCTTCATGGAAAAGATGCGAAAGTCCATAGAAATAGGCAATTTTCAGGGTTTTTATGACCATTGGAAAAATTTGTTTGGTAGCTAAAATTATTAGGTTGACGTATCTCTTTTTTTTGAATGCAATTGTACCGTCATTTCTACATTGATTGTAGCTTCACTGAGGAGTCTCTAGACACACATGGAAATCACCAGAAGGGAAAAAGATAAAATCGTAGTCCTTGATATAAACGGGGAAATCGACCTTTATAACGCGCCTGAGATCAAGGATGTAATTGCCAAATTGATCGAAGAACAAAAATATTGCATCGTCATCAATCTCGAGAAGGTTTCCTACATCGACTCTTCCGGAATTGGAGCTTTAATTTCAAGTTTATCTAACTTGAAGAAATACCAAGGTGGGCTTAAAATCATCAACGTAGCTGGTTCAGTTCGTAAGGTATTTGAACTCACAAAGTTGACTTCATTTTTTGAAATTTTCGACAGCGAAGACGAAGCCGTCACTGCTTTCAAGTAAAAGGGGAAGCGTATTTGCGCTTCTCTCTTACAAAATCCCCCGAAGAAAAATTAAGGAGTTTGTTATGTTAAGAAAGGAAAAGACAACAGTCTTTCTCTCTGGTTTGGTATTGTTTTCCATTGGATTTGTTAATTGTGCCCAAGAACTACCATTAAAAGAACTAGAGCTTGCCAAATCGCAAGTAGAAAGAGCAGAGAGACTTTCTGCTGAAGAATATGCTCCTGAGGAATATTCGGAAGCGAAAAAAAGTTTAGTTTCTGCTAATGAATTTGCTTCTGAAGAAAAGGCTTCTGATTCTAAAAAAAGTGCGGACTATGCCATTTCGAAAGCTTATGATGCTTTAGAAAAAACCTTACCAAAACTTGCCGCAAAATCTCGTGAAGAAGCTGTGACAGCCATTGATGCTGCTGATGAAGCCTATGCCGCTGAATACACTCCTGAAGAATTTAAAAAAGCTGTGACAGCAAGAGATGCAGGGGAGTCCAAGTTGGCACAAGCAGATGCAAGTCTTGCCTCGTATCTACGTGAAGATAAAGACGAAACAGCAAAAGAACTAAAACGAACTGTTGCCTTACAAGAATATGAAGATGCACATAATAGTTTCGTGGAAGCAGCGAAGATCAGCCAAAATGCCAAAAAAGTAGCTCTGGACAGATCGGGTTCTGTTCGTCAATCCGCAGATGAAGTTGATGCTGTATTAGAAAAAGCTTATACATATTCTAAAGGTGGAAATCCTGCCATCGATGAAGAAAAAGCCAGAGTTGCCTCAGCTCGTGAAGACATTGAAGCTGGACGTTTGAAAACGGCTGATGAAAAGATTAAAACTGCTCGATTGGCTTCTGCATCTTTACTTGCCACTGCAGTCAAAGATCATGCAAAAAACCGCAACTTACAAGCACGTGAAGTCGTAGAAGATGCCAATGCACGTTTTGGTGAATTGAACGCCGAAACATATTTGAAATCCAATGCAAAAGAATCTTACGCAAGCACACAAGAGAACTTAGGTGCTTCGAATGAATCTCTCCAAGCTTCTGGAAATCTTTTGGAGCAAGAAAAGTTCGATGATTCCATTTCTCAATCTGAAGAGGCCATTCGATTGGCAGAGATTTCGATTGATCAAATCGAAACTTTAAAAGGAAAATCCACTGTAGCGAAAAAAGATCGTAAAACGGCAGAAACGGATACAACCACCACTACTACTACCGAAGAGACAACAGAGAAAGCATCTTCTTCACAAGTGGAAGAACTTTCTGGTGGTTGGAAACGGTATACAGTTGAAAAATCAAACCCGGCTGACTGCCTTTGGAGAATTGCCGATAGAGAAGATATCTATAGTGATGCCAAACTCTGGCCAAGAATTTTTGAAGCCAATCGCAAATCGATTCGTAACAAAAATTTGATTTATCCAAAACAAAAATTGAATATCCCTCCTAAAACAGGGAAAATAGGAAAAGCCCCTAAACAATAAACATGGTTTAGGTGAATGGAAAAAAAGCTGTCGTAAGGGCAGCTTTTTTTTTGTCTAAACAATAGGATGATATGACTCGAGGATATACAACACCAGTCACAGAAATTTCAGAAAAAGACTTTGAGGCATTGGTAACTCTTGCCCTAGAAGAAGATTTGCCAGCGGGAGATATCACAACAGATTCCTTATTCAACTCGAATGAAAATTGTAAAGCCGAGTTACTTGCAAAAGAAGAGGGGGTTTTGTGTGGACTTGCGGTATTGCCTTGTCTCATTCGAAAAACCGGGGCAAACGTGAAATGGAAACATATATTAACTGACGGAGCAGAACTTTCCAAAGGAACTGTCATCGGAACTTTAGAAGGTTCTCTTGTGGATGTTCTGAAAATGGAACGGATTTTATTAAATTTCATCCAATACCTTTCTGGAATTGCAACAAACGCAAGCAAGGTGGCAAGGGAATTTCCGAATCTTCTTATTTTAGATACAAGAAAAACCTTACCTGGTTATAGAAAACTTGCTAAGTATGCAGTTTATACTGGTGGGGGAGCCAATCACCGTTTAAATTTGTCTGAGATGGCCATGTTAAAAGACAATCATGTAGCAAAAGCCGGATCCATCCAATCCGCTGTACAAATTGTTCGAAATGCTAATCCGGGGAAAAAAATAGAACTAGAAATCGATGGCCTCTCGCAACTAAATGAAGCTATCGCCTCAAATCCTGATATTATTTTGTTAGATAATTTTTCTGATTCAGAAACCGAAAAAGCTATTGAACTCATCAAAGAGAAATCACCTAAAATTCGTATTGAATGTTCTGGTGGAATCACTCCTGATAAATTAAAATTTCTATCTAAATTTCAAGATATAGGTGTGAGTATGGGTTATTTAACTCATACTGTAAAATTTTTAGATATAAGTTTGGACATTAAATAATGGGTTTATACCAAGATATCAAAGACAAGCAGGAGTTATTCGAAGCAGTTCAGAAAAGACTTGGCCCAGAAAAGGCCACGTTAATTGAAAAGGCATACCATATTGCTGACAAAATGCACGAAGGCCAAAAACGTTTGTCGGGGGAACCCTATATCATTCATCCCATGAATGTAGCTTCGGTTCTGGATGAACTGGGGTTGGACGAAAGGGCCATTGCAGCAGGACTTTTGCACGATGTTGTCGAAGATACAAGTTATAGTAAAGAAGATATGGCCCGTGAATTTGGGGAAGATATTGCAGCCCTTGTAGAAGGTGTGACCAAAATTTCTGAAATCAAATCACAATCAAAAGAAACAGAAGCGGCTGAAAATATCCGAAAGATGTTACTGGCAACCATCAAAGATGTGCGTGTCATGCTCATCAAACTCGCCGACAAAACTCATAATGTACGCACCCTAAAGTTCCAACCGGAAGAAAAACAGAAAAGAATTGCAAAAGAAGTTTTATCTCTTTATGCACCGATCGCCGGCCGTTTGGGAGTTTATAAAGTAAAGTTTGAGTTAGAAGATTTGGCTTTTCAGTCGTTACATCCAGAAGAATACCAGGAAATTAAAAAAAGAGTCTCTGCAAAAAAATCAGAACGTGATGAATATATTGAAAAAATAAAAATTATCCTGAAACAAAGGTTAGCTGAGATAAGTATTGATGCTCGTATTGATGGTAGGGCAAAACATTTTTATTCAATCTACAGAAAAATGGTCACAAAGGAAAAATCTTTTTCTGAAATTTTTGACCTTCGAGCCGTTCGGATCATCACAAATGAAATCAAAGATTGTTATGGGGTTCTTGGGATTGTGCATACTCTTTGGACACCCATTCCAGGAAGATTCAAAGACTATATTGCCACTCCGAAAACTAATCTTTACCAGTCTTTACATACAACTGTTTTTGGACCTGATGGTCGGCCCATGGAAGTGCAGATCCGTACCAAAGATATGAATGCCATTGCTGAGAATGGAGTGGCTGCACACTGGGCTTATAAAGAATCCACAAACCTTTCTAAAACTTCCGTTATTTTACAGAATGGTGTAGAAAATGCCTTTCGTATGAAGTGGTTAGAAATTTTGAAATCATGGCAAGACCCAAGCCTTGACTCTAAAGAATTTATGGAAGAATTACAATATGACCTTCATGAAGATGAGGTCTTTGTTTTTACTCCTAAAGGTGAGATCATTGAAATGCCAAAGGGGGCAACCGTTCTTGATTATGCGTTCCGAATCCATACAGATGTTGGATTGCACGCTCGTGGTGGTAAGGTTAATGGTCGGATGGTTACACTTCGTACGGAATTAAAGTCTGGAGACCAGGTTGAGATCATTACGGAAAAAAGTTCAAAACCCTCTCCGATTTGGCTACGAATTGTTAAAACTTCAGGTGCAAGGCAAAAATTACGTGCTTATTTTCGAAAATTGCAAGAAGACTCTCAACGAGAAACCATTGGTTCTGTTTTAGAAACGCAAACATCTGCTATTGATGAAAACACAATCAAAGAAATCAAAAAAGTTAAGATTAAGAAACCACATAAAACAAATCCACACCAAGAAGAATCGAAGGAATTTGGGATTTCTGTTGCAGGTTGGAACGATGTGCCTGTTCGTGTGGCCTCTTGTTGTACTCCTATACCTGGAGATGAAATCATTGGATTTATCACCAGGGGAAGGGGAGTGAGTGTTCATAAAAAAGATTGTTCGACGGCAAGTAAACAACTTGAGTGGATGAAAACCATTCCAGTCCGTTGGGAAGGGCCAGGGGAACCCATCCCGATCCAAATTGAAGTGCGTGCGAAAGACGTACAGGGTATCTACTTATCGATGGTAGAATCAATTTCCAGTACGGAAACAAATATTTTAGAAGCGGGGGCCTCTTCGCATCCTAATGGAACACTAACCGCCAAATTTATGTTAGAAGTGGATCATTTGGACCAACTCAAAGAAATTTTAGAAAACTTACGAATGATCCAAGGTGTGGTTTTTGCCGAGAGGGTTAAAAAATAAACCACTGCACTTGGTTTGGTCCAAGTTTGAAATAAACTCCTTCTTCGGATTTTGTTTGTGGGTATTTGTTTCCGGTCACTAAATCGGTTAATGTTTCCCTCGCTTGGATTCCTTCTTGAAAAGGAATCCAACCTGAGACTTCTCTATTGGTTTCATTCCATAAGATCAATTCTGTTTGGTTATCTGTTTGGATGGATTTGATAAAAATTGGAGTGCCATTCAATTCTTTGTAATTTGGTTGGAAAGAGATACTGTTTGTATTTCTTTTGGCAGTGGTTTTTAGTGCTCGTTTGTAAAATTCTTCTGTGGAAGGATTTGGTTTTTCTAAATCCGTCTGAATCATTTGGATAGGAATTTTTTTGGACAAACCGAGGTCCTGCCCTTCGTGGAATAATAAAATACATTCGGTAGCAGAAAGTAAGCTAAAGTAAGAATCTGCATTATCACCAAACTGATGTTTGGCTCTTTCTTCGTCATGGTTTTCTAAAAACCGAATTTTTGTCCTTTTTCCATTTTCATTCAAACCTTTCGAAACAAAAGGGAAATGATTCTCTTTTAGAGCATCATAAATAGATTTGTCATAAGTGGCATCAAACCCTAATTCGATTAGCCTATTTTCCATTCCCCAATATGCTTCTGCATAAAATTTAAACTTAGGGAACTTCTCTCTCACGGAATGAATGACTCGATTCCAATCATAGGCAGATATTTTTCCATGAGTTCTTTCAAATACATCAGGAAGGAGTAACATGGCCATATCGCACCGAACTCCATCAGAAACTTTCGCAATTTCATTTAAAATCTGAATGTGTTTTTTTTCGACATCGGGATTTGAAAAGTCCCATTGAATGGTATCGGTCCATCCATCAAAATAAGGATCTCGTCCATGAACATAGCGGCTCCCATTTGGATGTAAAAATGAATTTTTTGCAGAGACTGATTCACTTGCGATTAGAAATAAATTGGGATCTGAATCAATAAGAGGGGAATCAATCGCCATATGGTTTGGAACAAAGTCTAAGATTAGTTTTTTATTCCACTCTTGGATTTGCTTGTATACGTTTGTTAGGTTGTCGTTAGTGGAAACTAAAGGATCTGGTGTGTAAGAAAAAATAGAATAAGGGGATCCATAAATATCTTCTGGAAGGAGTGGGTGTTTGACTGCTTGGAACCCTGGTTGAAGTTCCGGCATAGAACGAGCGATGGACTGAGACATGGGGCTATTTTTCCAGACACCCATAAGCCAAATTTCATCAGCCCAAAGGAAAGGTAGGGAATTCTTTAGGGAAGGGAGAGCCGATTCGAGAGGTTCCTCCATTTTTGTACAAAAAATCCTTGAGCCTATCTCGTACAAATGGATTTGATGGAAGGGATGTTTCATAACAAAGTTCAAATATTCAAGTATAGTTCTTCCCTACGCAAGATAGTTTTGGTCGGTTTGGCAGGACTTTTGTCAATGCTCTTCTTCCTCCATTGTTCAGAAGAAGATTCAAAAGAATCCTTGTCCAAGGTAAATGATCTTCCTTGGGAAGGGGATCTGTCCTCCATTCCCAATGCACTTCGATTGAAAAATCCAGTGGCAGATCCTAAGGCTAAAAAAGGTGGAAGGATTCGGATTTATTCTCATCAATTTCCAAAATCTTTGAACTATTATTTGGACCAGTTTACAACTACTGCCAGGATCTTTACAAGTTTGTATGAACCACTTACTGGCTACCACCCGCTGACATTAGAAACCATTCCTCATTTAGCAAGGGATTGGAAAATTTCTCCAGACAAAAAGAAATTTACATTCTATTTAGATCCGAATGCGAGGTGGTCCGATGGGAGAGCCGTAACTGCTGATGATGTGATTTTTACCTATGATACGATCATGAATCCCAAAAATGGAACAGCAGTGTTCCGTGTATCATTGTCTAGATTTTTAAAACCAGTGAGGGTAGATGATCTAACAGTTGTTTTTGAAGCCAAGGAAGTTCATTGGAATAATTTCAACGATATTGCTTCGTCAATCTTCATCTTACCGAAACATCATTTCGAAGGAAAAGATTTTAACAAGGAAAATATGGAATTCCCTATTGTTTCAGGTCCTTACAAAATCACTGAAGTCAAAAAGAACCGCTATATTAAACTAGAAAGAAGAGGTGACTGGTGGCAAAGGGCTTATCCTTTTAACGAAGGCCGTAACAACTTTGACCAAATCGTTTATAAGGTTTATAACGAAGAAGCAGTGGCACTCCAAGCCTTTAAAAAAGGCGATATCGATATTTACCCTGTTTACTCTGCTTTTGTTTGGGTAGAAGAAGCAAAAGGTGATGCCTTTGATAAAAATTGGATCGCCAAACAAAGGATATTCAATTTAAAACCGATTGGGTTTCAAGGTTGGGCGATGAATTCCAGACGTTCAATTTTCTCTGACAAACGTGTGAGAGAGGCAATGAACCTACTTGTCGATCGTAAACTGATGATCGATAAACTTGCATATGGTGAATATGATCCAACAAATAGTTATTACCCTGATTTCTATTTGGGTGGCGAAAAAAATCCAAACCAACCTACAGAATTTAATATTGAAAAAGCAAGGAAACTTTTGGCAGAGGCTGGTTGGAAACCGAATGCAGAAGGAATTTTGGAAAAAGATGGAAAACCTTTCCAGTTTTCAATCTTAGATCGAGATAAAAAAACAGAAAAGTATTTCACCGTATTCTTAGAAAAGGCAAAGGAAGTAGGAATTCGAGCTTCAATCGATACTTTGGATTTGGCGGCTTGGAGTGAACGAGTAGATAAATACGATTTTGATATGACTTGGGCCGCCTGGGGTTCTGGAGTGTTTAAAGATCCCGAATCACAGTGGCTTTCTAAATATGCAGATGAAGAGGGACAGCCAAACCTACCAGGATTAAAAATTGCAGAAGTCGATAAACTGATTGAAAGACAAAAAACGGAATTTTCTGTTTCCAAACGAAACGAAATTCTAAAACAAATCGATCGAATTATTTATAAAGAATATCCTTATGTTTTGTTATGGCACTTACCAAGTACGAGATTGTTATATTGGCAAAAATATGGAGTTCCCAATTTACCTTTGGGTAAATATGGAGATGAAAGTTTTTCTTCAGACTACTGGTGGTATGATGAAGAGAAGGATAAAAAATTGTCAGATGCAGTTTCGCGTAAGGAAAAATTTTCAGATTACGAAGCCATTGTTCGCTGGAAGTAGAATTTAGACGTGTCTGAAAAAAAGGGCCCGATCAAAGGGATCCGCGATCGGATCACACAATTATGGAACCAATATCCAAACTGGGGAAAAATTCCCCAGTTTTTGGAACTATTGGAGAAAGGTCTCGACAAAGAGTTTTTTGTCGATCCAAATAAAAAAGAAATCCCCATCCCAATTGAGGATCTTCCTGTTGATGAAGTATTACGAAAGTCAGGTTTCATTCGTAACCTATATGAAAAACTTTTCCCTGTTTCTCATGTTTTTCGAATCACCTATCGTTATGATCGTGAATTTTTAGATAACTTTATGCCTTTGTCTCAAGGTGGATACATTGGCCGAGGTTCTTATAAATTTGTTTACCAACTCCCATGGAACCAAGTTGTCAAAATTGGAAAGTCTAAGTTACCTTCTGATGCGATTTTTGGATCTTTGTTCAAAGAGGTTGGCAAAGACCTTTCTCGGTTTTTAAAACCGGAAGAGATGGAGTTAAGAAATTTTTTAAAAAACCAAACTTTACGTGATTCCAAAAAAGATGAAATCGATTTTAAATTCAAACGGTTGGGTTTAGAAAGATTGCACTATTGGAAACTAAAATCCCTTATCCCTGACTTAGTTGTACCCACTCGTTTTTTTATGGGGATGAGGGTAAGAAACAATCCATTTGGCATTCCCAATGTCACTCTTACTCCTTGCGACCAACAACCATTACTTGCAGGTAAACATCTAAAAGAATTTACCATTCGAAATGAAAAGTTAGACCAAAATCCAATTATGGATAAACTTTTTCCCAAATGGAAATTAAACTTTGATTCTCACAGGTTCGGTGTAATTTCAAAATCAAAACTAAAAAAAATTGCCGTTGATTTCAATCGAGTGATTGAGGTGACAAAGTATTTGGCTGAAGAAGAGAAGTTAATCTTTGACATTCACGCAGAAAATATTATTATCACGTTGCCCGATTTTGAATTAAAAATTTTTGACTTTCACGTTTTTGATGATTATCTGTATGAGCCTTCCGAAGAAAATCCAACACCAGAGATGGATCACATTCAAATCATTGAAGAATTTATCAAATCATTCGAACTGGACTAATCCATGTTGTTTTTTAAACGAAATCTAATTTCTTTTTATATTCTTTCTTTTGTTTTTTTTCTTTTTGCGATTTCCCAAACTTACAAGTGGAAGTGGATTTGTGATGATGCTTATATCAGTTTTGTTTACGCAAGAAATTTGTATGAGGGATCAGGACTTGTTTTTAATTTAGGGGAAAGGGTAGAAGGTTATACTAATTTCCTTTGGACACTATTGCTTTCCTTAGGTTATTTTTTAAAGTTGGAACCTCAATTTCTTTCTTTATTCCTTGGGATTTTCTTTTACCTGATGACTCTTTTGGTTTTCTTCTATGAAGAAAATCGGATCTCTTTTGGTAAGATTTATCCCGTTCTTTTGGTGCATTTGGCTTTATTCTTTCACCTCCACATCTTTGCCACTTCTGGATTAGAAACTTCCCTATTTACTTTTTTAGTCTGTTTCGGGTTTCTGTTATGGGAAAAGGAAAGTGACTTTCTTTTTATATTTTTTCTCCTTTCCGCTCTTGTTCGTCCTGAAGGAGCACTTTTTTTATCCATAGCTTCCTTTGATTGGCTTTTTCGAAAGAGGAGTTGGAAACCAGTTTTAATTGGAGTTTTGTTTTTCGGATTTTTGTGTTTCCGCTATTTTTATTATGATGATTTCCTTCCGAATACTTTTTATGCAAAAGGAAATAAAGGTGCTTATTTTTCCCAAGGCTTTTATTATCTTCTTTATTTCTTAAAGTCGTATCCACTTTATCTTTTGGTATTGTTATTAGCAGGAATTCAAATTTATAATTCCTTCTTGAATCGAAAAGAATACCGATACCTTCTTTCTTCACTAGTATTATATATACTTTATGTTTTGTATGTGGGTGGTGATTTTATGGGGATTCGGTTCTGGATTCCCATTCTACCGTATCTCTCTTATTTGGCATTTAGGCAGATTCATGAATGGGATATGAATTCTCAAATTGAATCCAAAAAATCTTCATTTTTTTTGTCTTTGTATACAAAGAACCAAATCCTTGTGGCTTTTTTGTTTATTTTATCTACGGCAGTGTATACGGACCCTTTAAAAATAAAGGGAACGAGAATTCCTGATTGGCATGGAATCGTCGAGGAACGAATGTTCTATGAGGATCATTTGATTCAAACTTCTGGTTATGACACAGGCGCACTTTCTGATTTCCGTGTAGCTTTTTTCGGTGCTCAGGCCCATTTTATTTATTATCTAAGACCTTTGTTTGCCTTCGAAGCAGAATCAGGATTAACAGATCGTGAATTTGCAAAGAAGAAAGTTGAAACTCGGGGAAGGATTGGTCACGAAAGCGAATTAGAGTTACAAGATTTACTCGATCGAAGAATAGAGATCTTACTCGACAATCGACTCCATGGATTCAATTTTCCTCATATCGAATATACTTGGAGAAATATTCCAATCAAATTCTATCTTTTATCCTATGATCCAGAAAAAATAATTTCTCTTTGTGAACGTAAAGATTGGAACTGTTCCGAATTATTCCAAGTTTTTCAGAAGAATCAGTGGGACAAAAATAAACCAAAATCTTTCGTGGAGTAAAATGGAATACATTAGGGAAATCTCGGTTTCTTATGGGAAAGTCAAATATGGAACTGCCGGCAAACAAAGCATCAATGGTATGGCGGAATTCTATCCTTCCTATCCCAAAAATGCCCAAACATGGATGGAATATATAAAAGTTTGGGCAGGGAAAGAATTAGAATACGAATCACCGAAGGTTGTTACACTCAACCAAATCCACGGTGATTTTATCCATCAAGTCGGCATTGAAACATCTATAGGTGGTTGGGATTCGAGTGTGATTTGGGAAGGGGACGGTTTGTATTCAGAACTTCAAAAAACGTTACTTGTCGTTCGTACAGCGGATTGTGTTCCTGTTTTTTTATATTCCAGCAAACGCCCGTTTGTTGCTATCATTCACTCTGGTTGGAAGGGGACTAGTCTTGGCATTACGGAACGAATGATTGAACGGGCAATCGAATTGGGTTATTCACAGGAAGAACTTCAAATTGAAATTGGCCCTTATATCCAAGGTTCTGATTATGAAGTTGGATCCGATGTAGCCAATTTTTTTTCTCATTTAGGGGAAGAGGTATGTTTTCCTAAAGGAAAGGATAAGTTTTTATTAGATGTGGGACTTGCGATTGAGAAAAGAGTAAAAGAAAAATTCCAAAGGTTAGGCGGAGTGGAAAATTCCCATACGAATGTTTACAAAAGCCCTCTTTACTTTAGCCATAGAGCCAAAGAAGAAGGCCGGAATTTGAATTTTATACTTTGGGTATCTTAAGTAAGGTTTCTTTGATTTTTTCTAAGATCTTTTCTCGTTTAATGGGTTTGACGATATAATCCATCGCCCCATTTTCAAGAAGTGCCTTAATTACTGAAGGAGTGTTTTCTTCGGAGATAAAAAGAATTCTTGGAAGAACTCCCATTTCTTTCATATCCCAAAAAGCAGCGTAACCGTCGACCTCGGGAAGAAAAATCTCAATGGTGACAAGATCAATCTGTTGGCGATTGTCCTTGTACATTTGCAAAAGTTCTTTACCCGTTTCGGCAACTCCAATGATTTTGAAACCTTCCGATTCCAAAATTTGTTGGAGCTGTTTGGATTGAAATTTGGAATTCTCAGCAATGAGAATTTGGTAAGGTCTGCCTGTCGGTCCGATGCCAGTTTGCATAATAGTTCTTCCGTAGTTTAGCCAAGTGCCTTTTCGATTTCAACACCAATTTCTTTTGTACCGAGGACGGATGCCCCTTCTTCGGCAATATCTCTCGTTCGAAAACCCTTCTTTAGAACCGTTCGAATGGCGTTTTCGATGGCCACTGCTTCGGTTTCCAATCCAAAAGAGTATCGTAACATGAGGGCCCCAGAAAGGATTTGTGCAATGGGGTTTGCGATTCCTTTGCCTGCAATGTCAGGAGCGGAGCCACCGGATGGTTCATAAAGTCCAAAACCAGATTCAGAAAGGGAAGCAGAAGGTAACATCCCAATGGATCCTGTGATGATGGATGCTTCATCAGAGAGAATGTCTCCGAACATATTTTCGCAGAGCATCACATCAAATTGTTTTGGTTTTACGATGAGTTGCATCGCGGCATTGTCTACATAAAGGTGTTCCAAAACACAATCGGAGTATTCGGCCTTATGAAGGGCAACTACAACTTCTCTCCATAAAACTGATGTCGTTAAAACGTTTGCTTTATCAATGCTCGTTACTTTTTTATTTCGTTTTCTTGCTGCATCAAAGGCAGTTCGTGCGATGCGTTCGATCTCGCGACGAGAATACCTCATGGTATCATAGGCAAATTCTTCTGGCCCATTGCCTTCTCGTCCTTTTGGTTTTCCAAAGTAGATCCCAGAAGTTAATTCTCTGAGGATTAAGATGTCTAATCCATCGCCGATGATGTCGCCACGGATGGGACTTGCTTTTTTTAGTTCGGGATAGATGATTGCAGGTCTCAGGTTGGCAAATAAATCAAAATGTTTTCGGAGTGGGAGGAGTGCTCCGCGTTCTGGTTGTCTGTCTGGAGGAAGTGTTTCCCATTTTGGTCCACCCACAGATCCAAAAAAGATAGCACTGGATGATTCACAAAGTTTTAGGGTTTCATCGGGAAGAGGAAATCCAGTGGCATCAATGGCTGCACCACCAACTAATGCGTGTTCAAAGGTAAATTCGGAAGATTTGTTTCCTAATGCTTTTTTGACCACTGATAGGGCCACATCCATTACTTCTGGTCCAATTCCGTCGCCGGCAAGTACTGCTACTTTTTTCATTTCATATCCTTTAATACTGATTCTAAAATATCCAATCCTTCTGTTGCCTTTTCAATACTTAAGATGAGTGGAGGTATAATTCTAATGACATTCCCTGCTGTACTATTCACAACAAGTCCACGTTTCAAACATTCTTCCACAACTGGTCTTGATTCGGAATACAATTCCACACCAATATGTAAACCACGTCCTCGTATTTGTTTGATTTTT
This sequence comes from Leptospira meyeri, assembly GCF_004368965.1. Taxonomy (NCBI): domain Bacteria; kingdom Pseudomonadati; phylum Spirochaetota; class Leptospiria; order Leptospirales; family Leptospiraceae; genus Leptospira; species Leptospira meyeri. Next base: position 70,180 of record NZ_SORO01000003.1, on the reverse strand, counting down.
CCGGTTGATTCCATTATGGTTTTTAACCTTGCGAACATTTGTTCCGAGATGGTAGAAACATGGTCGAGTAGGTTACGCGATAAAATGATTTTGAATGTTTCGTATGCCGCCACACAGGCCAAATGGTTTCCACCAAAAGTCGATCCATGCATCCCACGTTCTAAAATGCCTTCGTATTCTTTGGCAACGACAAGGGCACCAATCGGAAATCCTGATCCAAGTGCTTTGGCAAGAGTAAAAGCATCCGGATACATTCCGTAATGTTCAAAACAAAACATCTTTCCTGTTCTACCCATTCCCGTTTGTATTTCATCGAAGACGAGAAGGGAATCCGTTTCTTCTGTGAGTTTGCGAGCTAAGTTTACAAACGATTGGCTAAGGGGAATGACTCCACCTTCCCCAATGATGAGTTCCATAATGATTCCGGCAATGGAATCTCCGTATTGTTCGAAGGCCTGGATAAGAGAGTCTTCGTTATTGGCTTCTACAAAGTAAACATCAGAGGCAAGTTCGCCAAATCCAGAACGAACGGATTCGTTTCCTGTCATGGTCATAGCCGAAAGAGTTCTACCGTGAAAACTGGAGTGAAGTGCAAGGATCACGGGTTTATCTATATTTTTTTTCACACCATGTCGACGCATGAGTTTGAAGGCAGCTTCGTTTGCTTCTGTTCCTGAGTTACATAAAAAAACTTTTCCAGGGATACTATTTTCAATAATGACTTCAGCAAGTTTTGCCTGTTCTTCCGAATAATAGAGGTTCGACGAATGGAGGATTTTATCCATTTGGTTTCGCATGGCTTCAATTAAATCCGCCTCTCCGTGACCTAAGTTTGATACAGCAATCCCTGCAAAAAAGTCAATATAACCTTTGTTGTCTTGGTCGAAAATCATCTCGCCCACACCATATTCGAAAGCAACCGGATAACGGTTGTATGTGTTTAAGAGATACTTGTCAGAAAGTTTTTTGATTTCTTCAAATTTTGTTTTGGTATCGTTACTCATTTAAGACCTGCTAGTTGTAAAAATTCTGTTTCTGCCCTAGAGATTTCTTTTCCGAGAGAATCCCAAAGTCCGGAAATTTCTGATTGTTTTTTCGGTTTTTTTAAAGAAGCAAAGGAAGAATACACTTTTACCTTTGGTTCTGTTCCTGAAGGGCGAATGGTTAGTTTGGCATTTCCTTCTAACTCCACTTGGATGACATTGGATTTTGGCATTCCTTTGAAGACAGAGGATTTCGCTTTCCCATCGGCTTTTTGTGTTTCGTAATCGAGAACTCCCACAACTTTTCGTCCTCCAATGGTTTTTCCAATTAAGTTTTCCGATCGCAATGTCTCGATGGATTTTTTAATTTTGTCTTGGCCAGAACTTCCTTCTAGGGTTAGTGAATACAAACTTTCACGATACAATCCGTATTTTAAATAAATAGTATCCAAGTAGGAAAGGAGGTCACCTTTTTCTGCAAGGATTTCTACAAAAAGTAAAGCACTAGATAGAGAATCTTTGTCCCGAACAAATGGTACGGGTAAATATCCATAAGATTCTTCACCACCAAACAAGAAAATATTGTTCTTCTTGTTTTCGATTTGTTTCATCTCTTCTGCAATGTATTTAAAACCAGTGAGTACGTTTTTGATTTTGATTCCGTTTTTTTTTGCAATCGCTTCTTGCAAGTCCGTAGTCACAATGGTTTTTACCAAATGGTATGTTTTGGTTTTAGATTTTTTCCTTTCTGAAAGATAAGCTGCCATAATGGAACCAATTTGGTTTCCATTTAGGTATTCATATTCTCCGTCCGGACGACGAACTCCCACACCGAGCCGATCAGCATCGGGATCAGTGGCAATAAAGGTGGCAGCTTTTTTCTTTTTGGCATGAAACTCACATAAGGCGAGAGCTTCTTTTTCCTCTGGATTTGGATATTTTACCGTTGGAAATTCACCATCTGGTTTTTTTTGTTCAGGAACTAAAAATACGGATTTGTATCCAAAGAAATTTAACATCTCTTTCATATAATCTCCACCAGTTCCATGTAACGGTGAGTAGACGACCTCAAGATCATTTCTTGTTTTGGGTTTGACCGAAGAAAGAATGCCTGCTTGTTTTAATTCCTTTAAATATGTTTTGAAAACAATTGGTCCTACAGGTTTGACGAACTTTTTATATTCTTTATCTGTTTTTTTGACAAGAGGGATTGTTGACCAATCATGAATTCCACTGATCCTTCCTATGATGAGAGAATCATCGGGGGGAACAAGTTGTCCTCCATCCGCAAGATAGGCTTTGAATCCATTGTATTCAGGTGGGTTATGGGAAGCGGTGATAACAATCCCACCACTTGCTTTGTAATAACGGATGGCATAAGAGAGAAGAGGTGTAGGAGTCACTTTAGGAAAAATATAAACTTTTACTCCCAGTTTAGCACCAATGCCTGCAGATAGTTCTGCAAATTCTTTGGAAAGCCTTCTTGAATCATAAGCAATGACTATGGATGGATCTTTTTGTGTATCTCTTAAATAACTGATAAAACCAAGGGCAGCTCGACCCACAGTATAGAGGTTCATCTTGCCGATTCCATTTCCAATTTTCCCGCGAATTCCCCCAGTTCCAAATGTAAGTGGGACAGCATAGGAATCAACGAGTTCGGAGGTCAGCCCAAGCTTCCAATCTTCGTAAGCCTTTTTGGCTTCATTCTGGATTTCCGATGAAAAAGGTGATTTCGTCCAAGATAGGATATTGTCTTCTGGTTTCAACATAGCTTACATACTAGTCTTTTGAAGCTAAGTAGTCTGGAAATCAATTTTGGAACCTAGAGAATTTTTCATAGAAGACAGGTTGGAACGTTTTCGCCTAAAAGCATTTTGCAATTTAGGAGAGAGTGGGCTTGGGTTTTTTCGTTTAGAAGAAGTGCTAAGGATGGCAGGTATTTCCTTTTCCGACCTTCAAGACCTTCCCATGAATGATGCACCGAACCAAGGTTCCCTGGAGCTACGCTCTGCCATTGCCAATCTTTATCCCGGAGTAACGCCTGACCAGGTCCTCGTCACGACAGGTACTGGTGAGGCCTTGTACTTAGCATTTCATATGATGATACAACCCAAAACCAAGGTGGCTCTGATTTGGCCCGCCTTCCAAGCTCTCTATGAAATTCCAAAAATGCTAGGAGCCGAAATCATCCAAGTTCCTCATGAATCTGGATTCCACGCATCCACTTGGAAAGATATTGATGCAGATTTATATATTCTCAATCATCCCCACAACCCCACGGGAAAAACATTTTCTGAAAGGGAATGGAATACACTCCTCACTTGGTTTCGGGAAAAAAAGAAAAAAGTCCTTTTTGATGAACACTACCGGTTTTTACCGGGTGAGGGATTGCTTGGAAGGACGGGTGTGGATCCAAATCATTTTTTTTACGGGACGGGTTCCTTTACCAAATGTTTTGGAGTCACAGGGCTTAGGGTAGGATGGCTTGTGGCAGAAGAATCTTTTTTACAAAGGGCACGTTCTTTTAAAGACTACTTAACTCATACGGTTTCCCCCTTATCCGAACGAATTGCACTAGGGCTTTTGAAAAATAAAGAATCATTTTTACCCGGCATCCAATCTCGAGTGAGAAACAATATCGTAAGGTTTACCTCTCTTTGGAGGGAACTTCCTAAGACCAAATCATTTACCGCACCGGAGGGGGGACTTGTGGGTTGGCTTGGATTAGAATCTGGGATTTCTTCAGAAAAATATGCGGATCGGCTTTTTGAAAAAACAGGTGTTTTTGTTTTGCCTGGATCTAATTTTGAAGAAGAAGGTTTCCTTCGGATTGGTTTTGGGGAAACAGAAGAGCGGATGGCAGAAGGCCTAAAGCGATGGAGAGAATGTTCGGATCTCATTTAAAGTCTAGCCTCCAATTGTTTCCAGGCATTGGAGAAAAAAAAGAGAAACAACTGTTTGGTGTAGGGGTATATGATTGGGAATCTCTTATCCAATACCAAAAACAAAAAAATGATCCTCTTCTTCCTTCTGTTTCCATTTTATGGGAACGTTTCAGTGAATTGGAACATCAATTGTCTGAAGCCAATTTTTCATTTTTTACAAATGAACTTCCGAGTCTTGAATATTGGAGGCTTTGGCAAAACTTCCCTGAAAGATTTTGTTTTTTAGACATTGAAACGACAGGGATCTCTGTTTCTTCAGTGACCACTGTTGTGAGTCTTTACCAAGACAAAAAAATGTCCACCTTTGAAAGAGGAAAAGATTTAGAATTCCTTTTTGATTCCATCTCACCCGAAGACATCCTTGTGACCTACAATGGAAAAAGATTTGATATTCCTTTTTTAGAAAAAGAATTCCATTTTCGAGTAAAAAATCCCCAACTTGATTTGATGAATCTTTTGCATTCCATTGGAATCAAAGGAGGATTAAAAAAATCTGAAGTTTTACTGGGTCTTGTTCGACCGGAAGAAATCGCTGGGATGGATGGACGAGAGGCTCCTCTATTATGGTTTGAGTACCAAAGAACGAATAACAAAGAAGCTTTGGAGAAACTAATCGCTTATAATAGAGAAGATACTAAAAACTTAGAAATTGTCTTAGAAAAAACAATTACTCGCCTAACAGAAAATCGATTGTTTTAGTGTGGCCCGTACATATACTCTCTAAGTATACTCATCTCTGCTTGGGTTCTTGTTAGTTTTGTTTTGACAGCATCTCCAATGGAGATGAGTCCAATGATTTTATCACCATCAAGCACAGGCATATGACGAAACCGTTTGGTGATCATATTATTTAAAATATCATCCACATCTTCATCAGGTCCTGCCACTGTAAGTTGTGTGGTCATTACATCTTTTAATTTGATTTTGTCCAGGTTGGCATGGTCTTTGGCAACCACTCGCATCAAATCTCGTTCCGTAAAGATTCCTACCAGTTTTCCTTGGAAGGTAACAATCAGAGATCCTACTTTCGCACCCACCATCATTTGAGTGGCTTCCAATACATTTCTATCTTCTTCGATGGAAAGAACAGAGGACGCTTTGTCTTTTAGAATATCTTTTACGGACATGTCTCAAGGTTTATAGGAATTCTAACTAGATAGCAAGAAATTTTTAAAATGGTAGGGGAAGTGAAACGGGTTTTTGGAGCGTATCGGGATCGAACCGATGACCTTCTGAATGCAAATCAGATGCTCTCCCAGCTGAGCTAACGCCCCGTTTCTTTATGGGCCTGACAAGACTTGAACTTGTGACCCCTCGCTTATCAAGCGAGTGCTCTAACCAACTGAGCTACAGGCCCGGGATACGAACAGTATTTTTCGAGAGGGGTCTATGGGCAATCTTTTTTTGAGATTATTTTAAGAAAGAAATCTAGAAAAATTAGAGTGAAATTTCTAAAATAAGATCATCTAACAAGAGTAATGCCTGTGGATTCCATTGAAAGATTTCGTTCTCAAGTGTACATAGACCTTTTTTTTCCCAACCTTCAATGGTTTTTAAATACTTAGATTTTGATTTTGTATCCAAATAGGTTTCAATAAAATCCAAATACCGAAAAGGAGAAAAGAGCCGAAATAGTGTTAGGCTAAGCTCTGTAGAAGGATCGATCTTTTCATATTTAGTCGATGTTTCTTTTTTTTGGTAGAGTCCCGCATTTCTCGGATTGCCATACCTATGTCCGTCAATCATTCCATGAGCACCGGGTCCAATACCCAAATAAGGTTCATAAGTCCAATACTTCAAATTGTGTAAGGACTCAAATCCTGGTTTGGCATAATTGGAGACTTCGTACCAAAGGTATCCATTTTCTTTTAGTAAATTTGGTAACTGGGTGAGGATTTCGGATTGGAGGTTTTCTTCTGGTTCCTGCTTTTTTTGATTCGAAACATCACGAGAATACTGGGTTCCTTTTTCTAAAGTTAAGGAATACAAACTCAAATGGGGGAGTCCTACCTTTAAAAAGTGAGAGAGGTCTGAAAAAAAAGATTCTTTCGAAACACCAGGAATTCCATACATCAAATCGATTCCCACTCTTTGGATGGGAGAATGGGAGAGGATCTCTACAAGAGAATGGTAACGATCTTCGTCATAATGGCGACCTAAGAATTCGAGTCCTTTTTTTTCTAAGGTTTGGACTCCCACATTCACTCGGTTGATACCGATGGAATGGTATTCGGAAAGAAGTTCTGAACTTAAGTCCTCAGGATTTACTTCAATGGATATCTCAGGTTTGTCTGAGAAGGAAAACTCAGAACGTAAAAAATCTAAAAGTTTTTTCCAATGTTCGGGAGATGCTTTGGAAGGAGTTCCTCCTCCAAAAAAAACGGTATCGATGGTGCGTTTTTGAATTTCAGGGAAATGAGAGATTCTATCTTTGATTTCTTTTTGGTAGGACTTAAAAAGCGACTTTTCATCGTTAGCTGGTGCAGCCCCAATCCCTTCTGAATAAAAATCACAATAATCGCATTTTTTAAAACAATAGGGGAAGTGGACATAGACTCCCAAATAAGAATTTCGGACTTGCCAGATGGTTTGTTTCTCTAATATTTCCATGAGTATGAAAAGAATGGTATCCGCTCTAATAATTTGGGGAATCGTTACCATTCCGATCCTTTCACAGACACTCGTAGAACCAAATCAAAAGTTTGTTTGGGAGACATTTTCTTTTGTCTTTCCTGAACCTGTGGTGGTAAAATTTGAATCTACAGCCAATAAAAAACTTACCGTTTATCCTGCCAAACGAGATGGTTTTTTTATGGTAGTGCGAACTCTTCCTTGGAATGAACCAATGATGGAAAAGGTTCTTTGGAAAGAATCTGTATTTACTAGGGGAATCGAACCAAAAGAGACTCAAAAGACAGTCGGGAATCTAAACTTCCAAGTTTTCTTGGCCGACCAAATTCGTAACCAAAACGCCCTTCACAACCAAGTTTGGATCAGTCTGGAAACAAAACCTGCATTGTGGATCTGGATCCAATGGAAAAGGGATCGCAAAGACCTCACTGATTTCTTTGAATCCAACCTGTTTCTTTCGCTTTAGAGTCTAATCTTTTGTTTTATGCTTGTCTCTACTTATTTCCTCGAAAGATTGGAAGTCAGTGGGGCCTATAGCTCAGTTGGTTAGAGCAGCAGACTCATAATCTGCGGGTCGAAGGTTCGAGCCCTTCTGGGCCCACAAAACAGGAAAGGTAGCGATATTCTATGGAGTTTTATGAAGTAAAAATCTCTGATATCAGCCTGACCAATGTGGGTTTTGCTGTGTTTCTACGACCGAAAGATTCGGAAGACAAACGTGTTGTTCCCATCTTCATCGGGCCACTGGAAACTCATTCCATCACCACCGTCATTGATGGAACCAAACCCCCTAGACCCATGACACATGATCTCATGTTGTATATGTTGACTTCTCTTGGAGCAACTGTTCTTAAGATCACCATCGAAGAAATCATCGATAGTACTTTTTATGCCAAAATCCAACTTCGTAAGGATGAAGAAATCATCACTTTGGATGCAAGGCCTTCTGACTCGATTGCTCTTGCCTTAAGAGCTAATGCGCCAATCTATATCGCTAAATCTGTGTTAGATGAAACTGGAATTATCATGAAAGAAGATGAGATCCAAGGAGAGAGTATTTCTTCTGAGAAAAAAATCCAAGCTCTGCCAAAATCAAATCTTCAAATTCTAGAAGAAACTTTGGAAAATGCTTTAAAAACCGAAGATTACGAAACAGCCGCAAAAATCAGAGACCAAATCAAAAAGCTCATCGAAAATAGTTAAGCTAAGATCACTTCTTTACTATGTCACATAGAAATTCCGTACATTCGAATTTTTTAATTGTAATCCCATTATAATATTCCTAAACTTAGAATCCAAAAATAGGGGTCTTTCCCCTTTATAGGAAAGTTGTATGGAAAAATTGGTTATGGATGTTGTAAATGCTGGAATTGCTCTCTTTCGTTCCGGAGAAGAAAAGTTAAAAACTGCAGTTGTTGATTTAGAAAAAGTTTATAATGATCTAAAGTCAAAAGGGGAATTGGATAAATCCGCTGAGTCCCAAAAGATTCGTGACCTTTTAAGCAAAACGATAGCAGATGCCCAAGGTGCCATCGGAAAAACAAACGCAAGTTATGATGAAGTACTCGCAAAACTTCAGGCAAATTACCAATCAATTTATCAACAAATTGATACGGCAATCCCTCCTCAAGTGAAAGAAAAGTTAAAACAGACGTTAGATGAATTAAAAGTCCTGATTGAAAAAGCAAAATCGAAATAATATATTTCGATTTTGTCCTGGAAATTTAAGAAAAAAGCCATAGAGATTTCTGTGGCTTTTTTTATTTGTTTTTGGAGAGTAGCCTAGATGAGTACGTCCCCAAAACGAATCAAATTCATTCTTTTCCTGATTGTTTTTACGGATATGATGGGTTTTTCCCTCCTGTTTCCTTTGTTCCCTAAGACCTTAGAATTCTTCTTATTAAAAGGTGATGATGCTTTGTTCAGAATGTTCTATTCCGCCGCAAATCTATTATCTTTTGGAGGAGATACAAAATACACCTTCGTCTTGTTTGGTGGAATTTTGGGAAGTATTTACAGCTTTTTACAGTTTATCGCAGCCCCGGTTTGGGGAAGACTTTCTGACCATTCAGGAAGACGAGCCATTTTACTTTTTACTACCCTAGGAAACACAATCGGTTATTTCCTTTGGTTGTTTTCTTCCCAGTTTTGGATGTTTGTCCTGAGTCGTGTGATGACTGGAATGATGGGGGGAAATTTGTCTGTTGCCTCTGCCGCAATGGCGGACCAAACAGATGAAAAATCAAGAGCAGCTGGAATGGGGTTTCTTGGAGCTGGGATTGGTCTTGGGTTTGTGATGGGTCCCCTCCTTGGTGGGATTAGTTCGCAGTGGACCCTTTTGGATTCCTTTTACAAAGAAGGATCCATGGTTGTGTTTCCCGCTTCTGCATTTTTTGCAATTCTTGTCTCTCTTCTTACTGTCATTTTAGTTTTTGTATTTTTACCGCACAACAAACCGGAAGTGGTTCTAGAAAAGGAAATCCACCCATTCCTCTCTTTGAAAAAAATCGAGTCACGAAATTTAGTCCGTATCTCTTTATTAAACTTACTATTCGTCCTTAGTTTTTCTGGATTTGAATTTGTTGTTAATTTTTTTCTTTCTGATACCTTTCAGTTTTCTCCCAAAGAGATTGGATTTACTTTTTTATACATCGGAATCATCATCATACTTGTGCAAGGTGGGGTGGTGCGTAGGTTGTCTGGAAAAATTTCAGAAAAACGGATTTCTCTTTATGGGGCGGTTTTTGTTGTGATCGGAATGGGCCTTCTTGTTTCCTTTGGAACAAATTTTCTTGGATTATTTGTTTCCTTATTCTTTTTGGCTTTTGGAAGTGCACTTGTGAATCCAGGACTATCTTCATTTGCATCACTCGAAAGTGGAAAAGGAGATTTGGGAAGATCTCTAGGGCTCTTTCGAAGTTTTGGTTCCCTCGGAAGAGCCGTATCTCCAGTCGTATTTTCTTTGTTATACTTTCAAAAAGGACCAAATCTGGCCTTCTTCGTATCCTTTGTCCTTCTTGTTGGATTTGGATTTTTACTGTTTACGCAAAAAGAAAAAACAACCTAAAGAAAAGATTCTAATTTGGCACGAAGCATGGGAAACATCAGTTTCTCATCCAACTTCTCTCCGGTAAGGGAAGTGCGGAGTAGAAAACTATCTCGGATTTTACCATCAAAACTATTGGCAGTAAAACTAATGATGTCGATTCCTAAATGAAAGAGAGATTCCGTTATTTGAAATAAAATTCCTGGAGTGTCTTTCATTCGCAAATCCATAACGGTAAAGTCAGAAGAAATGGGATTGTATAGTTTGAGTGTTGCTTCAGAATCTCCAATTTTACGAACCAGAACTTCTTCTTTTGCATTTTCTCTTAAATACATCGCAACCGTTTTCCCCTCATAAAAGAGTGAGTAAAGGTCTGTTCTGATTTGAGAGAGAAGTTCTTCTGTCATTTCTCCCCCGTCCCAACTGCGGATCACAAATAGGTCTTGGACATGCCCATCACTGGCGGTTTCTGCCACCGCTTCTAAAATATCCCAACGATGGTTGTATAGGACGGAAGTGACCCTGTAGAGGATTCCTAAATCATCTTGGGAAAGAGAAATTTTCAGTAGGGTTGTATCCTTTCTTGGAACACAAGACACATGTAGGATGGGTTTTTTGATTTCTTGTACAGTCTGTGCCATAAAGCTCTCCCTTAAAACCGGCATTTTGCTTAGAACGTAAACAATCGGTGGCCGGAATCTCCCGGGCCGGTTCTAAAACATCCGTTCTCTAAAGAAATTGCAAAAAAGATGCCAAGTATCTCTTAGAAAGAAAATTTTGCACCTACCATCACAGATTGGACATTTTGTGCGACAATGGCCTCAACCGTGAGTTTGGTGATGAGGGCGTTGATTTCAATTCCAGCGATTAGGAAGTTCGTTGTGTTGGGAGCTTGTGCTTTGCCACTCAAGTCCATGGTAAGAGTTCCAGTTTTGGTTTGTCCAAGAGCAGAGGCTGGGATGAGAGCGGCAATCTCTGGAGAAAGCGATGCAGAAATCGCAGCGGAGTCTAAGGCCAAGGTCAACGGACCAGAACGAGATAAATTGAGACTGGAACTTCCAAAGTTCATGGAAGCTCCAGCTCCTGCAAAGATCGTAAAGAAATAAAACATCCGAAATCCTGTACGAATGTCAAGAGGAACACTTGTTACCGTACTGGAGTAGTTGAAAGTTGTAGATCCTCCCCAAGTTCCAATTGCTGGGCCGAGTGTTAGGGATTGCGTTTTTTTATCATTATAAGTGACATCGATTTCTTGTCTTTGGTAGTGGAGTCCAAGCCCCATGGAGATCCCGGAAAATTCAAAAAGTCCAATTCCATCTGAATAGTTTTCTATGATATGAAATCGTAGGGTGAATCCACCGGTGGTAATGTCTCCACCAAGTTCCACGTTTTTATTTTGCGCTTCAACCGCCTTTTGGACATCCCCTTGTGCAAAATTGAATTTAAAACCATGTAAATACAAATTGAAGCGATGCAGGAAGGTTTTGAGTTCTGGCTCAGTGTCTGATGGGCCTCCTCCCATTAACCATCCCAAGTTTACCGCCACCACAAAGTTAGGTGCAAGGGATGCTCCCACGTTGGGAAGTTTTTGAAAACTTAGATTTTGATAAACCACATTGATGTCTTCTTTTTGTTGGCCGGCGACAGTCATTCCCGCTCCCACTTGGAACCTGTTCACGATGCCTGGGCCCATCAGTGAGGAGTTGATATTGGAAATCACAGCTGCTTCAGACATTGTCGCAAGGACTTTGTCTGTGTATTGGAGTTGGAGGGCTGTGTCTAAACTATTGATTTGTGATTGGATGGATGCGGGCAAAATGGTACAAGCATCCCCTGTACAGGTTACTTTTGCCTGGACAGAACCGTTTGGAATCAGGCCAAAACAAATGGTGCAAAAAAAGATACCAATACGGAATTTCATTTCGTCCCTAGTATACCAAATATCGGAGATTGGTCTATGCTTTCTTAACAAATGGAGCCCATTCTATTTCCTAGTTTACAGAGAAGAATTTGTAGAGAATATAGAAGCATGGCACCCATCCAAGAAAAACGGAAATATGTCCGAGTACAACCACTAGAAAAAGAACCAGTTGAAATCCATTTGATGGGGACAGCCCTCCTGGATGTCCTAAAAGCGAGTGACATAAGTATGGGAGGGGTCGGGGTCATTGCACCCAATCATTTTGACGAATGGGATATGAACGAAACGGTAGAAATCCTTGTCGCATTACCTGGCGATTTAGAAGACTTTTTAGCCCGCGGCGTGATCAAACAAATTGGTAAAAAATCAAAAGAAACCGGTCTTTATGGGGTTCAATTCACTGAAATTGGACCAAAAGGAAAACAAGACTTACAGGTTTATGTGAATCGTATGATCCGACAAGGCCGAGAGGTCAAATAGTCCAGACAAGGTCCCTAGGGGCCTGACGCTCAGTTGAATAAACCATTCGTAAAACTCGAATGTTTCGTCTCACTTATTGATTCCCTAAATTATTGTTAGAATCGTTCTAATAATAATGATTTACAGTTAGATCTGAATGTTAGTATATATGAATGTTCGGGGGGTTGTTGTATGGCAATATTTCGACTATCAGGTGTTTCTCGGTTAGACCAACTCAAAATATACACACCGATTTTTCTGCAGTCTCTAGAAGATTCTCATAAACGAGAATTGATGATTACAGACCAAGCATCCAAAATACTTTCCACACTTAGAAAACTTTGTGTACCCGATTTGAACCAAAGTTATTTTGCCTTCCAATTAAACGTAGATTCTATAAAAGAAAATGAATTGAAAGTGTATGGAAAGGCCATGATTACGCTGATACAGAATTTATTAGACAATCATTTAGCGATGCCAATTTTTTATTTAACAAGAGTTGAAGACGTTGAAACTGCAAATTTAGTTCCATCCTTTTCCTCAATGATTGGACCGATCCAAGTGGAACTAGCCATTGTGTCTTATTCTGGTGATAGGTTCGAAGAAAAGTATGCATTAGCCTTTAATGCAATTGCAGCAAGATCCTTTGTAAATCTTCAAAACTTTTTAGTAGATAATTATAAGTGGGAAACTTCTGATTTTTATCAAATTCAGGAAGAAGTCTTAAATTCCAAACCATATTCTATCATTCGTCAATTATTAGAGGAATTTGAAACTCCATTTGGTATTGATTTGAAATTCAAAGAAGAGTTGATTGATTATTTGGAACAAGGGTTTCTTAATTCTGAAATTTATTTTTTCCTACCTTTTGTTGGTTGGATTTATTTTGATACAACTGACCCAATTCAAAAGGAAGGTGAATATTCCCCTTTTTTTGAACAAAAGATCGTTCCTAAACTTTTAGAACTAGAACCAAGTTTAAAAGAACCTTATGATTTAATGAAAACCAAACTTTCTGAAACTAAGTTTGATGAACTTCGAAATAAAACTTATTTACCTCAAATTGAATTTGCCGAAACCGTAGGATCGATTCTTTTTAACGAGTTTACTCCGATTTTGGAGTTTGTTAAAATCTATCATTTGCTTTGTTTGAAAGCAGAGAAAATCGCAGAGGAAAAAGCCGAAAGGGAAGCCAAACAACATTTTGATATTTTATATACGATGATGAAAATGGGAGATAATTTTATCAGTCGCTTCTTGCTGATTGGTCAAACTTTGTATTCCGGTAGAGACCGTGTCATAGAGGCATTGAAAAGTGCTGATGATGTGATGCATTATGAATATTATTTTAATTCAACATTCTATTGGGTTTTTCTTTCGAAAGATATCGGGTCTGCTATTATTGTTTTAGATAAGATCATCGATCAATACTATGAAGGAGATCATACTCTTTATATATTTGAACTATTAATGGAAAAATATCCAGATGTCAAAAAGAGTTTTTTAACCAATCGAAAGTTTAAAACGTTATATAAAGCTGCAAAAAATAAAGTATACTGGAAACAGGTTTCACTGATCCATCGGTTGATACGCTTTTTTATTGGGGAAGAATTCCCGGCCGAATGGGAAAAGAACATTCTATCTAAAATCAAATACAGTCAGATGAAAGCAAAGTATCTTCCTCGGACCAATAAAACGAAAGCCAATTGAATTCTACTAAATTTAAAATATTGGCTTGCCAAAATAAACTTTCTCTTTCATTTAAGATATAACCGTTAGGGGTGCTATTTCCTTCGCTTTGAAAAGATTAGAGCAGGGGGTTGGCTGAGAAATACCCTTTTAAACCTGATCCTGGTAATGCTTGCGAAGGGAAACGAGAAAAAGCTAAAATCTATGTTAGGTGTCAATCCCTTCAGTTTTTAGATTTGAGACATCCTTTTCCTTTTTGTTAGTTCGTTCCATTGGGTCGGTTCCGGCTAAGGAAAACTCATCATGGAAACAAACTCCACACATCCCATCAGCATTCCAGAAACGACCATTACCCTTTCTAACAATACAAAGTTTCAAGCTTACCGAACGGAAGGTATGTTTTGTATCCATGAAAACGAGTACGATTATAAAAAAGGCATTCCGAAATTAAGAAAGGATTGGATCAAAACCAGAGAATCGAGAGGCGATCAGAATTTTTCCCAACTCTATTATGCCAAAAGAGATATCATCACAGAAGAAATGATGTATGTAGCAAAAAGGGAGGGAATGAGTCCTGAATTTGTTTTGAATGAGGTGAAAATTGGTCGAGCGATTATCCCATCAAACAAACGTCATACGGAACTTGCGCCGATGATCATTGGTAAAAAGTTCCTTGTGAAAATTAACGCCAATATTGGGAATTCGGCTATCTTATCATCTATCGAAGATGAAGTGGAAAAACTCAGGTGGTCCTTACATTGGGGAGCAGACACGGTGATGGATTTGTCTACCGGAAAAAATATCCATGAAACCAGAGAATGGATCATCCGAAACTCTCCCGTTCCGATTGGAACCGTTCCTCTCTACCAAACTTTGGAAAAGGTAAAAGGAAAAGTAGAGGATTTAAACATCAATGTATTTTTAGAAACTTTAGAAGAACAAGCCGAACAAGGTGTTGATTATTTTACCATCCATGCTGGTGTCCTTCGTGATTATATCCACTTAACAGACAAACGAATCACAGGGATTGTGTCTCGGGGTGGTTCCATCCTTGCAAAGTGGTGTAACCACCATAAAAAAGAAAACTTTCTCTATGAACATTTTGATGCAATCTCAAAGGTTATGCAAAAATACGGAGTTTCCTATTCTTTGGGAGATGGACTCAGGCCCGGTTGTATCAATGATGCCAATGATGAAGCTCAGTTTGCGGAACTAAAGACCTTGGGGGAACTGACAAAACGTGCATGGGCCGATGATGTCCAGGTAATGGTAGAAGGCCCGGGCCACGTTCCCATGCATCTCATCCAGGAAAATGTTCGTCTCCAAGAAGAGATTTGTATGGAAGCACCTTTTTATACACTCGGGCCTCTTGTCACAGACATTGCTCCTGGATATGATCATATCACCTCTGCCATTGGAGCTGCGATGATCGCTTGGTACGGGACAGCTATGCTCTGTTATGTGACGCCAAAAGAACATTTAGGACTTCCGAACAAACAAGATGTAAAGGATGGGGTGATCGCTTATAAAATTGCAGCACATGCTGCCGATCTTGCCAAAGGCCATCCTGGTGCCAAAGAAAGGGATGATTTACTGAGTAAGGCTCGTTTTGAATTTCGATGGGAAGATCAATTTGCACTTTCCCTTGATCCAGAACTCGCACGTTCCTATCATGATGAATCCCTTCCACAAGATGGAATGAAAAAAGCCCATTTTTGTTCGATGTGTGGACCTCATTTTTGCTCCATGCGTCTCACAACGGATTTACGAAAGGAAACACAAGAAGTAGGTGCGGTAGACGGCTCTGAAGTTTAGTTAGAATCGTTCATATTCATAGGTTATATCATTTTTGTGATTTGCACAATGAGTATTTCGATTCGTAAATAAGATACGGTTCTTGACTGGTTTTGGTTTCAGGTTTCAATAAAGACAAAGACTGATCTCGTTGTGAATCCAAAGGGTCGATCGTAAACGAAAAAACCCGGCCAAATGTGCCGGGTTTTTCATAAGAGTTTTTGAATCTAAGTTTTGAAAATGGAAACTCATGGGTCTGCTTGAAACTAAAGTCCCAAACTGCGTCCAATGATTTCTTTCATAATCTCAGTCGTTCCTGCATAGATGGTTTGGATCCTTGCATCGAGGTAAGCTCTTGCAATTGGGTATTCCATCATATAACCGTATCCACCAAAGAATTGTAAACATTCATCAGTATGGCGTTTTTGCATCTCTGTTGTGTACCATTTACACATAGACGCTTCGGCAGTTGTATTTTCGCCTTTCATATGTTCCATGACCACTTTGTCGCAGAACACTTGTGCCATTTCTAGTTCCGTTGCCATTTCCGCCATTTTGAATTTTGTATTTTGGAAAGAGCCGATTTTTTGTCCGAAGGCTTTTCTTTCCTTGATGTATTGTAGGGTTAAGGATTGGACAAGCCTTGTTGCTTCGACTGCAGCCACAGAAAGAACCAATCGTTCTTGTGCTAGTTTTTGCATTAGGTAACGAAAACCTTGTCCTTGTTTACCGATGAGGTTTGTTTTCGGAACAATCACATCATTGAAGTACAGTTCAGAAGTGTCTTGGGCTTTGAGTCCGATTTTATCTAAGTTACGTCCTCTTTCAAAACCTTTCATTCCTTCTTCAATCATCACAAGGGAAATGGTTCCGTTGTCGTGTTTGACGGCAGTGATGATGAGGTCAGCGAGTTGTCCATTGGAGATAAATGTCTTTTGTCCATTCACAACAAAGTGATCACCTTTGTCGATGGCACTGGTTCGTAAGGATTTAAGATCAGACCCGGCTCCAGGTTCTGTCATTGCAACAGCAAGGATGGATTCACCGGAAGCACATTTAGGCAGCCAACGTTTCTTTTGTTCATCACTGGCATACGTTGAGATATAAGGGGCAATCACGTCATTATGGAGGGAGATAAAAAATCCGCTATTTCCTACGCGAGAAGATTCTTCGATGATAATGATGTTATAAAGAAAGTCGGCACCAGAGCCACCGTATTCTGTGGGGACATCGGGACAAAGTAGGCCGTTTTCGCCTGCCTTTCTCCAGACTTCTTTGGGTACGATATGATTTTTTTCCCATTCTTCGTGGTGTGGTTTTACTTCTGTTTCAAAAAATTTCCGAGCCATCTCGCGGAATTGATGGTGTTCTTCAGTAAAGGGGAGGATACGCTCCATATGATTTGTGACTCCTTGATATGGAAATGTTACAAAAATGGCGAATTGAGGTCAATTATAAACAGTGTTCAGCTTCATGTAGACACCCGGATTTTTCTTAATGTACTGGATGGCATCTTCTTCTGAAAGGACATAGAGTTCCGTTCCCGGCCAGGCCACAAAGCTGAAATTGGAAGGAAGGTTTTTGGTGAGGGAGTAGATTTCCCCAACAAAGTCTCCCGCACCCAGTTCCCGAATGGTTTTGTGGTTTTGCATGACCACAACCGTTCCCGATCTTACGATAAAGGCATTGTGAAAGGTTTGGCCTTCTTCGATGAGGGCTGCTTCTTTTTTTACTGTTTCCAGTTTGAGAATGAGTTCGAGTTGGGTGACTTGGTAGCTTGTGAGCCCACGGAAGGTTTGAGATTCTGTGAGGGTTTTCCAAGTATTGGTTTCACGGATGCTATTCAATTTGGTGAGGTTTTCGTGGAGTTTGGATCCACGAATGAACTGGAAAAATCTGGTTTTTTCAATTGTGAGGGCGAGGACATCGGTTTCCGCATATACATCGGCTTGGCGAGCCGTATCCAAAATTAGGGAAGCTTCCCCAAAGTATTCATAGGTTCCATATCGTTTAACAGCCGTTGGATCACCTGATAGTCCTTCAAAACGGACATTCCCTGAAGCAATGATAAAGAACCGGTCTCCATGGGTTCCTTTTTTAATGATTTGTTCCCCACGTCGAAATTTTTCTTCTTTTACAATTTGTAAAAATTCTTTGGCCTTCTCGATTGGGAATCCCGAAAAAATATCTATTTGTGAAAGTATTTCTAAAAGTTGAAAAGCCTCTTGGTGTTTTGGGGGAGTGATTTCCGGATATAAAGTATTTTCAATTCCAAACTTAGCAAGTGTTAAGTTGGTTCCTTCAGGCATATCTTTGGCTGCAATATGATAGACTGTAATTCGTTTTTGCACTTCTTCCGGAAGGGAAGCAAGGTAACTAATCTTGGTATGAAGGGGAGGAACACCGGCTTCGTGATAAATGATTTTACGATCCCAAGGGAAGTCTTTTAGAAATTGGTATCTCGTTTCAGGAAATACCCCTTTTTTGTACATTTCTTCCAATGCCTCCGGATCATTTAAATGATCAGAAGTATAATAAAAAGACTGGTCTTGGAAAAAGAATTCGAATCCCACAGAAGGAATGGAATGGAGTGCGTAATGAAAATAAAATTCACCACCGTTGATGATGGTCGGCCTTCCAATGACAACGGGAATAAAATCAAATAGGTCTGTGATTTCTCTTCGCGGAATCTTTGTTAGACTGCAATATTTTTTGAGAAAGGATTCCATCACTGTGGCAGTTGCATAAATCGTAATTTTAGATTCTTCTAAAATCTTTTGGAATGTTCCTGCATCATGGTCGGCATGGCAGTGGGTGAGGATGATGGAGTTGATAAACTTAGGATTGACATTGGATTCCCGTAACCACTCGGTGGAATTGACAGGTGGGTCCACCATAATCCCTTGGCCATTCAGCCAAATGATAAATCCAGAAGTATTGTCTGTGGGATCAAAACCGTGCGAGGGACCTAGGCAAGTGATTCCTATGAGAGGTGGTTGGAAAGGTTCTTCTAACCTTTTTCCGATATCATACTTCACATGAAAGTCAACTTCACCTGGAGTTTTGATATGTTTTTCTCCATCAACAATTAGAAATTCATTGGAGGGAAGTTGTTCAATTGTGATTTTCCCAAACTTGGCTTTATGATTTTCATCAAAGAGAACAAACTCAACCACTTCCTCCATAGTTTTGTAACTACGGAAATGTGCCATCTCGGCTTTGATGTCAGGGAAACCAAAACTCATCGTTCCATCAATAAACTCAGAAGCTAGGTTGAGTTCCTGTGGTCCCATAAGGGATTCCCCGAGAACAATGGTTAGCTGTTCTTTTTGTTCGGGAGAACATACGATAAAGGTTTTTTTTCCGCCGCGAAAGAAGAAGTTAAAGTAAATGGGGAATTCTAACTCCGCTATGGAGATCCCTTTTTCGACATGAAAGAACTTATTGGGAAGGACAAACACCAACGGGGTTTTCTTTTCGAGCCCCATGGTGTCTTTAATTGTTTCCGGAGGGGATCCAATTTGGATGTACCCTTCGGATGTATCGACTAAATATCCCCCTCTAGGGAGAGCGGTAAAACCATTCGGTTCAGAACTGACCATTAGGGGATAATTTATTTCCTACTTGTGATTTTCTATAAATTTTTTAATTTGTGGTTTTGGTAAAGCACCAATTGCTTTATCTACTAAAACTCCGTCTTTATAGAGAAGAAGGGTAGGGATGGACTGGATTCCCAATTCCTGAGCCGTCTTCTGATTGAAATCAACATTTAACTTAGTAATTTTGATATCAGCCATTTCTTGTGATAATTCATCAAGAACAGGAGCCACCATGCGACAAGGTCCACACCATTCCGCCCAACAATCCACGAGTACAACGCCCTTAGCAGTCTCTGCTTTGAAATTGGCGTCTGTGACTTCCGTTAGTGCCATATTTCGAAATCTCCTTTTGAAAAGTATTGCCCTTTCTATAAACTAGACTGGGGATTCTGGGGAAAAACGTCGATTATTGTTTCTTTTTTTTCTTTTTATCGTCCGATTCGAGATCGGTAATCTTTTGTTGGAAGGACTCAATGAGTGTTTTTGTTTTTTCCAAATCCTCATTTTCGCCAGTAATTTGGAAAATTTTGCGGTTCATCTCTAACATTTCTACAGAATGTTTCAAATCTGTGGAATCTTGTGTAGACATTTCAAATTTTGTCCTATAATCCTGGGCTGCTTGGTTAGCAAGTTCAATGACAAGATTGAAGTGTTCTTTGCGGATGTAGTAATACGGATTTTCTAAATCTTGTTCCCTTTCATAGGCAATGAAGTCAAAAAGATTCTTTGTACAAGCAGCCACTCGAAAGTTGATGTCTGGCCAAGACCATTTCCATTTGGAATTGGTTCCAAATGCTGTGATCGTCTTTTTCATGGCTTGGAGAAGGCCTTTGATTAGGTTGAGTCTTTGTGTGGGAGTAAACCTTTCAATCTTTGCCAATTGTTCTTTGTTTTCGGAAAGGGAACCGTCCACGTTATTTCCCACAGTTTTTTCGATATAGGAAATACAGTTATAAATTTCCTTTCTAGCTGTTTCTAAATAGTTGTTATTATTGATTTCTAAGATGGCAGTGGAAAGTTCATTAATCACAATACAGGTGTTAATTGTTTTGATGGAGTTAATCGCTAAAGAAAGATTAAAATAAGGTTCCATGTCCTTACTTTTTTTGGCTTGGACTTTGTATATATTCGCCTCTTTTTTCAGCTCTTCTAGGTAGTTTTTGAAATCTACCAGTTTGTCGTTGAAATCAGCCTTTTTTTCCTTTGTGATCGCCATGGTCTGGTATCATTTTCGGCAGATCCGAGTGGATTTGTCCATAAAAAACGTCGACCCGGCGGGTATCCTAACGAAACTGGAGCAGAATGGAAAATTCTCCAAGGAAACAAAGGGATCTACTCGATCTCCTCGACACCTATAAATACATGAACCAGGCAATTTTCTGGGATTTTTTGGATTTGGACGGTCGTTGGGATTTTGCGAATGGTTGGTTGCATTTGAACCATCCGGAAGACGAGTGGAGGGTAAGGGCTTCGGAACAATTTCCCCCCATCCGCCCGGAAGGCACTGACCACTAAAAATCCAAATGGATTTCTAAAGGCCAGTTGTCGGAATCCAAGACCAAACCTGGTCTTGGAAAAAACTTAATAAGTAATCTTTAAGTCAGAGATATCAATGAACTTTCTAAAAAGAAGGCTGTTGGTTGGTTTTTTTGTATCAAAAACCAAAACTGCTACTTTGTTGAAAGAAAGGAAGTTCGGACGGTATTGTGTGTAGTGGTGGCTTGTGATCGTCGTACGATACTTGTTATTGTAGATTGTATATGTATGTTTGGGAAGAGTTTCATGCACTTGGCGTTTTTTCTCATCCTCTGTTTGTGCCACATAATTATACACTACTTGTTTGTCTTTGGAAGGACCTGTTTCTCCAAAGAGAGTGAATGGAAGTGCTTTTGCGTTGTTTTTGCATAGGTAATCCACGACTTCTGTAAACGTTGGCTCTGGCATTTCTGCTTCAAATCCTGCGTAATGGCGTTTTTCTACTTCTGCTTTTTTCTTTGCGTATGTTTCTTCACCCCAAATTTCTTTGGCAGTCACTGGCGTAGGCATTACATTGGAAAAGTATAAAGTTCTTTCATCCTTTTCTGGATCTGCTTTTCTCCAAGCTGGGTAGGGGATGAGTTTTCTTTCATCTGGATTGGAACGGTCTCCTTCAAATCCAGCAAGAACATAGATCGCATATTCTTGGTTATCTGGAACTCTAGATTCTAATTCCACTTGGACATCTAAAAATTCGCCTTTTCCTGTATCAGCATGTCGCCTAACAAAGTTTACACCTTTAAGGCGAATCCTTGTATCATACATAGAGAGAGGATACAAGTCACGGTTGTCTTTGGAAGAGGCAACGGCGTTTTGTGTCCCTTGGGTATTCCCCGATTCTTGGGCAAAGAGAGCACAAGTGAGCAGGGTGAATGAAATGGCAAATATTGTTTTGTTCATGTTCCGACTACCAATTTGGTTTATACAGATAGTATCGAAGAAAAGCCTTGGAAAAATTAGGGAAATTAGGCTTTTTTCGGGCGATTGTTCTCATCCACGAAGACCACTTTTGGTTTGTAATCTGCTGGAAGGTCTTTTTCATCCACCTGACCATAGGTGATGATGATGACTTTGTCCCCTTTCATTCCAAGCCTTGCCGCTGCCCCATTCAAACAAATGGTTCCAGAACCCCGTTCTCCTACAATCAGGTAGGTTTCGAACCGTGCTCCGTTATTGACGTTCACTACGCTTACTTGTTCATAGGGCTTCATTCCGGCCAAATCCATAAGGTCTTGGTCTACGGTGAGGCTACCTTCGTAGTGGAGTTCCGCCTCAGTGACGACGGCTCTATGGACTTTGCCTTTGCAAACAGTGATGATCATTCTGACCTCTCAAATAAAACTCTAAACATTTTGCCTGATAGATTCAAAAGGCTTTTTTGTACAAGAACATGGATTTTCGTATTGATCCTTTCCACAGAAAAGGGAATGGCATCGAAAAGCGGTGTGACTACATAGTTTTCATATAAATTGGGATAATGGCGGTTTTCATCCACCACTCGGCCACGGAAGGCTTCTACCACTTTCATCATCACTCGTTTGTCTTCCCGAGAAAGGACGAGGCCTTCCATTGGTTTTAAGAACCGCAAGGTGAACCCTTGGATTCCATTTCCTTCAATTTTGGGAATGGCATCGATATGGCCTTTTTCTTTCAAAAATAAAAGTGCTTCGTTCAGTTTGACGGGGTAAGGGGAGTCTTCTAAGTGGATATAGTCTCCTCTTGTGATCATCTCCGCATGTTTTTGGAAATGAACACCATCCGAATAGTAGAGCAATTTCGCCAAATCCAGGCGGGCTCTCCCATTGGGTGATTTTTCGAGGATCCAAAGGATCGCATGACAAAGTTTCTCCATCGAAAAGGACTTCCTTCCTACCTATTTCCTTCGATTGTTTCGTACACAAGATACGTGAAATTCCAGGAAAATTCCAGGAAAAATCGAAGGGAATCCATGCTCTTTTTAGAACACAGACCATGTTTGACAGGGGGCATAGGTGCGAAAGCGGAAAATCTTTTAGTTTCGCCCGCTATCCTTTCCTCCCTTGGGGTGGAGCTTGTCACTTTGTCTCGAGGAGGGGATTTTACCGCCCATGAACCGGGACAAATTGTTGGATACCTTCATATTGATTTGAAAAAACGAAATATAAGTTTGGGTGAATTTTTACGGATCTTAAACCAAAGTTTGGTGGCTTCGATTCAGAAAACCTGGGATCTGTCTGTGGAAGAAAACCCCAAATCACCAGGCCTTTATACAATAGAAGAACCCAAACGAAAATTGGTTTCGGAAGGGATCTATGCTAAGTCCTATTTCACAAGCTTCGGGTTCGCATTGAATGGTTTGAACAATCTTTCTACCTTTTCTCTCATCAATCCTTGTGGAGCAAAGTCAGAGGACATGACCTCCCTTCTCCGGTTGGGAAAAGATAAGGATTTCCCGAAGAAAAGAAAGGAGTTTGTCCTAAATTTTACGCAAACATTCATAGACCAACTCCCTTAAATTCCTTTGTATTTTCCTCTGTAAATCTTGAGATTTGGCCGAAAGGTATAAAGGGGATCTATGAAATATTCACGTTTTTTTCTGTCCTTTATTCTTTTCTTTTTCCTCTGTGAAACCTTGGCACTCAGTGCAGTGGTTTGGACTTTTTATGAATCTTTGCAAAATGCTCTCACCCAAGAACAGTTTGTTTCTGATCATAGAGCTCGCGACTTAACCTTGGCACTTGCAAAAAGTTCAGAACAAAGACTGCAGAACGAAGGTTATGTGGAACTTGAAAAAATGTTTCACCGTTATGTGGAACAATCCAAAAATGATCCGGAAGAGTTTCGAATTCAAAAGATTAGTTTGTATTCTAGTGATGCCACTCTTCTTGTCTCCACTGATACCATTTACACCCCTGAGGAATTAAAAAAAAGAAAACCGGATGAGGATCTACTCCATTCCACCTTTTTCAAAAAAGGAATTCGGATGAAAAAATGGGAATGGTCAGAACCAGAAAACGGAGAGAATCCCGTTTTAAATTCCAAACGAGATCCGAAAGTTCGGTCTGGATTTGAATGGGTTCTTTCTTATTTGCCACTTGCCAAATCCAATACAGTAAGACTTACTTCTCCTCTGTACAAACCTGGAACACTCGATGTAACGGGCCTTGTGATTTTAGTGTATGAAAGAGGGAACTTAGGTTTACTCTTCGAAAACCAATGGAAACTAGTGGAATGGATGGTTTTTAATTATGTTGTATTTGCTTTCGTTGTCAGTTTGGCTTTAACAGGTGCTTTTGTGGTCTATACAATGTTAGTTGCAAGAGATTCTTTTGTAACCCCAAAAGAATCTTCGAACCTTCCTTTATTTGAGAAAAAAACAGTCGAAAGAAAAGTATCGGAAATGGAACCGGTTGTGGATTTAACAGAGAACTCAGGTCAGGTGACTGCTGCTACCGAAGAGAGTGGTGTTGAAATTTTGTCCGAAGGACCTCTTGTTTCTAATGTTTCTCCAGATTCCCGCCAAACACCGATTCGCGATGCGATCTTTTTAGGATAGATTATGGAACCAAAAGACAAAGTATTTTCCATTCAGTTGAAAGGTGGTTTGGATGGAACCAGTGCCGAAGATTTTTATCGTTATTTCGAATCGCAACTGAATAAGGGGTATCGAAAGTTTTTATTTCAATTTGGTGCATTGGATTTTATCACATCCAATGGAATCAGTGTATTGGTTAAAATTCATAAACAAACCAGAAAACTGGGCGCAGTGTATTCTATTTACGGAGTGAAACAAGAAGTTGAAGATGTACTTGGCCTTGTGGGACTTTTTGATAAATTGCCGATCTTTCGTGACCATACCCAAGCGGAGTCTTTTTTGTTACGGGCCGAACTCAGACGTTCAGAACCTACTGAAACAAAATCTTCCGATTCGGAAACAAAGATTAGTCCCATATCTTTAAATGAAGAAAATAAAATTCGATTTTATTTTACCGGAAAATCCAAGGGCAGTGATCCTTCCACTGGTCCAAAAGAACCG
Source organism: Leptospira meyeri (assembly GCF_004368965.1). Taxonomy (NCBI): domain Bacteria; kingdom Pseudomonadati; phylum Spirochaetota; class Leptospiria; order Leptospirales; family Leptospiraceae; genus Leptospira; species Leptospira meyeri. The sequence continues at coordinate 45,559 of NZ_SORO01000003.1, read as the reverse complement.
ATTTCTCAGTTGGAATCCATTCCAGAAGTGGAAGAAAATCAGAATATTTCACAAAAAAGTTCTTCTCCTATGGAATCGTTATTAGAAGAGAAACTCAATAGCCTTCGGTTGGAAATTAAAGACACTCTCAATCACGAGTTAGAAAGACGATTTGCTGTTTATAAAACAAATCCCGAAATCCAAGAAAAACCAATCACAATCCCAAGTTACATCCAATCGAAAACAAAACAATTGGAAGCAGTGGAACGTATCATCCAATGCGAAGTTTGTGGGACAAGATTACGAATCCAAAAATTTGGAAAACATGAATGTCCCGGATGTTCCACTCAGTTCCAAATGAGTCCAAGTGGTTCCATCCGTTTTCTTGAAAAATTGAATCCCATCTAAAACCTGGTCTTATGACAAAACAAGCCAAGGGAAATGAGTCAAGTACCCGACGGTCACTTGCTCTTTCTTTTTACACTTTTTTATCCCGAATATTGGGTCTTGTCCGTGACCATTTTATGGCTGTTAGTTTTGGAACAGGTATGGTTGCCTCAGCCTTTAGCGTGGCTTACCGTCTTCCCAATATGTTTCGGAACTTACTTGCGGAAGGAACACTTAGCCAATCCTTTATGCCGATATTTTCTGAATATGAAAAGATAGGAGTTTTAGAAGCTCGTGTGATGGCAGGAACTGTTCTTAGTTTCCTTTTCCTTTGTTTGTCTTTATTTGTAGCTATGTTTTGGTTTTTTGCTGCTGGTTTTTTGCCGGCACTTGTGGGTGGGTCTCCTGAATATGGAGCACTAGTCGTTGAACTTTCGTTAGTTTTGTTTTTTCTCATTATGACTGCCAGTTTATCTTCGATTTTTATGTCGATTTCCAACTCTCATCATAATTATTTTGTACCTTCTCTCTCTCCCATCATTCTTAACTTTAGTTATTTGGTTGTTTTTGTTTTTATATTTCCTTTTTATCATGAGATTCGGGAAAAAGTATTTGTTCTTGCTTATGGAATTGTAACGGGAGGGGTTTTACAGCTTCTAGTCCAAGCTTGGTATGTTTACAAAAATGGATATGGCCCCATCTTTCGTTTGAATTTGAAACATCCAGCCATTCGTAAAATCTTTAAACTCATGTTACCGGCTGCCCTTGGAGGAAGTTTTTATCAAATCGGGCTTCTTGTAGATATTTTTTTAGCTAACTACATTCAGAACCAAAACCCAGGTCTTGGAGCAGTGGTGAGTTTGGATTATTCTCAAAGACTAGTACAACTTCCTACAGGAATCATTGGAGTGGCACTTGCGACTACCATTTTGCCTTCCCTATTGAAAGACCTTCGCGAAGGAAGAGAAGATAATGTTCCAAAAGAAATTTCCGATGTATTGGCATTCGCATTTTTTTTAACACTACCAGCAAGCGTTGGTTTGGCGGTTCTTGGGGAAACGGTTTTGGATTCGATATATTTCGGAGGGCGTTGGGACCACTTGGCTACGATCACTGCTTTTTATCCACTAGTCTTTTATTCTTTTGCGATTCCGTTTTATAGCATCAATAAAGTTTTGGTTTCTTCCTATTATGCTTTTTCTGACACAAAAACTCCCTTAAGAATCCAATTGGTATCTTTTTTCTTAAGTGTCCTCGTAAGTATTGGGCTTATGTTCTTTTTGAAACATTCTGCCATTGCTTTGGCCTCAGCTCTCAGTGCTTCTGTGACCTCTTCGTTATTATTGTATTATCTGAAATCCCATCAGGTAAAAATTCCTTTCCTTACTGTTTGGTTTCGCATTTTGAAAATGATGCCGGCCCTCTTTGGACTTTTCCTTTGGTTGGTTTTTTCTGAATGGGCAGTAAAACCCATCTTAGTTACCTATCTTTCCGATGGCTTAGGACTCGGTTTTGCAAATGTGAGTCGGATTTGTCTTGTGGTTTCCATTCTCCCTGCAGTGATCATCTATTTTGTTATGGCAGGAATTACTAAATTGCCGGAAGCAGATATTATATTGGGAAGGTTTTTTAGGAAGATTCGAAAAAAATCCACTTAAAGATTTTATCACCAAACTTTAGATTGTTGAAGCGATTTCTTTTGCATAGAGTACAAATCGTATAAGATAAAAAAAACGATGGCTGTTTGATTTTTTAAAAAACACCCATCGTTTTTTTTGTCTAGAGTTTGTTCTTTGCAGTTATTTTGACTGCAGTTTACTTTTAGAGTTTTGAAACCACATCTTCACAACGTTTACAAAGTTTTCCTTCTGTTTCGGAAACATGTCGCCAACATCTTGGACACTCATGATGGTGTGGTTTAAGGATTTGAATCGAAGCATTTTCTCCTTTCCATTCCGAGAACACTTCACCAATTTCCTTTTTATCGAAGGAAACTTCCGATACCACAAAGAATAGGCTTAGGTCGTCTTTGGAAAACTTTGTGTCTTTCAGGGTATCTCCAGAGATCAAAACTTCCGCCTCCAGTGACTTCCCGAGTTTTCCTAATTTCCTTGCTTCTTCTAATGCTTTTTGAACCACCTCTTTGGTTTCAAAGACTGGTATAAATTGGGATTCTAAGTCGGAATCAATCCAAGAAGATAAGTCTGAAAAATCAGAATAAAAAACAGAATCTTTTAACCCAAATTCTGTCCAAACTTCTTCTGTAGTGAAAGAAAGGATGGGGGCAAGAATTTTGGTTAAAGTTTCTAAAATAACGGCCAAAACATATTCAGATGACTTTCTTGTTTTTGAATTTTTACCATCACAGTACATTCTGTCCCGAATGATTTCAAAGTATTCTTGGGATAAATCTACCGTACAGAAAACTAAAACCCGATGATACACCAGGTGGAATTGGTAGTTCTCATACAATTTTTTGACATCTTCATTTAGTTTGGCCAATTTATGTAGGTAGAATTTATCAATTGATTCTATATCTTCTTTTTTTAGTTTCCAGCCAAGAACTTCTGCTTTAGTATTTCCTAATAGATAACGGAAGGTATTTCGGATTTTACGATAAGCTTCTGCTACCGTTTTGATGGAATCCTTTCCAATTTTGACATCGTCACGGAAATCTTGGGTAGAAACCCAAAGCCTAAGGATATCGGCTCCGTATTGGTTGATGATATCAGTTGTTGGATTGATCACGTTTCCGAGGGATTTGGACATGGCGTGGCCTTTTTCATCTAACACATATCCATGAGTGAGAACAGATTTGTAAGGAGGTCTTTTTCTGATCGCCATTGAAGGCCAAAGAGAAGATTGGAACCATCCTCTATGTTGGTCGGAACCTTCCAAATACAAATCAGCTGGTTCATGGTCAAGAGAATCACCAAACACAGCAAAGCTGGAAACTCCAGAATCAAACCAAACATCCAAAATGTCTTTGTCTTGTTTTAAATCATCTGATCCGCATTTCGTACAATTGGTTCCTTCTGGCAAAAGGTCTTTTGCATCTCTTTCATACCAAACTTCGATCCCTTCTTTTTTAACAATTTGGATAAAGTGTTTTATTGTTTTGTCGTCTAGGTGAGTGAATCCACAAGATTTACATGTAAAGGAAGGAATCGGGACTCCCCAGTTCCTTTGTCTCGACAAACACCAGTCAGGTCTAGATTCCACCATAGAACGGATACGAGTGATCCCCCAATCAGGAATCCATTGTACTTTGTCGATGGCCTTTAGGGACTCTTCTCTGAGACCTGCATGGTCGATGGAAAAAAACCATTGTGGAGTTGCACGAAAGATCAGCGGTTTTTTACTCCTCCAACTATGGGGATAGGAGTGAGTGAATTCTGAATAATGGACGAGTGCATTTTTTTCCTTTAGCAGTTCTACAATTTTTGGGTTGGCATCCCAAATTTTAATTCCTTTCATCATTTCGAATTCGTCCGTATAACGACCGTAATCATCGACTGGAGAAAGAGGAGGAAGACCTGCCGCCGTTCCCACACGATAGTCATCGGTTCCATGGCCTGGAGCGGTATGGACACAACCCGTTCCCGCATCCAAGGTGACATGATTTCCAAAGAGAGGAATAGATTCACGTTCGATAAACGGGTGTAAGAAGGTCATTTGTTTTAGGTCGGCACTGGACAAAGACTTGATCTTTGTGAGGGTGATTCCTGTTTTTTGTTCAACTGATTCTTTTAATCCATCGGCTAAGATCAATCTTCCGTGGGTATCGGATTGGAACAGAGAGTAGTCCAATTCTTCATTAAAACAAATTGCAAGGTTTGCGGGAAGTGTCCAAGGAGTAGTGGTCCAGATCAGGCAATAAGTATCGTTTTCGCCTTTTACTGCAAACTTTACATAGATAGAAGGGGATACATGATTTTGGTATTCGATCTCTGCTTCTGCGTGAGCTGTTGCCAAATCAATACACCAATACACAGGTTTTTTCCCTTTGTAGATATATCCTTTTTCAAATAAGGATCCAAATACTTCTACGATCCTTGCTTCAAATTCTGGAGCCATCGTTAGGTATTTGTTTCCTTCTTCCCAGAAACATAAAAAACGACTTAGGTCTTCGCCTTGTTTTCCAACAAATTCGGCTGCATACTCACGGCATTTTTTTCTAAGTTCACTAGGACTTGTGTTCCTTGCTTCTTTCCCAAGATTTTTTAACACCTGTACTTCGATGGGAAGACCGTGACAGTCCCAACCGGGAATCATATCGGTTTGAAAACCAGAAAGAGTTTTGGATTTAACAATGATATCTTTTAGAATTTTATTGAGAGAGTGGCCTACATGGAAATTTCCATTGGCATAAGGAGGTCCATCGTGTAAAACAAAGGAAGGTTTGGATTTACGAATTTCCTTCATCTTTTGGAAGACTTTTTTCTCCTTCCAAATTTTAATTTGACCTGGTTCACGATTTGCCAGGTCGGCTTTCATGGGAAAGTTGGTCTGTGGTAGGAGAACCGTTTTAGAATAGGGATTTTCCGTTTCTGGTTTGGCCATAGTAAGACCAATGTTTGTGGTCTAGGCCAAAGAGAAAACGGAAAAAATATCTGTAACTCTAGAGTTTGACTCTGACCTTAGGGAGTTCGTCCCGAAGCCTAACCACATCCGATTTTTCCAGAAGGGTTTTTTGTAAAACAAGTTGTTTGAGATGGTTTAACTTTGCCAGGTTTTTGGGGAGAGTTTTGTATTCTCGCATAAGGCTTAGATCAAGGATTTCCAAATGGGGGAGTGAAGCGATCACTTCTACATCAGCTTCTGTTAGTTGTACTTTGGTTTCATCCAGTGCCAGAGTTTTCAAATTTTGCAAACGGCCTATGACCAGCGGAATCTCTCGCAGTTCCGTTCTTCCGAGAAGGAGAACTTCGAGGTTTTCCAAATTCCCGATTTCTTCTGGTAAAGTTTGTAGGGGGTTTCCAAAAAGATTCAGGATCTTTAATTGTTTGAGGTTCCCAATTTCTTTTGGAAGTTCTTTTAGTGAATCGTATTGGAGAGTGAGTTCTTCTACCTTTGTCAAATTTCCAATCGATGTTGGTAAAACTCCAAATTCTTTGTTGGAAAGATTGAGGACACGGTCTTCTTTATGTTCTAAAATCCATTCTTCCGCATTTACTACTTTTTTATTACATTGTAAAACTAGAGAGGTGAGAAAAAGGAGCATTAGTGTTTTGTAAATAAAAGACTTCATAAAACCAGATTTGTCATTTCAGATATTTATTATAGCCAAATTCTAATTCTCGAATGATAAACTGAATGTAATCCATTTGGTCACGGTCTGATTTGTAGATACTTGCTTCTTTTCGATAGTATTCTGCGAGTTGGGTTCGAAATAAAATGGTGCGAAAGTCTGCTTTTGAAAGAATAAGTTCCTTAGGTCTATTTTTTAATTGAATGGCTTCGGGGATTTTCATCACCACTGAAATTTGTAAAATTGCATGTTCAATCTCTGCAACAATTTTGTTGGTATCTTTTTTTTGATCTACTGCTGGAAGTTGAGTTTTGATATCTTCCACGCAGTCTTCAATATGATTTCGTAAGCGTTTGAAATCATAAACTTTTTCAGCAATGCTATTGAACTTTTTAGGATAAATAAAACCTTCTGCTACTTTTGCGATCCCGAGTGATCGATTCTCTTTAGGAGAAGTGGTTGTTTGTTTTTCAGGCACTTGTTTTCTTTTTGTATCGTTTCTATAGAGGTAACCTAACGAAAGTCCTACAAGGAAACTAATGATAAAGCCACTCACAATGTATTCCAAAGAACCAAGGAACAAGGAAACTACAGTTGTTAAAGATGCTAATGCTAAAAAACTAAAAACTCCGATGGGCACATGAATTTTTTCTTGGAGAGCGGAAAAAGAGATCCGAGGTTCATTGGAAGTAATTTGGTTTTTATCCCGCTCTTCCTCGAATTCTTTTTCTGGAATTTCTTCTTTATCGATATTTTCATCGGATCGATTCTTTAAGATCACACGGATTTGGTCGAGTATCGGAAGTTCATTTCTATAATTCGAATCAGTTTTTGCCAATGTTAAGGTATTTGCTTCTACTTTAGAAAGTTTTTTTTGATCTAAGGCAAAGAGAATGTGGAAACTATCTTCTTTCATCACCAGACAACCATAGGTTTCAGAAAGGGATGAAACTATTTTAGATATGGCACTTGCGATTTCCTTTTCTGTTTTTAGGTCTAAGGATTTTATTTCTGCATTCAAATCTATTTTGGTAAGGGTGAGAGTATTTGCTGTGTTGTCTTCGATTTTGGTTCCCAAAAATTTGATGAGAGTTGTAACTGCTTCTTCGGCATCTTCTTTTTTTTGTTCTCGTAATCGTTTCGAAAGTTTATCTAAAATGATAAGGCTTTCTCTGATCGAAGAACTGACCCGTTTCCCTTCCTCCGTTGTGATTTTATCAAAAGGAAATTCTTCGATTAAAGCAGTCATTTGTGGGATAAGGTGACTTCCAACTTTGAGTAGTTCTTCTGTTTTGTTTGGAATTATAGTCTCAAGTTGGGTAAGCTTTTCTAAAAAACCAATATATTTATTTTCGTTAGCAATTCGTTTGAGATAGGGAAAGGAAAAATTTTTGAGTCCATCAAGTTGGACAACTAGATGGCGGGCATATTCTGGGTCATGTAATCCATTTGGTAAAATGAGATGATAACCTGGAATGATCTCCACAAGTTTGGCAGTTTCTTTTCCTCTTGTGATTACATCCTGGATAAAATCTTTCATGGGAATGTATCCAAAAGATTCCATAGTTTTCCGGATCATCAATTCGAGCTCTGTTTCGTAGCTGAGTTTGATTGGAAAAAAATAAGTATTTCCTTTTTGGTCCGTTCGAACTAAACTAGCCCCCGGATCTTCTTCTTCTAAAACAAATTCTCTATTTGCTCTATTTTTGAAAAGTAGATCGATTAGATCGATGCTATATTTAAAACAAGCACGACGAAAAGGAACAATATCCGTCTTCTCTCTGTTTTGTGGTGCTATCATGCTGATGCGCATCGCAAGTTTTTGATCAACCTGCAAAAAAAAGGGATAAAAATAAACTACTGGTTCTTTGTTGTGTTCCGTAAGACCAGCCAGTTCCTTAAATGCTTCGGTAATGGCTGACTGTGATCTATGTACTTCGGTGAGTTGTACTTGTTTGGAGAGCAATTCAGGAATGGAATCAACGGTCAAAAGAAGGGAGGGGGTGATTTCTGCGCTACCATGCATCTCGAGTCTTCTATGGCGCACTCGAAGTTCTTCCAATATGGCCTGAGAAGTCATCGAGTAACTGGCGATATTCTTAGGCAATTGGATGAAAAAGGAAGGATCTGTTGTGTCTCCTGTCAGTGGAGTTTCAGCATCTGAGGGATTTGAGAATGGTTCCAAAATATACCTTCCTTCTGCAAGTATCAAAATCTATTTTCGACAAAGCAAGAGAGAATTAGGGATTTCTTGGTTCCCATTTTGCAGAAGGTTCCAGAGGAGTTGAAGTAAATTCCCTATTTGTGTTTGTACGTAAAAACTTTATGGGATTTTTTTAATCAATAGAATATCTAAAATATTAAATTATCGAATTTTATGATCAGATAATTTATTGATTAGACTTCTTTCACTTTTTTTCGTCTATTAACATATGGATATTAGATTGGCAGCGGTTCTATCAGAACGCCAAAAAAAAGTAGATACATTTTTTCTTTGGGCCATTTTGGCCCACACTCCTCTTGTTTTTTTGCTCTCTTTAGGTTATGGTGCCACTACCGTTGTGACTCTTTCGGCAGTGGTAATTTCATTTGTCTCTTTTCTTTTTTATAAGATTGCTCGCGGTACTTTTTTCCTCCGGGCCTGGAACGGTGCGACGCTTATGATGTTTAGTGCATTGATGATTCAGGCTCAGTTTGGTCGAATCGAGATGCACTTTCATGTATTTAGTGCTCTTGCCATTTTGTTTGTTTACGAAGATTGGAGGGTATTGCTTGTTGCTGCTCTTACGATCGCCGTACACCACTTAGTTGGAAATTATGTCCAGGAATTTGGAACGGTTATATTTGGTACAAAGGTAATTGTTTATAGTTATGGAACAGGACTTGAGATCGTTCTGACCCATGCTCTTTTTGTTGTGTTTGAAACAGGCATACTAATTTACTTTTCCATTCGTTCCGTTCTAGAATTAAAAAAACAAATCGAAGCTCAGACCAATTTGGAAACAGTGATTGCCGGGGTTACGGCGGCTCTGGATGAAGTTTCTTCTGGGACAAAAACATTTATAGAAAATTCCAATTTACTCGCTAAAAAGGTAGAGGAATTTCAAACTTCGTTTCAAACCCAATCCTCATCGATTGAAGCAATTTCTGCTGCCACAGAAGAAACAGCTGCATCGAGCCAATTGATTTTAGAAGGATCCAACCGCCAAATCGGTGAAGTGAAAACTGTAGAAGAGTTGAATCGAAATTTATTTAGTTTGAGTGAAGGATTTGTTACCTCGCTCGAAGTGATGCGTTCCAAAATCCAAGAGTCAGCGGACAGTGTGAAAAAAACTGAAACCGAATTTACTGGTCTTTACCAATCAATGGAAGTTGCTGTGGACGATTCCGAAAAAATGGAAGAGATTTTGGAATTAATTTCAGATATAGCTGAAAAAGTCAACTTACTATCGTTAAATGCATCGATTGAAGCTGCTCGTGCGGGTGATGCAGGTCGAGGATTTGCTGTAGTTGCTTCTGAAATTTCTAAACTTGCAGATTCAACGGCAGAAGCTACTAAAAACATTTCATCTATCTCAGGAAAAATCAAGTCAGCCATTCAAGTGAGTTTCAAACAATCCAATCAAATCAATCAAACCGTCCAAAGTTTTGTGAAGTCCATCTTATCTTCAGAAGAAGGGATGCGAGAACTTACAGTAAAAATTACCGGAACTCTTTCTGCTTTTGAAAAACAAGAACAAGCTTTACTTACTTTGGATCAGATTGCGCAAGAAATGCAAGTTTCGAGTAAAGAACAATCGACAAGTATGGATGAAATTTCGAATTCCATCCTTGACTTAAATGTAAAAACACAAACCAATTTAGGAACTTGTGGAAATATGATTGGTCTCATTGATAAAGGAAATGTGATTTTCAATGGTTTAAAGGATTCAGTAGAAACCTTGGCGGCCATTATCGAAGATGAAAAATCCTAATCCAGTTCTCTTAAGATTCCTAGTTTTTGGTTTTGCGATCTTATTACTATTGGGAATGAGTTATTTGATCACAACTCTAGGTGGAAAATTTCGATTTGTAGATTGTCCTTTCTGCACAGAAAAATTTTCTAAAGAACCGAATGATACTTGGGTTTGGATTTATCCAGGCCTTGTGGGCTGTGGGAAAAAATGTCCTTTAGCTCTTGAAGCCCTTCGTAGTTTTAAAGAGAGATTTCCTGAAATCCCCTCATCCTTTTATTTTTTAGTAACCGATCCAAATGAGTCGGAAGAGGCCATTCACTCTTATTTAGCATATTACCAAAAAAGTTTAGAGATCCAAGCACTAAGGCCAGAAACAGATGACGAGATAGGATTTTATCGAAAGTTAGGTGCTTATATGCCGGTTCACCCTTCTTTAAAAAAAAGAGACGAACACGGAACTCAATTTTTTTTAGTTCCACCCAACCGCAAAATTATGTTTTTAATTCCGAAATTGGGTGAGAAGGAATGGATAGATATCAGGAAAGAGATAGAATCAAATTCCAGGTAACAAACGTTAATGGATCATGTGGTAAACTTCTTTCATTTCTTCTCTGAGAAGTTTCATTTTGTTTGGAACATCTGGATGGGAAATATCTGCCGGATTGAGTAAATAGTTCTCGGGTCCAAGTTCTCGAATCATCATTTTTGTTTGCCAAGTATTATCTTGTGGCATATTGATATCGGAAAGGAAAGTATAGTTTCTTTTGATTTCTGGTTTCACAAAATCCAAAATCGAATTGAAATGGTGGTCGTTATAAATTTTTCTTCCGTCCGCTAAACGAGTGTATCCGCGAACAACATAATCAATATAAACCACATCGCATTCAAAGGCCTCAAATAAAAAATTAATGGAGTCGAGTGGAATGATCTCACCACAAGTAGAAATATCAATGTCTACTCGGAAGGAACAAATTCCGTCAGGATCTGCGGCATCGGGATAGGTATGTACAGTGATATGTGATTTGTCTAAGTGCATACTGACCTGTGCCGTTGGGATGGGATTGCCGCCACCTTTGACATCACTCATCAGAACCATAGCAGAAGCACCTACAGGATCGTAGTCTTGTGCAGAGACAGAGAGGATATTGGCATCAATTCGTTTGACAATCTCTTTTGAGATTTCTGTAATTTTGCTAGCATTGTATTTGTCGTGGATATAACTTACGTATCTACCTTTTTGTTCGTCATCCAAAGTGATGCAAAAATCGTAGAGGTTAAAACTCAAAACTTTTGTCAGATTGTTGAAACCGGAAAGTTTGATTTTTTCTTTATCCATTGCTACCTGCTTGTATAAAGAACAGAAATTCGGTATTTAGGTAAGAGGCAACTGAAATAACGAGAAAGTTTTAGAAAAGTCATGGAAAACAAAATGGAATGGTGGAAACAAACTTCAATTTATCAAATTTACCCTTGGTCCTTTCAGGATTCCAATGGAGATGGAATCGGCGATTTACAAGGGATTCTTGGGCGTTTGGACCAAATTCGTGACTTGGGTGTCGAAACCATTTGGTTCTCGCCTTTTTACAGAAGCCCAGGCGAAGATTTTGGATATGATATTTCCGACTATACCGCCATTGACCCTCGATTTGGGACGATGGAGGACTGCGACAAACTCATTAAAGAAATCCACAAACGGAAGATGCGAGTTGTTTTGGATATGGTGATGAACCATACTTCTGACAAACACCCTTGGTTTTTAGAATCCAAATCTTCTAAAGAGAACCCGAAAAGGGATTTTTATATTTGGAAGAAGGGGAGCCAAAAGAAGCCGAACAATTGGATTTCAATGGTAGGGACATCTGGTTGGAACTACGACAAAACCACGGACGAATACTATTATAGTAATTTTTTATCCTTTCAGCCAGATCTTAATTACAGAAACCCCAAAGTAAAAAAAACCATGTTTGGAGTTTTGGATTTTTGGTTAGAGAAAGGTGTGGATGGATTTCGACTGGATATCTTTAACTCCATTTATAAAGATGAAAGTTTTAAGGACAATCCATTCAGCTTTCGGTATTTCCCCACACCAGATAACCATGATGAGGCGTTTTTTCAGAAAAAAACTTATAATCTCAATCTACCAGAATCTTTTCAATTTGCAAAGGAAGTTCGAAAACATATTTCCAAGTACAAACAAAAACCATTTCTTATTGGAGAAGTGAGTGGGTCGGATAAAGTTTTAAAATCCTTTTTAGGGGAAAAAGCTGATGGCCTCAATTTGGTATTTCAATTTGAACTAATTCACTTTGATTATCATGCAAAGTTTTTTAAAGATCTTTTAGAAAAAAACGAAAAAGAATTTCAGGCACCGCTAACTCCTACTTATGTTTTGGGTAACCATGACCAAAGGCGTTTTATCGATCGGTTAGGTGGTGATATCAGAAAGGCAAAGGTTCTTTCTGCCTTCCAGTTTTTGGCTAGGGGAATTCCTGTTGTATATTATGGAGATGAAATTGGTAGGAAAGAAGGCCGGATTTCCAGTTTCCTCGGAAAAGATCCTATTGCCAAAATGAATCGTTTTGTTCCTTTATTTTTATCCAATCTTCTCGGGATTTATATCAATAGAGACAATTGCCGTTTGCCTATGTTATGGGATACGGATGAAAATGCAGGGTTTTCAAAAGGAAAACCTTGGTTACCTGTTGGTAAATTCAAACCTTCGGATACAGTCAGTGGACAAAGGAAAGATAAAAATTCTCTTTGGAGTCATTATCAGTCTCTCTTCCATTTAAGAAAAGGATCTGCAGTTTTAAAAGAGGGAAGTCTGAAAACTAAGTCTACTGGTCAGGACGAGTGGCTGTGTTTTGAAAGGATTCTCGGAGACAAAGTAATTACTGTATATTTGAATTTTGGAGAGAAAGATGGAAAAGAAACATTTTTAAAAGGATCTAAGGTATTGTATCAGTTTGGAGGTGCAATGATTTTAGGGGATGTATTACAGTTGCCGGCTCATTCTGGTCTTGTTTTAGAATCCAAATCAAAGAAGTAAATGAGCATTGAGATTTAGAATTCTTAAAATCTTTTGAATCTGTGGGTTGACATTGATGAGTAATAGTCTTACACCTTTTTTTCCATAGATCATCTTTTTGTATAAAAGGAGTCCTAATACGGATGAGGAAACCTCCTCTACATTGGAGAAATCTAAGTAGAGAGAGGTAACCCCTTTTTCAAAGATATTTGTCATATCTTCTTCTAAACTTGCTGCCGAGTAAACGTCCAGTCGATTAGACTCAATTCGATAACAACCTTCCTCTAGCGTTTTTGTCACCATGTTTTCCCTCACAAAACAATGGACGGTAAAAGCAAAAAATACCTTAGGGTTTGGAAAAGAAAAACGATTCGAAATATTTTTTATATCTCTATTTTTTTCAAAATCTCCCTAAAGTTTGGTTATGGATGGATATGTGAATTTCTTCTTTTGGAACGGAACTGAAAAGAGTGCGAGGACCTCCACTGATTCCATTTAATCGAAATTAGGTCCCAGATGAAATAAAAGATTACTCCGGAATCAAGTTTTGATTGTCCCCAAGTACGAAGACCAAAAGTATACCCAACCTCTGCGATTTTTTCCGTACGAACTGAACCCAAAATTTCAAATAAAATTTTATAACCTCTTGGATGAAGTTTTTCTTTGGTCTCTAAATAAATGGACTTTCGAATACCAAAGAATCCACTCATGGGATCCGAAATTGGAACAGGAAACAACCATTCCGAGATTTTAGTTGCAAATTGGCTTGCTAACTTTCTAAGAATGGGAAAATTTCCATATCCACCATCGGCACTTCGACGTGTCGCAACAACAATATCGTTTTCATTTAATAACCGGATCACATCTGGAATTTTGGTGTAGTCGTGTTGAAAGTCAGCATCCACAACCACTAAATTATCACCTTCGGCTTTTTCATATCCGTAAGTGACAGCAGAGCTCAATCCTCTTTCTGTCGTTCGGACAAAAGGTTTGATTCGTTTGTCGTATTCCGCAAGGACTTTGGCGACTTCAAAAGTTCCATCCGGGGAGTTATCATCCACGATGACAATTTCAAAGTCTAAAGATTCTTTTTCTAAAATTTTAGAAATGGTTTCTGCGCAGTTTTTGATATTACCGGCTTCGTTATAAGTTGGGAGTATAATGCTTGTTTTATTTTGCATGACTGGTCATTTAACTTCTTTTGTTTTTAAAAAAGCCCCTTTGTTTGATTTTTGATACATAACTCACCACTTTCACAAGAGGCTGCAATTGCTTTGGAACACTCACCAAACAATTGGAATTGTTTGGTGCAAAGAATTTCGCAGGCAAATTGGTACATCTTTGGATCTTGTAATTGTCTTTGGTCGTCCTTTAAACAATGACTTGCCTTTTCACATAGAACTTTGCATTCCGATGATTGTTCTAGTTTTGCCTTTTGTCCAAATTTCGGAGCATTGTCTTTGGAGAAGTCCCAAAGAGTAACGATTGCTAAAAGCAAAAGAAGGAATCCGTATTTTTTCATAGATTTTCCTCCTTTTTCCAAACACTCACTTCCGATTGGAAAGAGCGTTTGTCCATTTTTAATAAGGCTTTTATTGTTTGATTTGAATCTATGTTCAAATGTTGTTTCCATTGAAACCAAGAAGAATCCTTTTTCCATTCTTCTCCAAAACTTGTTTCTTGAAATGCCACCATGACGGTGCTTGCGGAACAGGTTTCGCGATATGTGAGAGGTAATGCGAAGTTTACTTTTGAACTTTTTAGTTTGTTTTGTACATCCATAGCAGTCCAAGGATTTTCTGCGATGACACAGATTTCTTTTCCTTCTAAACCAATGAGTTGTTTTGTGATATCAGGATCAGCCATTGGCCGGATAAGAAAAAACATTGTGATTGGAACAAGAAGGAGTTGAGGTATTAAGATTCCATAAAAACGAAACTTTTCATTTTGAAATGCGTAGATGGCACTAATAGAAACGATAATTCCTGAAAGTGACACTAAAAATAATAGAGGAAGTCTTAGGATGATCGCAATCGCAACAAACAGAAAGTAAATAAAAGGTATTGAGAATTGATTTAGTTTCGAAAGAATTAAAGTATTCCAGTTTGTTTTTTTGATAGCTGGTAGTAAAAATAGTAAAGTAACAAATGGAGTTACGTAATAAGGATCTTTGCGATTGGGTAATAAATGAAAAATTGTAACAAGTAACAAAAATACAACTACTACCATGGACCAAACTTGGTTTTTTTGATTTGTTGATTTTTTAATGGTCAACCAAGTGATATGCAAAAGTGGAATGGTAAAAGGAATTGTGTAGAGAAGCCAACCTCCCCATATTCTAAGCCCGGATTGGTTGGCTGCATAAAATTTTCCCATGTTCTCTGTAATAAAAAAGAAACGTAACAATTCTTTTCCCGAGGTTGTAAATAAATACAAATAAGAAATCCAAAGCAAGGGAATGATGAAGGAAAGTGAAAACAAAATAATCGTTTGTTTTTCTTCTTGTAGCGGCTTGAAAAAAATATGAAATTGACCCTTCCTGATTCGAATCATTTTTACATACAGATAACTAAGTAAAAATAAAACAATATAGATATGAAGGATAGGCCCTTTGAGTAGATATCCAAAACCAATCAAAAAACTTCCTAAAACTAGATAAACTTGATTCTTTGTTTTTTTTGTTTGATAAAACAGAAATATATAGAGGAGGGTGAAAAACACCATCGCACCTTCCATCATCAATATTCCAAAGAATTTTAGTGAAAGAAAAGAAAATGCAAAGGCCAACGTTGCAAGTTTTGTTTCTTTTGGCGATTTGCTAAAGGATAGATACAACTTATAAAACAGACCTAGAGTTCCAAGTCCTAAGACAAAAGAAACAAATCGTTCTGCAAAATAGCCGATTCCAAAGATTTTATCAAAGAACATCCCCATCCAGAAAAGAAGTGGTGGTTTGTAAGGGTTTGGAAGCCCAGATAAAACAGGTAAGGTATAACTTCCCGCTTCCAAACTTTCTCGAATGGAGCGAATGTGCATAATTTCGTCACCCTGTGGGAAGGCGGCATCGGGAATACCGAGGGTTGTGGCGAAAATTACAGAAAGAATCAAAAGTAGAATAAAAAACATTTCGCCCCTTTTCTCCATAAACGAAGATACTGACTGGTCAGTCAATGTATTTTAATTTTAAATAACGAATGATTTTTTTTAAAAAACTAGGTTTTTATTGGGTTTAGACTTGTTTTCCGTATTGGGAATGATTCTCAAATGTTTTTAAAAGAAGCAAGTTCTAGGTAGGGTGTAAATTTGGATTGGGTGTTCGTTTATGAACAGTATTTACTTATGGGTTGTATTTTTAGAAAACTACTCAGGCTTGATGTTTTTACTTTGACATCTTGTATATGCCACGTTGGAGTTTTGAAGTGATAAGGTTGTTTTTCGTTGTCTTGATTCTGACTTCTGTTAATTGTGAGTCCAGTCGAGATAAATGTTATGAAGATTTGATCCCGATTATAAATCATTTTGTGAAAGCATCGTCATTGGTTATGGATCAGCAGAAAATAATCTAGAAAGGGAAAAAATTCAAAATCTTTCTCTTGTCACTTGTTTACTTGGAAGTTTTCAGAACAAAAAATGTAAAAAAGAAAGAAATTGGGATATTGTAGATATATTCTAAATTTTCGGAAATGGACACTGTGTATTTCACAGGACTTAGGATATAAAATATTCTATTTGGTTTTCCAATAGACAAATTCGTAAAAAGGAATATAAGTAACTTTCTAAAATACCTTTTAATCTCTTTTATACTTTTGACAGAAAATGGTTATTTTTCGATGACTACCTATGCGGATTGTAATCGGCTTAATAGGGAAAGGCAATTAAGTTTAGGTTTGACTATGATTGGCAATTCGGATAAAGCAGAAGGCTTTTTGAATGGTTATTTATTATGTGATCAAAATCGCTCTGAATTTTGTGAATAATCATTGATCTAATGATTATTCACAATGGATATATAAATATAGTAGTCTTTTTGAACGTTCACATAGCTCGCATTAGGTGTCTATTTTTCATCTTTCTATTTCTCAATTCTCGGCAATCATCCAAAAAAACTAATCGGAGGGGTCTAATTCATTCATATTTCTACTTTTAAATCCTTCTTTTCTGAACAATTGCCCGCGAGCGGGATACGGCGGGCTTGGTCTGCCAAAGGCAGACGGGAGCGAATGCGCACCCCGGAGTAGCCCAGTCCCGAATATCAAAAAAAGGATAATCGCCAAGCGGAAGTTATGCTTTGATTAAGTGTTCTGTTCGGGACTCGCCCAAATCATTGATGCCTGAATGGTTTATCTGTAATGTTCAGATTTGTAACTTTCCTGGATTATTATACATTCAAATATCCACAAAGTGATGCGTTGTTTAATTCATTGTTCGAATTTTCATTGGACTGGATGGATTTGAGAATTTTTGACTTATGAAAAAACCTGGCTCCCACTTAACTCTTGGCTTGTTGGTTCGAGATGGATTAGTTTCATTCAGAGGACATTTGTTTTTTTGATGAAACTTTTTAAAATTCTAATTTCTAGCTTTTTTGTTCTTTTTATCATTCTTGGTATACTTTATTATAATCGTTTGCTTTTACTTCGTTATTCACTTGGTTGGATCACAGACATTCGCCATCCTAGAGAGCCGAACCATCCAGTGCCATGGCTTGCGGGGCCAGAGATTCCTAACGGAACACTAAAAAGGCGCCCACCAAATGTCATCGTGATTATGGCAGATGATTTAGGTTTTAATGATGTCACTACGTATGGTGGTGGTTATGCGGATCTTGGTGTACCTACACCTAATATTGATTCCATTGCGAAAGACGGAGTAAGATTTGATTCTGGGTATTCAGGCAGTGCAGTTTGTACGGTTTCTCGTGCTGCTCTTATGACAGGTAGGTATCCCTCTCGTTTTGGAGTCGAATTTACACCGACACCAGGTGCTCTAGCAAGAGTGGGCGCTGATTTGTATGCGGATCCAAATCGTTTGTATCCTGTTGTGATTGATAAAGAAAAGGCTGAAAAGTCCAAAAGTTTTAATGAGTTAGGGATGCCTGGTTCGGAAATTACCATTGCCGAAGTTTTGAAAGAACGAGGTTACCATTCTGTTCATATTGGGAAATGGCATTTGGGAAGTACAGAAGAGATGCGACCCAACAAACAGGGATTTGATGAATCACTATTTATGGAGAGTGGTTTGTATCTTCCTGTTGATGATCCCAATGTTTACAATGCGAAACAAGACTTTGATCCTATTGATCGGTTTTTATGGCCTAATATGCGGTTTGGTGTGAGTTATAATGGTGGTAAGTGGTTTGAACCCAGTCGGTATTTGACCGATTATTTTACGGATGAAGCCGTTAAGGTAATCAAAACAAACAAACATAGGCCTTTCTTTTTATTTTTAGCGCACTGGGCCGTGCACACTCCCTTACAAGCAAGTAAAGAAGATTATGATGCTCTTTCGCATATCAAAGATCATCGGAAACGAGTGTATTTGAGTATGATTCGTTCCCTTGACCGCAGTGTTGGAAAAATATTGGCTTCCCTAAAGGAAGAAGGTTTGGATGAAAACACGATTGTGATTTTTACAAGTGATAATGGAGCTCCTAATTATATTGGACTCCCTGATGTGAATTCGCCGTATCGTGGTTGGAAACTGACTCTCTTTCAAGGTGGGATTCGTGTTCCTTATGTGGCGAAGTGGCCAGGCCATATCAAACCCGGAACAAAATACCAAAATGCAATTACAAATATTGATATTTTGCCTACTGTCGCAAATGCAGCTGGCATTAAACTACCGTTAGATAGAGAGATTGATGGTGTGAATCTTCTACCTTATTTAAAAGGCCAGGCAATCCAAAAACCAAGACCACTTTTTTGGAGTGATGGTTACTACCAAACGGTTCAAGCAGATGGCTGGAAATTGATTCGGACAGAACGTCCGAAAAAGAAATGGTTATTTCATTTGGATGCAGATCCTTTGGAAAAGAAAAATGTTGTTTCTCTATTTCCTGATCAGTTGGTGAAGTTAGAAGGTTTATTAGATCATTATAACAAACAAATGCCGAAACCACTTTGGCCATCGTTCATTGAATTTCCTGTTTCGATTGATAAAACTTTGGATCAAAAACAGGAAGTCGATGATGAATATACCTATTGGGTGAATTGATTTTATCACCTAACATGAAATTGTCGATATCAATTTTATTTTGTTTACTTTGGCAGTGTTCACTCATTCAAAATCATTTTGGAACCAAGAGTTTTTGTCATTATACGAAATCAAATGAGAATCCTAGTCTCTCTGGAATGGTCCTTGTTCCTTCTGGAAACTTTGAAAAAGGATCCAATGTTTATCCTGAAGAGTCACCAATTTATAACACCACAGTATCGGAATTTTGGATGGATGAAACAGAAGTTACCAATGATGAGTTTGCAAAATTTGTTTGGGAGACAGGTTATCAAACAGAAGCTGAGACTAATTTGAAACCAAACTCGGAAGAGGTGAACCTTGAACATTATCAACCAGGTGCTGTTGTCTTTCAGAAACCTTCAAACCAAGGTAAAATCAATTCTCATTTAGAATGGTGGAGTTATGTTCCTGGAACCAATTGGCGTCATCCCGATGGACCATATTCTTCCATCGAAGGAAAAGGATCCTATCCAGTCGTTGCAGTGAGTTATCAGGATGCAAATTCATACGCAAAATGGAAAGGGCGCACATTACCAACAGAGGTGGAATGGGAATGGGCAGCCGCAAATGGAAGTAGGGAAGAAGCCAATACATGGCAGGGTGAATTTCCTTTCTTAGATGAAGGGAAAGATGGGTTTACGGGGATTGCACCTGTTGGTTGTTTTGCGAAAAATAAATTTGGTCTCTATGATATGATCGGAAATGTTTGGGAATACACTGCCGATCCATGGCCAGTGGATCAAACTTTAGACAAATCAAAATACCATATCATCAAAGGTGGTTCTTATCTTTGTTCGCCAAACTATTGCAAACGATATAGGGCTCAAGCAAAACAACCACAAGAGGACAGGTTGGCGAGTAACCATATAGGCTTTCGAACAATCATTCGCACTCATTTCAATGCATTCAAAAAAAACGAAAGGAAAAATTATGAAGTTAAACCAAACTAAAGCACTCTATTGCAAGATTCTATTCTTGTCTCTATGTTCACTCACACTTTCTTGTTCTTGGGATCGTTTTGTCCTCAGTCGTGTCAACGAAAGTACAGCGGTAAAGGCCAAAGTAGCAAAAGAACTTTTTGACAAGGATAAAATTACCATTGTCCTTACAGGTACGGGTTCTCCGCTTCCTTCGGAAAGCATTCAAAATTCTACAGCCATCTTTGTGAATGGTCAGTTTTTGTTATTTGATGCGGGAGATGGTGTTGCCATGGCGATGGAAAAGTTAAACCTACCTGTATCTGAAATCAGTGCTGTTTTTATTACGCATTTCCATTCGGATCATTTTGCTGACTTAGGAGAAGTGATTGATCGCAGTTGGTTACTGGGAAGGCAAAAACCACTGACAGTGCATGGGCCCAAAGGAATTACGGATCTTGTAAATGGATTTTTAAAGAGTTATCAATCGGAATACTATTACCGCACAAAACATCACGGAGAGGCGGTTATGCCATCGCAGTGGAAAGGTGCCAAAACAAATGAGTTTGCTCCTAAATCAGATGGATCTTCTAAAATCGTTTATGAAAAAGATGGAGTTGTGGTTCATGCTTTTTTTGTAAACCATGTGCCAGTGGAACCTGCTGTTGGTTACAAGATTGAGTATAAGGGTAAGTCAATTGTGATTTCTGGTGATACGGCAGACTCGGAATTTTTAAAGAAACAATCCTTTGGTGTGGATTATTTGATTTCGGAAGTGATGAACAAATCAATGATTGCAAAAGTTGAAAAAGCTTATGAATCGATAGATCATGATCGATTTAGAAAAATTATGAAAGATATTCAGTTGTATCATATTGATGCTACAGAGCTCGGAAATTTGGCGGAAGAAGCAAAAGTAAAAACTTTGGTATTAACTCATATGATTCCCTTTGTAAAAGGATATATCCAAACCAAAGCAATTTATAAAGATCCAATAAAGAAAGTGTATCATGGAGATTTGATCATTGCGCACGATGGCAAAAGAATTGAAATTCCTTTACCATGATCGATATAAGCTTGTAACTTCCTGGGTGATTGGTTCTTATATTAAAACAAATAAGTAAATGTAGGGCCAATTTCCCAACCACGTAAACTAAGTGGATTGATTTCTGCTTCCGCATAGACCCCACCAGCTGTAATTCCAAAATACTTACTTAAAAATACAGTGACAGATCCTCTTACTTCCCATGCTGCCAGAATTGGATTTCGTCTCACATCAGATCTTAGAAATAAAAACTTATAAGGATTGTACTGTAGCCTTAAACCAACATTTCCAAATTCCTTTTCTATTGAATTGTATAGGGGGAGTGCATATGCACTTCCGAGTCCTTTGTAGGCCCATGCATTGCCGATGGCTTCTGGGTCGGATGGTAAAAGCAAATTGTCTGATCTTTGTGTTATTCCTACTGTAGAAAATACATTTGCATAAAACCTTGCATCACGGTATTGGAAGTAGGGTTCAATTTCCCAGTTTTTGAAATAATTAAATTTAAAACCAAGTGAATAAATATTTATTTTCATACTGTCATTCACTTGGATTTTTGGGAAGGCAACATAATGATTTGATACATTCGTTGTTTCTAATACATTGTTCCACTCATAATTTCCAGTTCTTAAAAACTGCCGAACGGAAAATACTGCGGAAACTAAATCAGAAATTTTTTGTGTATAATCAACTCGAATATTTCTGACCACATGTTCTGAAGCCGAATCAAAGGATTGTATGGGAACTAATCCTTGATTCGCTGGGGACATTTTTAAGTCAATCGATGTATATCCATAAGCAAACAACCATTTGTCGTTAGTCAAAGTAAAAACTGTCCCTTGGTTGGTTCCAGATCCTTCGGAAGGAAAATTGGTCGTACCTGCATTGGTGAGTCCTGTTTTTTTCCCAATTCCCGGATTGGTAAGAAGTCCTGTATTTGGATCTCGGTGAGCGAAGGGAATATTGGGATTGGTTTGGATTTCTGCCTTTCCAGCACCTGCATAGAAGAGAAGTCGCCATCTTTCTTTGTCTAGAGTTTCCTCCGTTTGTTTGGGATTTTGAGTTTCTGTTGTTGTTTGGGGGGAAATCGGTACCTCTTTTGTCGTAGATTGAGCCAAAAGCGGTGATATTGCGAGTAAGGAAAGGAATAAGCTCCATCGAACTAGTTTCATAGGGTCTCTCATCAGTGTTTTGGACACTGTTCGCTAAAGACCACATTTGGGTAGATTGAAATCTGCTATTACAGAAGTATTTCCAATATATTGTATTTAATGCTTAGTTCCTAGATAGGAATTTATCATTTTTTATTCTCATTATCTACATTAGAATCAATTCACCTAATTTTAGTTAGTTTTTGTGGTTGGTTGAATGAATCATGTGAACGATTGCATTTCTAACGTAGTGACAGACGATTGATTATACAATTCGCACAATGTAGTAGGTTTAATTGGAAAGGTTACATACTTTCGCAAACAAAACTATCTGTATTCCTAACCGCCAATTGGTTTGATAAGAAATCGTATGAAAAATAAATACCTATTCCTCTGTTTTTTTTTAATCCCACTGGTCTATTGTAACACTACAAAACAGAAATCCACAGCAAATGATTCTGAACCTGTCCATTTGGAAGAATTTAATGCCGAGTTTGAAAAAAAAATTTATGAAGTGGCTCCCGGAGTTTATTCCGCCGTTGGTTATGGGATTGCTAACTCCATCTTACTTGTAGGGAAAGATGGCCTCATCATCATTGATACGTTAGACGAATTAAAGGCGTCCAAACAAGTTTTAGAAGATTTTAGAAAAATTTCTGCTTTGCCAATCAAAGCAATCATTTACACTCATAGTCACCCTGATCATATTTTTGGTTCTGCTTCGTTTGTTACCGACGGATCACCGGAAGTATATGCACACGAGAGTTTACTTCCTTCGGTTCAGAAATTAGCAAGTGAAACCACTCCCATCATTGGAACGAGAAGTGCTCGTATGTTCGGAAACTATTTAGAAAAAAGTGATTTGGTCAATGTAGGGATTGGGCCGTACCAAGGTTATAATGCTGATACAAAATTAGATTTTGTCCCTCCAACAAAAACCTTTCGAGACAGCCTTGATATTGAAGTTTCTGGAATACGACTGAGACTCATCCATGCTCCCGGTGAAACAGACGATCAAATTTATATATATCATCCAGAAAAAAATATCTTATTTGTCGGTGATAATATTTATAAAGCATTTCCCAATTTATATACAATTCGTGGGACTTGGTTTCGGAGTTTAAAACATTGGTACGAGTCGTTGGATATCATCCGAAATTTAAAACCGGAACATCTAGTCCCGAGTCATGGAAAACCGATCTCTGGAAAATCAAATATTTATGATATAGTGACTGATTATCGAGATGCCGTACAATTTGTACACGATCAGTCTCTACGAGGAATCAATGCCGGATACCATCCTGACGATTTGGTGCAATTGATCCAACTTCCAGAACATCTAAAAAAATCTCCTTATCTTAAAGAAATTTATGGAAAATTGTCTTGGTCAGTACGTTCGGCATTTACTGGAAATTTAGGTTGGTTTAGCGGAGATTCCGCAGAATTACAACCCTTGGATCGAAAGGTTTATGCTGATTTGATTGTAGATTTGGCTGGTGGAAGTGAGAACTTACTAAACTATACAAAAAGTAAACTTCAAAGGGAAGAATACCAAACAGTATTAACACTTTCTGGTTACCTTCTTCGGAATGATCCAAAATTAACGGGTGTCATTCCTTTGCGGATAGAAGCTTTAGAAAAATTAGGTGCGTCTGAATCAAATGCCAATGCAAAACATTATTATCTAACGGAAGCTTTAGAATTACGAAATCAGTTTGTTGCCAAAATGAAAGTAAGGCCGAGTCCGGCCTTATTAAGACGTTATCCTATAAAAGTGATTTTAAGTAGTTTTGTTACGAATTTGGATCCAAAATTAAGTGTAAGTACAGACGAAAAAGTCGGATTTGTTTTTCTTGATACGAAAGAATCATACACCATCCACGTAAGAAAAGGAGTAGCAGAAGTGATTCCTGGTTTACTCGCAGATGCGAATTCGATTGTAGAACTAAATTCACAAGATTGGAAAGAAATGTTGACTCGGTTGAAGTCACCAGCAACCACACTTCTTAAGTTTCGATTTAAAAAAGGGAACCTGTTATCTTTTACTCAGTTTCTAAAGAAGTTTTCACCGAAGGAACAAATCCTGACGTTACAGATTCCTACCAATCAATAGGGAAGTAATCTTTTAGAAATTTTCCAATCCAGTGTTTCCCTGTATTGACACCGTCAAACAGGGGATCAATGACTCTCGCAGCACCATCCACTATATCCAGTGGAGGTTGGAAATCATGAAGGTCTTGTTTTCTTTTCGCAAGTTCAACGGGATCTTCATCTGTGACCCATCCTGTGTCCACTGCATTCATAAAGATTCCATCTTTTGCAAAATCTTCTGCTGAGGTATGAGTCATCATATTCAGAGCCGCTTTGGCCATATTGGTATGAGGGTGGCGGTCTTCTTTTTTAAACCTATGGAATTTTCCTTCCATTGCAGACACATTGATGATATGTTTTTTCCCCGTATTGTCTTTACGCATGATCCCAACTAGTCGATTACAAAGTACAAATGGTGCCACTGCATTGACTAACTGAACTTCTAACATTTCAGATGTATTGATTTCTCCAAGTCTTAGTCGCCAACTATTTGTTTTGCGAAGGTCAACTTGTTGCAAATCAGCATCCAATTCCCCTTCTGGGAATACTGCTTCTAGTTCATGGGAATTATCATGTGAATAGGGAATTTGGGATAAGGCTGCAGAAGAACGAATTCCAACACCTGGTGTTTTGTGATTCCAACTCACAGCGAGTGCTGTGGCAGTGTCTTTCATTTCTGAATCAGACCTGTAAGAATCTAGTTCTTGTTTACAATGTTGATAGAAACTAAGTAATTTTTGTGCATCCATTGGCAGTTCAGAAAGACTCAGTTTTTCTGTATCAAGAAGATGGCTATAAAAACCCGGTGGTCGTCTTACCGTTTGTGCTGCATTGTTGATGAGGATATCTAAACGCTCTAAATGGTTTTCTAAAAATTTACAAAAAATTTCTACACTCGGTGTGTGTCGTAAGTCAAGTCCAAAAATCTGTAAACGATCCTTCCACAAATGAAAATCAGTCTCTTTGGAAAAGCGAATTGCGGAATCATTTGGAAACCTTGTCGTAGCAATGACACGTGCACCAGAGCGTAACAAAAGTAATGTGGCTTGATATCCAATTTTTAAACGAGATCCCGTAATGACTGCTACTGTTCCACTAAGGTCTGCTGTTTGAAACCTCTTGGAGTAATTGAGTTCTGCACAGTTCGGACACATTGAGTCATAAAAAAAATGTAATTTTGTAAATGGAGTTTTACAAATGTAACACGGTTTAGGATTTGATAATTCATCTGCTTTATCCCAAGACCATCCAGCTGAGTTTGAAATTTGTAAGGGAGCTTTGAAAACAGCAGTTTCTCTTGCTCGCCTGATTCCTGTTAGAGCTGTTTTTTGTTTTTCTTGGATTTTTAGAGTTTGTTTTTTTTCTACTCGAACAGTGCGGTTTCTTTTGCGCACTTCATTACGATCGGGACGGGAAATTTTCCCGCAAAGGATCATGAGCTCCAATCGTTTTTCTTCGGAGATGGTTACAAGTTCCTTTGGGGAATCCAAAAGGGTTTTTAAATCCTGTAACAAGGAATCAATGTCCATACTACCAGAGTTTTTATTCGTGATTGCGAATCAAGTATCTAATCGTCCGCCTAGGATGGACAGGGTATGCTTACTTCTTAAGGATAGAAAGTAAATTGAATTCTACGAGAATGCTCCAAGGTCGTTTGCTTTGTCCAATTCTGACAGGCTTTAAAATTCTTGCTATATTTGATCTGTCGATATAGGTAAAACTTTCACCTCTCTGGACTGCTCGTTTGGCATCTTCGCTAAGTGATTTTGCAGTAGTCCCTAAAAAATCAATCTCTGGATGAGAGGCATAGTTTCCATTATAAGTGATGAGAGATGTCGTACCAAACCCAAAAAGTTTTTTTGGTGATAGTTCCGATTGTAATTGTTCTAGTGAAAAGTCTGCGCCAAGGATCCCTGCGAATTTGGAATTTAAGTAAAGATTGGTCATTAGGCTAGTCATCTTCACCGTTTTGCCTTCGATTGGATAATCATAAGGTTCCATCATAACATCTTCACCTAAATCTCGAGGAAGGGTATACCACTCGTTTTCCCCTGGCGTATCATAACCTTGTAATGGTTCAATTGAAATCCGGCCAGTATGTCTATGGCAATAGGGAACAAATCTTCCTTGAGAATCGTGACCTTCTTTACCAGAATATTCTGAATCCATAAGATCAATTACATTTGGTTCACAACAGATCGCATAAGCCAGTTGTTGTTCATTTTGAATTAAGTATTCTTGTAGAATGAGTAGTAGATGTTCTCGTTTCATTCCAATATTCGCGTGGACTAAACTTTGTATTAAAAATTTCAAACCGTAAAGTGAAGTGGCCATAATATAAAATTTCGATTCAAGTTCTTTTGCTATGTTGTTTGTCCAAAGTTCAGCATATTCAACAATGGATTGTTTTTCCATCTCAATGACATCTGAATTAGCAGATTGGTTTTCAATATTAATGCGAGATAGAATATCTGAAATTTTTTTAGTGGCTTCGGATGTTTGGAATGACAGTTTTGTCACTTCGTTAGCTACAATTTCAAAACCACGTCCGTGTTCTCCTGCTCGTGCGGCTTCGATCGATGCATTTAGTGCCAGTAAGTTTGTCTGTTTTGCAACCTGTTGGATCGATGCCGCAACAGAACCGATTTCTTTAGATCTTTCTCCGAATGAATCGATCAGGTCTTTTAGTTTTCGCATCCCCAAATTTGAATAACTTTCTTCCATATTTAGTCCTTACTATATCGAATCACTTCCAATTTGAGTATCGGATACTGTGAATCCGCTATTGATATCCAGCTTGTTGTAATCGAAATAGTTTTTCGTATTTCCCTTTATTATTCAAAAGTTCTTCATGACTTCCCCATTCTGTTTTTTTACCATTTTCTAAAACTAAGATCTGATCAGCCATACGCACGGTGGAAAAACGATGTGAAATTAGTATGACTGTTTTTCCTTGAGTGTGTTCTCGAAAATGTTCAAAAACTTTCATTTCAGCTTCTGCATCAATGGCAGAGGTCGGTTCATCTAAAATTAAGATGTCTGCACTTGAACGCATAAAAGCTCGGGAAAGAGCCACTTTTTGCCATTGTCCTCCTGATAATTCACGTCCATCTTTAAACCATTTCCCAAGTCTAGTTTCATATCCTTGTTCTAAGTTCGTAACAAATTCATGGGCCATTCCCAATTTTGCAGCTGGGATCCATTCAGCTTCTGACTGATTTTTTTGCACATCACCCATTCCAATGTTTTCACCGACTTTAAATTGATACTGAACAAAATTTTGAAAAATGACTCCAAATCTTTTTCGTAAGGCTTCTTCATCCCAATCTTCCAAATTGATTCCGTCTAAGTAAATATTTCCTGCTGTGGGTGAATATAAACGAGTTAGAAGTTTGATCAGTGTTGTTTTGCCAGATCCGTTTTCCCCAACGATGGCAAGTTTTTCTTCTGGTTTTAATTCAAAACTAACATTGGATAATGAAGGTTGTTTGGAACCCGGGTATTGAAATGAAACAGAATCAAAAATAATTCCAAGTTTTAGATGATTTCCTTTGTGGTTCCCGTATTGTTTTAAAATTGGTAGATCTAAAAATTCCAATAGGTTTTCGATATACAAATGATCTTCATATATTCCTCCAAATGCAGAGAGTGCATTGGAAAAAGTATTTTGTCCTTGTCTGAAGATGACTAGATACATTGTCATCTCACCTAAGGAAATTTTGCGTAATAAAGCCAAACTTACAATCCAGACATAAGAACCGTAAAATGCAAACTGGCTTAGTAATCCAAGTAGGAAACTAAAAATACCTTTGTAGATTGTTAATTTTTTGTCCTCCGAATAGATTCGTTGAAAGTTGTTTTTGTATCGATTTAAGAATTCTTTTCCTAAGTTAAAAAGTAAAATTTCTTTGGCATTGTCTTCTCTTGCCATGAGTGTTTCTAGGTAAATTTGTTCTCTAGTTTCTTTCGCCTTCCATCGAAATAGACGAAAACTATGATTTGAAAATTTTGTTTCCGCAATAAAAGAAGGAATTGCTGCAATAACTAAGATGAAAGATGCGAGTGGAGAAAGTTTTATAAGTAGACCAAAAAAACTAATAATAGTAACAGATGATTGTGCAATAGTAAAAAATCTTGTTACCATTGAAAGAGGTTTTGAAGATGCTTCTGTCCTTGCTTGTGTCATTTTATCATAAGTTTCTGAATCTTCGAAATGGGTTAGCTCCAAATGAATTGCTTTGGAGAGAATTCGTTCGTTGACTTCTTGGCCTAATCGAATTCGGAGTAAGGTATAAGAGATGTTATATACTTTTTGTGATCCAAAAAATAAAACTGTTAATATTGCTTCTAAATAAACCAACTGAACCGCATCTGATTGTAATAAATTTATCCAATGATTTGTTGCTGTTTGCGATAGTAAGATGGAATCAATGATTAGTTTGCCAATCCATACAAGTAATGAAGGGAATAATCCGTTTACTATGGTAAGAATGGAAATGAGAACGGTTAAAACGGGAGAACTTTTGTAGGCCAAATCAAAAGCAGTGCGAGAAGTTTTCAGAATCCTTAAAAAGGTATCAAACATACTAGTTAGATTGTTTTTCTTATTTGTTTTCGATACCTTTTTTTGTTTCGATCGGTACTTTACTTTGAGAATTACTGATTGCAATATCTCTTTAGGATTTAGAAGTTGAAACAGAATATGGCAAATGAGCGGTTGGATAAAGTGCTTGGGAATTTCGGACTCGGTTCTCGTTCAGATGTCAAAAAGGAAATCCATCAGGGCCTAGTAAAAGTGAATGGGATCGTAACAAAGGATCCTGGTTTTAAAGTATCTCTTGCAGATGAAGTCATTTATTATGAAGAAACATTAATTCGTAAAGAGTTCTACTACTTCATGATGAACAAAGCCCCCGACTGTATTACGGCAACTGAAGATCCAAGGGAAAAAACAGTGATGGATTATCTATCGGAAAGGCATCAAAAGATGAATCTTTTTCCTGTGGGACGTTTGGATAAGGAAACGGAAGGTTTATTATTGTTCACTACCGATGGAACTTTGGCACATTATTATACTTCACCTAAACATTTTGTTGAAAAAGAATATTATGCAGAAATTTCGGATCCTGTCACAAAAGAGGACATCTTCTCCTTTGAGAAAGGAATTATTTTAGATGATGGTTACAAAACGTTACCGGCAAGACTAGCCATTCCCGATCTAAACAAACCAAACGTTGTCACTGTCTGGCTAAAAGAAGGAAAATATAGACAAATTCGAAGAATGTTTCAAAGTTTAGGTAAAGAAGTTGTTTATCTCAAACGAATGAAAATGGGAAATTTGGAGTTGGATCCTTCCCTTGCATTGGGTTGTTATAGGGAACTATCGTTGGCTGAAGAAACCTTACTCAAAGCAAAAACACCGATCATTCAATAAATCGTTCTATTTTATCAAAAAAGGCTGCGGGTGCTCTCCTGGGTCTTGAACTTGAAAGTGAGACAAACAGTTGTTCGTCTTTCATGCTTACCAGTAAATTGCCTTGAAGATCTACAATATCTTGTCTAAAATAAAAACGAATTTTCTCAAAACTTTCAATCCAACTTAAGATTCTTACATGGGAGCCAGGTTCCGGTTGTCTATGGATGATAATTTCTCCACCCATAAAAAAAGTAGTGGAGTCTGTTTCTTTAATTAAATTTAAATCGACGATTTCCTTAAAAAAAAGAAAGCGACCTTCCTCAAAAATTTTCCAAATGGAATCGGAAGGTAAATTCCAGAAACAATTCATGTCACTGAAAGGGATATAATAATCATGTTCTACACTATTTTGTGAAATCGGTTTAGGATGAATGGTAAATTCATAAGAGGGAACATTAATTTTTGGAATATCACAAATTTGGATGTTTTTTCCATTCTGAACTAATCGAGAAGTTGTTTCTAATTCGCAGGCTTTTTTTCCATCCGGTCCCAAAACGGATTGTTTCCAAAAGAGAGTTCCGTCGTCCAATTTGTAAACTTGAGATTCTACTGCCATCTCTGAATTTACAAATTGTTGGTTTAGGAAACGAACATAAGTGGAACCTGGAACATAACTGATATTCTCATTTAACAATAGTTCTACAGAATAACCATATTCTTTTAAAACTTCGCACCTGGCATCATAACCAAATTTTTCATAAGTCCTACTTGTGACATGGCGGTTCCAGTCCAAATCAAAGTGGCGAGTAGATAAAGTTTTACGAAAAATTTGACTCATTCCACCTTTCTTTTGATTTTAAAAGAATGGTAAAGAAAAATTCATAAACCTATCTAACTTCTCAAAGTAACTCGATTTGTTAAACAATCTTGGATCGAAACCGAACCAAATACCATTCTACGGTCAACAAAACTGAGCAAACCAAACAAGTGAAGGCCGGGACGGGAAAGATATATCGAAAACTTAAAACAGAAATACTTGTGGTCCAAAAGATTACAAATAAAAGAAGTTTTGATCGACTCTGAAGCGGCTCATCAGTTAAACAAATTGTTAAAAGACCAATGACAAGCAGGATCGATACATCCAAAGAAAGACTCATACCTTGATAAAATTCGTCGACTGTATGGTCGGATAATCCACCAGGGAGTTCGACAAGTGTTGTTTCCATCGCATGCAAAGTTTGAATTGAGTTTTCAAGTTTTAATTCCTTTCGAGTAAGACTGCCAATTGTATGACCGATAAGAAAAAAGACCATTAATCCTATTGAGGTGAAAAGTCTCCATTTTGATTTCATTTTTTAAACTTCCTTTGATTCAAAATATTTGAATTATAGTTTTAGTTTACAATAGAAATGAGGGATGGTATTGTAAAAAAGGGAACTAACAGTTGAAAATATTGTCTCTTAAGATACGTCCAGAACTGGCTCAAATTATCGAAAGTATATGGTGGTTTGAGAGTAGAATGGGAATTCAAAGTTCGGACAGTTCAATCGTTGTACCACATAGTAGTGCAAAGTTAATCGTTCCAGTTTGCGGAAAACTGAAGACCGAAGAATTTGACGTAACGATAGAATATCCAATATCAAAAATTTTGGTTACTGGGATATGGGATCATCCGGTTTCAATTCGTTCATCAGATTTTCAAATCAATACACTTATCTTCCGATTAACCACGATCGGGGGTTATCAAATATTTCCTTTTCCCTTACACGAATCAACCAATAAGATTTTATATTTATCCGATATTTTTGGTAATTCAGCAAACAATTTAGAAGAAACAATTAGTAAAAGCGACGATCCAAATCTGATTTCAGAATGCATTCAAGAATTTTTAATTTGCTCTAAAAAAAATCTTAATAGAGAAAATCGAATCGTAAATTATGTAGTTGATCAAATACAAATACAAAAAGGACAGTATTTTATTAAGGATATTTTTGAAGATATCGGATATAGCAAACGTTACGTTGACAAATTATTTTTATCTTATATCGGTGTTTCTCCAAAGTTAATATCATCCATTGAAAGGTTTCAGTCCATCTACAAAACTTGGGCAAAAACGGATATTCTTCATTTTCAGAAACTAGGATTGTTGGATTTATACTATGATCAGGCTCATTTTATTAAGGAATTTAAAAAATATACAGGCCAGACTCCTAGTCAATTTAGTTCCAACGACAATCTTTTCGGTAAGTTATTTTATAAAAATCTCTAAATGACTTTTCAAAGCATCTAAATCTTTTTTATCTCCAGACCTATCAATAAAATATACCGATTGCCATTTTTGAGTAGAAATTCCTTGTTTGTTGTTTGGTTTATCCCAGCCTGGATAAACTCTGAATCCTCGTTTACCTTCAAATTTACCAAAAAGAATTCCTTTTTCATTTAATATCTCTTTGGTGAAAATAAAATATCCAATTCGATTTATATGTTGAGTTTCTATAATATATAAATCTATTTTATCTTTAAAGTAATAAGGTTCAATGGGACCTTTATGACTTCGTTTCCATAATGTTACAAATTGTCCTATTTTTTTTGGTGTGATTTTTGCTATTCGGAAAGTGATATTTTTACCTTTGCATTGAAAGTGACATGCATTGTATTCCGTACTTTCTTCTTCCAAGTAAACATTTGTAATGATTAATTTTAACTGATCAAATAGAACCTTTTGTACATTTTTTAAAAATGCAGGTAATGTTTTTTCGAACTGAGAGGTTGGTTTTGAGATTTGCATTTAGTGTGATACGAATTTGAGTCCTACTACAGAGATAACCAAAGTCAAAAGGAAAAAAATCCTCCAAAATTCGATTGGCTCTTTAAAAAATATAATTCCAATAAGAACTGTCCCAACAGCGCCAATTCCTGTCCATATCGCATAACTAGTGCCAATCGGTAGATCTTGAGTTACTTTGATGAGTAAACCCATGCTGATCAATAGAGAAATAAAAAAACCTAAATACCAATAATACATTTCGTTTCCTGAAGTTTCTTTTGCTTTCCCTAAACAAAAAGCAAATAAAACTTCAAAAAGGCCAGCTACTACAAGGAAAATCCAGTTCATACACACTTCCTAAAGTATATTTTTTCTTTACCTCTATCGTTGTAAACTCCATACGGTGGGAAAGAGAGACGGGTAACGTTTGTAGTTTGTTATCGGACAATTCCCTTTTAATGAAATATCCAAAATAAAGGTTTTTGCCTCTCTTTACCTCTCGTTTAAAAAATATTCAACCATATAGTATAATAATTGACAAAAAAAAGGAAAAGAGTTTATTCAACTAAATGGTTGAATTAAAAAAGAAAGAGCAGGTCTTGGATCGAGTTTTTGCTGCACTTGCTGATCATTCCAGAAGGCAGATGTTGGAACGGCTGCGTAAAGGACCCTTAAGCATTTCTGAGCTTGCAGAGCCATTTGCTATGTCATTTGCCGGGGTTGCTAAACATATCGAAGTGTTGGCTGAAGCGCAACTGATTCGAAAAGTTCGTGCTCCAGAAGATGGTCGTAGTTTTCGTTTGGAATTGCTAAATCAAACTATTTCAGAAGCAACTGATTGGATTACATATCACCAAGAATTTTGGATAAATAAATTGGCAAGACTTGAAGCATTTATTGAGGAGAAAGAAAATGAATCCCAAGGTATTAAAAGTAGAAAAAAGAATTAACGCTGAGCCATCAAAACTCTTTCGTGCATGGCTTAATGCAGAAGATTTTTCACGTTGGTTTTTATCAGGTGAGGGTATCGGTATCGAGTCCGCTACTTTGGATGCAAGGCCAGGTGGAAAATTTTTAATCAATATGTCTCTCAATGGGAAAATTCTCCCGCACGAAGGTGAATATATTAAAATAGAAGAACCCACTAAATTAGTTTTTACATGGCGTTCCCAAGCTACGGAAAACAAAGATACACTAGTAACAATTACATTTGAAGAAATAAAAGACGATTTTGGATTAAGTAGAAAGGACTCGCAACAAAAAACTAAAACATTGATAACACTGATCCAAGAAGAATTAACCACTGATATCCAAGTTAAGATGCATCATCATGGTTGGTCTTGCATTCTCGACGCTTTAGATACTTGGATGGGAAAAAATCTTTGGGAATAAAATAGGAATCAATGCGATTTTTGAATCATAGAATTAAAAGAGGGACTGTATGAATGGGATATATCACAAAATAGGCGTTAAATCTTCCGAAGAGGAAGTATTGACCGCTCTCACAACAAAAGTAGGTTTATCAAATTGGTGGACAAAGGAAGTCGATGGAAATTTTTCAACAGGGCAATCTTCCAGGGGGGAATCGATATTTTTTGGATTCGGACATGGAAACGCTATGGAAATGAAAGTTCAGGTAATTAATGCTAAACGAGTATTATGGGAATGTATTTCTGGTCCAGAGGATTGGATTGGTTCTCATATCGATTTTCAATGGAATATTGGACAAGCTCCAGATGGCGGAAACATGACAATTATCTATTTCCGTCATCAAGATTGGAAAAGAGAGTCAGAATTTACTGCTCATTGTAGTATGAAATGGGCAATATTTTTATTGAGTTTGAAAGATTCGATTGAACAAGGAGTAGGTAGGCCATCTCCTAATGATATAAAGATCGATGACTTGAATTAATAAAATCAGGGTTTCTTTCCAAGTTACCCTGATTTCAAAACTTGTTATTATAAGATTATTTTTTTGTTAAGGCGATTGATTGTAAAACAGCGTTAACCATTGTTTTCTTCTTTCCCAAGCCAAGAAACTGATGCTAGATAACAAAAACAATATCATAATGAAGGGAGCAGGACCGATAGTATATTGCAAAAAACCTAAATAGAATGTGATATTTACAGTGATTGGAGCTAAGATCATTAGTCCAGGAACTGTCGTTTTTTGGTAGATGACTAATAGTCCTCCGCAAATTTCTAAAAAGCCAACGAGTTGCCATAAATAGCCGGTGGAAATGATTGCGGCAATAAAATTTGCCGCTGCTGGTGACATCGGTGGTGTTGGCATAAAAGCGTAGAATTTACTAATCCCGAAGAGAATAAAAACTATTCCTAATAACATACGAAAAACCAAATCGATTTGTTTCATTTTAAGCTCCCAATTACTTGTCCAGACTATTAAAAAGGAGAAGGTCTTGGTTGTCAATGTTTAATTGTCTGGACAAGTAATTGGACATGTAGAATCCTAATCAATATTATGTTTTTACTTGATGATCAAATTGGATTTAATTTAAACCGTGTTGCCCTGCTTTTTAGAAGGGAATTGATTCGTTGTCTCAAAGATTTCCAATTATCCCCTGAGCAGTGGCAGGTATTGGCAATGCTTTGGCAAAAGGGTACTTTAAGTCAAAAACAGATCATTGAATTGACCTTACAAGATGCTCCTTCTGCCTCGAAGATGATTCGCCGTATGAAACTGGCAGGTCTGATCCAAATTGAGGTTTCTAAACTTGATAAAAGATCAACACTGATCAGCCTTTCTGCAAAAGGAAAATCATTGGAAAAAGTTTTACCAAAAAAAATATTATTACACTTTGATCCTATACTGAGTACAATGCCGGAGAAGAATAGAAAAACTTTTTTGATTTTATTGAAACAATTCCGAATGGTCTTTGGCGATGAAGTTAAGAGGTAAATTTATATTAAAGCTTAATGATCATTTTTTTTTGTTAAAGTCTGAATATTTCTAAATTTGGTTTTTACGATTCTAGCAATATAATTCAAAAAAATCATTGCCAACCCTTACGGGCAGTTGGTATTGAAATGGATATGATTGAATTATTCGAGTTTTCTCTGTCTGGAAATAGCTACAAGATAAGGCTAATGTTATCATTTTTGAATCTGAAATATGAAAGTCGAATGTTTAACCCAGCCGACAAAGAACATAAATCGGAGAATTTCCTGGAATTGAACCCTTTTGGACAAGTTCCGGTGCTAAAAGATGGAAATATGGTCATTCGAGATAGCCAAGCGATTTTGGTATATTTGGCTCGTGCTTACGGAGACGAACATTGGTTTCCCAACGATCCTGCGAAGTCAGCGGAAATAGTTTCTTGGCTTTCAACTGCTGCAAATGAAGTCTCACGTGGTCCTGGTGCTTTAAGAATACATTATTTGCTTGGACGCGAAATCAATTTAGGAGAAGCAAAACAGGTTACTGAAAATCTTCTCAATTTGTTAGAAAAAAGATTAATTTCGAAAAATTGGTTGGCAACTGAGAGCTTGAGTATTGCAGATATTGCTATTTATCCATATATCGCGTTGTGTCATCAAGGTAATGTAGATCTATTAGAATATAAAAATATAAGAAAATGGATGCATCGTATTGAATCTCTACCTAATTATCTCAGTATGCCAGGAATAGTTTTACAGGCTACATGATCAATTAAATAATGTTTGTTCATAGTCTAAATCCTCTGTGGTTATGTCATCCTCCTTGAACTGCGTAATTAAATTTTTTACCTCCAATTCAGAGTTTACTTTTGAGTTTAGCCATAACTTTTGATTTACTTTTCGGATTACGATTGGTTGTCTATGTTTATTATCCCCATAATTATGAATTTCCGCTGTTTTCGCATTTGCAGTTTGAGTAAGAATTGTGACCCAAGTCATACTTTCAGGTAGTGGTCCCCAGATTCCTCCAAAGTATGATTTTTTGTCTTTAAATTCTATTTTAAACTTATGTTTTTTTCCATTCATTTGCATTTGCCATTCAAAATAAGCTGTAACAGGAATTAAACATCGATTTGCTGAGAATTTCTTCCAGAAAGAAGAAGAGTATAGGTGTTCGGATTGTGTTGTTGTGATTAATCGATTTGCAAATGATTGTTTTGTTCCCCATTGGCCAGAGGAGAGTAAAACCTTATTTTCTATTTCTCTTAAATACCAAAAGACATCATTTGGCTTTATTGCAAGTCCAAGTTTACCATTTTGTTTTTGAGCTTGATCATAAGAGGTTTTAGGAGCCAAGAAATTTTCCCATTCCAACTGATAATCTTCTATTGGAATCAATTGATTGATAAACAAATTTGACATGACTTCTTATAAGCCACAACCGATTGCAAATGCAGATTGTGTTAGTGCGCAGGCTAATGTACATTGCCCATATAAAGCAGAACAGTATGATGCACTATGCTTATTAGAAACACAACTACTAAAGTAAGTGTTCTGAGCTAACGCACAAGCGACTTCTGCATTTTTTTGACTTTTAGTCTTCTTGTTATTGTCTGAATTTAATATTTCTAATTCTCCAAAACAATTCGAAAAAAGAAGGAGAGCTAAAAAAAAATTAATGCAATTTTGTATCATATAGTATTGATTCTTTTAAAAATTTATTCGTTTTGTTTTTAAACCCAGATAGAACCCCGAAATCCTCTGGCTGCATAGTAGGATTCAGCTCCATTGTGGTAGATAAATACTTGGCCATAACGAAAATCTGCAAAAAGAGCTCCACCTAGGTCTCTGATATTCGTTGGTGTAAAAATCCAGCTGGATGTTTTAGTGTCGAAGTTTTCCAAAGATTGCAGGTATCTGTATTGTTCTTCAGTAAGTAATTCTATCCCCATTGTACTAGCTAAATCGATAACACTATTCTTTGGTTTATTTTCTTTTCTAGAATCCAAAGCTTTCCTATCATAACAAAGACTTCTCCTGTCTTTGGGAGTTTCTTTCGAACAATCGCAGAAGAGATATCCGTTACTTTTCTGGTCATACTTGATAACATCAGGTTCACCTCCTGTCCTTTCCATTTCAAAAAGAGACCAGAGTTTTTGGGAGTTTTTTTCAATTTTTTTTTGTATTTCCGTCCACATCAAATTCTGATGACGACTCATATTTGTTTCGAATCGTTCTTTTAATATCTTGATAAGATCTTCTGCTTGTTTTGGGGATAACTTCTTTTTTATACTCATTTTCTATAATTTCCTTATCTTTGATAATGAATATTCGAATATTCATACTTTTACCGATCACTAATTATTGACCTTAATTTTCTTCTGCAATTAGCATTTGTAATTTTTGGTGTTGTTCTCCCATAATTTGCTACAAACAGGTCTGGTTATAACGAGCTTTGGGTGCTAAAATGTAAAGCTGAAAAATCAATTTATTACACAAAGGGAAGAAAGAAGCCTTTGAACTTTTCCGCTTTTGCTTAAATCAGCTTCGTATTGAGTCTTCTTTCCAATTGTAAATTTTGGTAAAAGTATCTTGTTATCAAAGAATAGATAGCTTGTTGCTTACGAGTGTAGAGAGATTCTTTTATTTATGTTGGCTAAAAATTTAAATTAATCATAAGGAACGATTTTTTGCCCCTTTTCTTCAAGTTTATTTATGATAAATCAAAGTGATGGAATAAGTCCCGAAGTGAAGCGGGAAGGCGCTGTTATGCGACGTTTCAACTTTTAGGACAAATTGCGTTATATCTTTTATTTTCTATAATACCAAATTTGCTAAAAAAGGTATTCTTCTTTAAATTATACTCTTTAATTTTTTTAAATATCAAACTTGGTTTATTATTAATTGAAATTAATTCGAATTCTATATCTGCTTCCACAAATAATTTTCCGAATTTGTTCATTGAATCTCGTTTACATTCTAATTTACATTTAGCATTATTTTCGGATTCATAGCAGATATTTTAGCAGTCTGTCATCGTAGAATCAGTGAATTTTACGCTACTAACTATTCTGTTTTCTTCCCATTTCCATGTTCCAATTTGTTGATTGAAACTATTTCCTAAGTCAAACGAAGATAAGATTACGAGTTGTTTTTTTAAGAATATAATTTCAAAATTATTGAAGGAAAGCTTTCTAACACTGTTAAAGTTGAAATCGCAAGAAACATCGAGAGACGTATCTATATTTAAATTTGATGAGAAAATCCAACCAAATGGGTATTCGATTTTGATCCAAATTCCATTCATCCCATTGTTTTTTTGTATTTTATTATCGAAATCTAATACCTCCAACTCAGAACCTTCATTTAACATTTCAATTGATTTTGCGCTGAAGCTCGGTTTTTCATATAATCTCGTCTTTTCATTTATTATGTTAAGGGAAATTGATTCTTGAGCTTTCAAGATTGAGGAACTTAATATTATAATTTGAATTAAAAATGTTTTCATTTGTTGAAATGTCGTATAACGAATTAGGCTTACCGACGTTTCGTTTAGCTGAGCCTCTGAAGGAGGCGTTAGCGTGGGTGCGCCTTCTTGCGTGGCGAGAAGCGTGACGGAGGACAATGTGTCGTAGACCGAGCAAGGCCGTAAGTGCCGCAGCGAAGCGTTTCCCCGCTGTTATACGAAGTTGCTGCTTTTAGTAGTTTGAGTTGTTTATTTTTCGAATTTCGGTTAGGACTGATTCGGAGATCCAGATTCCCTTTTTTTGAAGTTCATCAATTTGTTTC
Source organism: Leptospira meyeri (assembly GCF_004368965.1). Lineage (NCBI taxonomy): Bacteria > Pseudomonadati > Spirochaetota > Leptospiria > Leptospirales > Leptospiraceae > Leptospira > Leptospira meyeri. Next base: position 6,650 of record NZ_SORO01000003.1, on the reverse strand, counting down.
TCTAAATCTTTTATTATACCTAATTTTTTCGCTTTTGCTAAAATTCCTAGAGTTCCGGTTATTTTTAATCCAAGATTCTTTGCTATTTTTCTGGCCTTTAGGTCATCCAATATTACGAGAGAGTTTTTTGATTCTAGTGCCAAAGCAATGGTTGTTGCTTCTCCGCTATCTAAAATTTGTTCAAGAGACTTAACAGAAAATTCTTGGGTAGGATTTTTGATTTTTATAAAGTCAGGAATATTTTCACCAAATTCAGTCTTAACTGTATCAGTAATGATGACTGTATTATATAAGCTTTTTAAAATACCAAATTGTTGGATTTTTGAAAGAAGTATTAAGCAACTTGTGTTAGAGATAACGTCAGGCATTCTCTAAATCAGTTTTAAGATCATCGATAGAGTATCCAAATAGAATAGAAGACCCATAGTTTTTCATCACATCAATTAGAGAAGACTTTGATAGGTTAACGATATCAGCAGCTTGCCCAATGGATATTTTACCAGTCTCATATAATTTAACAGCCATAGCCATTTTGAAATCATATTCATTTAGGTCTATTTGGTCTGGGATTTGAAAACTTAGAGATTTCATGATCGGATACATCAAATTTTTTGTTCTAGAAAAGTAAAAATCAAACTATTTTCATATCATTTTGAATGAATTTTCTGAAAATATCGTTTTTTTTGTTCAAACTAATGTTTTACAGCAATTTCGTATAACGAACTAGACTTACCGAAGTTCCCTGACCCTGAGTCCCGAACGGGACGTTAGGGACTGGCCACGAAACTTGCGCAGGCAAGGGGAGTGCCAGAAGCCTATGTGTCGCAGTCCGAACGAGGCCGTGAGTGCCGAAGCGCAGCGTTTCCACGCTGTTATGCGAAGTTTTCGGGTTTAGAAAACTAATTACGCCACGGATGGCGTTCTTTTTCTTCCTGTCTTAGAAGTTTTGACTTTATATTCTTTTACAAGAATGTCTGTAGGGATTCCAAGATTTTGATTAATCTTTCTAATCATTTCTAAAGTAAGCTTTCTTTTCCGATTTAAGATTTCAGTGGCACGACTACGTCCACCTATGAGATTTCCTAAATCAACACTTTTCATGTTCATGTCATCCATAACAGATTTTAAAGCTTCGATTGGATCCGGATCATCAATCGGGTAGTGTTTAGTCTCGTAAGCATCAACTAATGTAATAAGAATATCTAATTTGTCGTATTCGGGTGTATTTTTCTTTGCATCCCAGAGTTTTTCAATCTCTGATAGAGCATCTAAGTGATCTTTTTGATTTTTAATAGGCTTAATGTTCATTTAAATCACCTCAGCATTGATTTTATCATATTGTTCGTGAGTTCCTATAAACCTTATAAATACAGTTTGTAGATTATAGTGAACCTTTATAATTAATCTGTATTTGTTTCCATGTATATTGAAAACGATTCTATTATCCTTAAGGAAACTAGCATTTCTGTATTTTTCTTTAACATCAGAAGGAGATTTCCAGAAAGCTTTCGAAGTCTCTTTAAACCAAACTTCGATCGGAATTTTAGAGTCCGAGTATTTGGGAATAGAGTAGAAATCTCTCAGTATTTTTCTAGAAATAACCCTCACAAATCAATAAGGACATGTTCCCGAATTGGTAACAACAACTTTTTTTTGCTATTTTAGCGAGCATGGACGCTCGCAATTTATTAAAATAGAAGCGCCCGAAAATTTTCGCATAACGAACTAGTGGAGACGACGTTGTCCGTAGCTGAGCCTCCGTAGGAGGCGTTAGCGTCGGCGCGTCTTCTTGCAGAGCGAGAAGCGTGACGGAGGACAATGTGTCGTAGACCGAGCAAGGCCGTAAGTGCCGCAGCGAAGCGTTTCCCCGTAGTTAGCTGAAGTGTGGCGTTCTAGTATCTATTTCTTTTTCCAAAGCGCGTTGAACTAATTGATTAAGCGAAATCCCTTCAATTAAAGATTTGCGATAAACACGTCTATGTAAATCGGTAGAAATTCTAACATTGAATGATCCTTTGAAAGATTTTTCAGGACTTTTTTTTGCTTTCTTGCATAATTCCAGGTAATCATCAACGGATTCGGTAAATGCTTTTTTGATTTCTTTAACAGACTGGCCTTCAAAAGAAATGAGATCTTCAATGCCTTCAATCTTCCCAAAAAAAATCTCATCATCCGAATCAAAATGTAGAGATCCTAGGAAACCTTTGTATTCGATAATGTCTTTCATTGGATATAACCTTCCGCGATTAATTCATCAAAAATTTGCGAAACCTGGTAAGCCTTAAGGATGTTTTGAGGATGCGGCTTGTGGAGTCTTATTATGTGCTTAGTTTTTGAATGAACCCATGCGACCCTAGACCCCGAAGACTTTCCAGAATTGTCTTCTAGATAATCTAATGCCCCTAGTAATTTTCTCAGCTCATCATAAGTAAAATCTTTTGGTTTAGCCTTAAACCTTGCAATTAGCTTATGAATTTTTGACACTTATGGAAATTATACAAATTTTGCATCACTTTGCAACTATTATTTAGTTGCAAAGATTTATTTTTTCAGAAGAAGTGATATGAAATCCTGAAATGAAGTATTAATTTGGGTTTTTTTCGATGCAGTTTCCCATTTTCGTTCTTCCTTTTTGGGAAAAGGGTCTTAATTCGTCACATTATCACATTGAATGATTGTCCAGTTTGCGGATCAGTGATGCTTTTTATTCTTACTAAATTCGTACAGGTTAATTTCCATTTCTTCTATCAAGTTGCCACATTTCAGCTAACGAACTAGACTAACCGACGTAGGCTGGCCGAACGGGACGTTAGGGACTGGCATGTAGCTTGCGAACGCAAGGCGAATGCCAGAAGGGGAATTTGGCGTAGCCCGAGCAAGGGCGAAGTCCCGAAGCGTAGAGGTAAGTCGCTGTTATGCGACGTCTAAATAGAATTCAAAACTTTTTCAAATTCAATTTATTTAGATAGAATATCTATCTGTTCTAGATTTCTATTTTCCCCTTTACAGATACCGTATAAACTTCGATTTCCTATTTTAAATCGACAAAACCAACCTTTATAAGTAGTTTCAATTTTTTGGTTTGGATCAGAACTATAAAAATTCATTTTTCCTTTATAAATTTCTTTAGGCTCATCATTTTTTAAAGCAGTTACATAGTAGACAGTAAGCTTGTTTAGATATTTTGAATTTTTAGTAAATTTTGCGACTATGCCTAGATTATCCCATATATATTTAATACTTTCTTCTGATTCGATTTTTCTGTCAAATTTACCAATTTTACTCTCTAGAATATCTAATTCAAGTTCTTCCGGTATATTCCATTCATTTATCATGATTTTATCTTCAGAGATGAGAATATGAATCTTCTCTGGATTTATAGGGAAAAGATTAAAATTAATAATTATAAAAAATAATAAAAAGGTGAATTTAAGTTTGTTTATGTTCATTTGTGAACCTGTTGTAATAATTGAAATTAAAGAGATTAAAATAAGAACTCTTAAATTATAGTGTATTCATTATTTTTAATTTTATTTTGCAGCTTGACACGTTGTAATAGCACTAGCTGATTGAGTGTCGCAATATCTAGAATCGTTTTGGTTAATAATTAAACAAAGTTGAAGAATATTATTAGCATTTTGGCAACGTTTTTGTTCTTTATCTCTATCTGTAGTACAATTTGTTAAAAATAATACTAAGTAGGGAATGGTTAAAAAATAACTCATTAATTGAATTTTGAATACTTTCAATTTAAAGATTCTCCTCGATATATTTATTAAATTCAAAACGAAATTTCCAATAAGTATTTTCTATAAAATTCTTATTTTTCTAGAAATTATTGTTAAATTTATTAGCAATTAATTTGGGTATGACTTCAATAGATAGGTAACGGTTATGCGGCACGAGAAGGGTAACGCTTCTTGGGAACCTTTCTTGGTTTATGATCTTTGTATGAATCCGGATCAGAATTAAGCAAGAAGAAATCATTGTCGATGATACCTAATTTGTTATTAGCAAACCAGATAGAATAATGATCACCCTCTCTTTTGATTCCGACATTGAACCCATTGAACGGATTACCGATCATGACAAGATGTCCTAGCCAGTTGATGTAACCTCTATCATTGACATGTCTTTGCTTGAATCCAAAAGGGTAAGTGAGTAAGAGATCGGCATTAGGATCAAATAGTCTTTCTGATTTCACATAGACTTGTTCCGGAGTTTTCATGTTAAGAGATTCATGTGGTCTTTCTCTGTTAAATTCAATTCTCCACTTATCGAAGAGTTTTTGGTGTAATGTAATGTTCCCAACGATCTCATGTTGTAGTTCACGAGCCATGTCTTTGTGCATTCTTTCATGAGCGCCATTTTGGTAGGGTTTTCCTGGTTCAATACGATCGAGTTTAATTCCAAGAGAGAGCCACCAAACAGATAGTTTTGTGAGACCGAGTAGAGATTGCATAGAAGCAAAGGGAGGTCCGTTGTCGGACCTTATGATCTCAGGAAGCCCGTAGATCTTAAATAACCTACTGAATTCGGCTTTAACAGACGGGATATCACCTTTGCTCAGAGTTTTGATGGAGAGAATGTATTTGGAATAATCGTCTCTGATAGTGAGAGGATTTACTTTCTCAGAATCAGCGGTATACCACCATCCTTTGAAGTCAACAGTCCAAATATGATTTGAGTGAGTAGACTTTTCTGGTTGCGAGATTCTTTCTCCGAAGTGTTTGACTCTCTTTCTTTTCTTAGGTAAGGTAAGTCCTGCTTTTTGAAAGATGCGACCAAGAGTTGATTTGTCAGGAGGTTTTACATCCGGAAACTTTCTTTTGTAAAGTTCGAGAATCTTCTTTGAACCCCAAAACTTCTTATTGTTCTTGAGCTTGATGAGCTCAAGAACGACATCCTCAGGAATCTTCTTAGGTGAGTTCTTAGGAGTTCTCTTCTTGTCTAGAAGCCCAGCCTTTCCCTCACTCAAAAACCTTTCTTTCCATTTGTATCCACACTTGGTAGATATTCCATACTCTGCACAGAGCTGAGTGAAATTGATTCCTTTCTCAAAGCTCGCCATGACGAATTCCAATCTTAAATCCACGACCTGATTCTCCTTCCAAGGCATCCCCATAGCCCTCCTAAAAAGGTGTTCTAGGGGATGAGAAACCAGAAAGTGTTACCTATGTCTTGCTACAAAAGTGTTACCCATGTCTTGAGGCATACAATTTTGAAATGTCGCATAACGAACTAGTGTAAACGACGTTCCCCGACCCTGAGTCCCGACGGGACGTTAGGGACTGGAACGACACTTGCGTAAGCAAGGGGAGTGCCAGAAGCCTATGTGTCGCAGACCGAGCGAGGGCTTGACCCGATGCGAAGCGTTAAGGCGCTGTTATGCGCTGGCGATTTATAGTGAAAGAATATCTCCGAGTAAGAGAAAAGTATGTATCACATATCTGTCTGCTTCTTGTCGTTTTATAGAAGAATGCGATCCTTTCTGTGATGCCTGAAAGACACTATCAATTCTTTCACCAATATGCGTTAGATCGCTTCCAATTAATTCTTGAAATCTCTCCGAGTCACTTTTTGTTTCGATATAATAAATTAACCTATTAATGAATTTGTCTTTTCCCATTTGGATTTTCTTTTCTTTTCCATCTGGTAAGGAAATTTTTCTATCTTCAGTTGAGGGCATTAACTTATCTGCAACAGATTGTAATAACCTTCTGCAACTATGAACTGCATTTGCCCAATCCTCAGGATTATCGGAGTCTAAATTACTATAGATAGCTGAAAATTTCGGTAATTCTTCAGGCAATATTTTTTCGATAATATCGATAAATCCGGAACTGTATCTGACAAAAATATTTTCATTAATCTTGGAAAATCTTAGTTCATTATATTTAGAAAGTGCGTATTGATATATAAAATTTCTTCGCTCTGATAATCGGCTCGAAGTTGTACTTATGTTCGATATTAAACGTGCTCGTTCATCTTTATTTCCCGTTGGTAGTAATACTCGTTGGGATGGATTTGCTGAAGACACAGATAGGTCTGGATCTCTCGCAGCGTCAATGCCCTGTTTATAAGCATCGAGCAAATTTTCTAGTTCTAATATACTATTTCTATAGGCTAGCGATTCTATTTCATTCGTGATACTTTTTTTCTGTTCGAAGACTCGATTCGATTTTAGCATTAATTGCCAAATCTCTCCGGAAATTCCGTTTGGGGTAGTTGGATATCCTGCTGCTTCATATGAAAATATTTTCTGAAAATCTATGTCATTCAACAACCTTGCGATTCGACTTGCTTTAAGTGCGATGTTAGTTAAAGGTATTCGAGATAATTCTATATCACCGAGTACTTCTTGTGATAAAGCTAAAGCTTCCTTTAAGTTTATATTTTCTTTAAATTCTGAACTTTCCATAAATAATTTCTAAATCGCTTGCGCATAACGAATTAGTCTTCCCGAAGTTGTCCGCCCCTGAGTCCCGGAGGGGACGTTAGGGACTGGCACGTAGCTTGCGTCTGCATGCGAGTGACAGGAGGACAATTTGCCGCAGGCCGAGTGAGGGCTTGTCCCGAAACGTAGCGGGAAGACGCTGTTATGCGACGTCATGTAGCTATTGATTAAGAGCTTGTTGAATAGCTTATTT